>JAISSN010000192.1 GCA_031273105.1 Holophagales bacterium | reverse complement strand
TGGCCTTACGTATTCGATCCAATCGCCGCCAGCCTTGCGTAAAACCGAGCAAATTCTGGCGTGGGCGTATTGGACGTACGGCCCGGTGTCGCCGTCCAGGGCTATCACCCTGTCCCAGGTGAATGTGATCGGCTTGACGCGGTCGTTCATCGCGTCAAAAAAGACCACGGCCCCAATGCCCAGCATTTCAGCTATTTGTCGCTTGTCAGCCAGGTCTGGGTTCTTTTCCTCAATAATGGCTAAAACCCTGTGCGCCGCTTCGTCCAGGACGTCTTCCAGAAAGACGACGTTGCCCTCACGGGTACTCATCTTGCCCGTCGGCAACTTGACCATGCCAAAAGGCGTGTGGAGCATGCGCCCCCGAAACCAGGGGTCCAGCTTGCCCAATACGGCAAACAGTTGCTGGAAGTGCAACACCTGGTCAGACCCAACGACATAGACGCACTTATCAAAGTTGTAGCGCGACTTGCGATACAGGGCTGCGGCCAGGTCTCTGGTAGCGTAAATACTGCTTCCATCGCCCTTTAATACAATGCAGGGCGTTTGAATACCTGCGTCATCAAGGCGGATTATTTTCGCGCCGCCTTCGCCTTCTTCCAGGAGGCCGGATTTTTGGAGACATTCAACCGTGGCGATTAGTTTGTCCTCAAAAAAGGATTCGCCGTCCATGCTGTCAAAAGAGACGCCAAGTCTGTCATAGACGCGCTGAAATTCGGCCAGGCTTATCTCTCTGAACCAGGCCCACAGGCGGCGCGCTTCCTGGTCTCCGGCTTCAAGCCGCCTGAACCAATCCCTGGCTTCATCCCGCGTGTAAGCGTTTTCCTCTTCTTCTTTATGAAAGCGGACGTACAACTGAAATAGCCTGAACAGGGGTGTACATCGTTTTGAAGGGGCCTCGCCTGCCCAGGGGAAGTCGTTTTCCAATTTGGGGTTGTCGGCTTCCGCCCATCTTTTATAGGCGGCCAACAGCGTTCCGAACTGGGTTCCCCAATCGCCGATGTGGTTAAGCCGTTGCACTGTTTGCCCCAGATACCTGTTTACCTGGGCCAGGGCGTGACCGATCATGGTGGAGCGAAGGTGTCCGATGGTGAACAGCTTGGCAATGTTGGGGCTGCTGTACTCAATTAAGACGGTGCTCGTTTGTGATGCTTGCTCAACGGCGTCCAGGGGCCGCATGCAAGCGTCGCTTGGCCAGGCTGCCGCCTCTTGTGCTGGGGGTATCAAAGAGTCGCAAGTAAAACCTGGCTTTTGCTCTGAAACAGCCTGAGCAGTCGCGTCAATTTCCCTGGCGCCTGGGGCTGCGGAGGTACCTAAAAGGCCGCTTAATACTATTTTTGCCCTATGGTTAGGCTCCAGCCTGAGATTCAAGTAAGGCCCTGAGGCGACGACCTCGGCGTCAGGAACCTCGACATATTGCGCCATTTCACACGCCAGTTGGGCCGGGTCTAAGCCGATGGCCTTTGCGGCGCGAAAGCACGGAAAGGCCAGGTCTCCCATCTCCTGGGATTTGGGTCTCTCCAACAAAATCTCATGGCCGGGCAGCCGGCCTTCAAGCGCCGATCTCACCGCAGCCGCAAATGCGCGCTTTAACCGCTCCATGTTCATCCTTTAATTCAGAGGAGGCGAATCCTCCATAATAGAATAAATCCTGATATAGCCGTTTGTCTTGCGTATTAGCGGGGAACAGACCAAAAGCATTTCAAAAATTCTTTGTTTGCAACTGGCTTGATAATGTGATAGCGTTATTTACTGCCTTGATGGCGCTTTACACTGTTTTCGAGTTTTGGAGTACTTCTGCATGGCCAATCACAAATCAGCAGCAAAAAAAGCCCGCCGCGATATTGCGGCGCGTTTGCGAAACCGCTCTAATCGCAGCGCCATGAAAACCGCTATCAAACGGTTTCTCGGCGTTGTCTCCACAGGCGACAAGACAGCCGCCTCCATTATTTTGCCAACCACTCTTGGAGTTGTTGACAGGGCTTGCCGCAAGGGCGTTTTGCACAAAAACGCCGCCAACCGCTACAAGAGCCGTTTAACGCTGAAAGTGAATACTTTGGCTTAGTTGTAAATAACGCGCAATATCCGATTTTTTGGGGCCTTTCAAGTGTACGCTGATAACAACCAATGGAGTTGTCAATGGGTTCTCTAGTCTGGCTGGTCTTGGGCCTGATCTTACTCGTCATAGAGATGCTAACGCCCGGGCTGTTTTTCTTTGCCTGTTTCAGCGCGGGCGCCTTCACGGCGTCGCTGGCGGTCATGCTCGGCGCTCCCGCCTGGGCGGCCTGGGCGTTATTTTTTGTGGTCTCACTCCTGGCTATTCTGATTGTTGCTCCCGTCGCAAGGCGCTGGATGAAAAAAAGCCCCGCTGTACCGGTCGGCCTGGATAGTCTTGCGGGCCAAATGGCAAGGGTGATTGAAGCTATAGACCCCGATACGGGCAAGGGGCAAGTCCGGCTTGCAAACGGCGCTATATGGCGCGCAATCAGCGATCAGTCAATCTCTGAAGGCTCGCATGTCGAAATCGTCCGTGTCGTCGGCGCCAGACTTCAAGTCAACCTCAGTTCCGAAGCAACTTCCAACAAGGAGCAATTATGAACGAATTCGCCATCGTAGTAGTCCTCGGCTTCTTTCTGCTGATACTGGCCTCAAAAGCCCTGAGGATTATCCGCCCTTACGAAAAGGGCGTGGTCGAAACCCTGGGCAAGTACTCCGCCCCCCCAAGGCAGCCTGGTCTGACTTTTATTATTCCCTTCTTCCAGATAATCATCAAGGTTGACACCAGGGAACAAGTCATTGACGTTCCGCCGCAAGAGGTAATCACCAGGGACAACGCCGCCGTCACCGTTGACGCCGTTATCTATTTCAGGGTTACGGACCCCGTCCGCGTCATTTATAACATCGTCAACTTCCAGTACGCCGCCGTCAAATTAGCCCAGACAAACCTGAGAAATATCGTCGGCGAAATGGAACTGGACCAAACCCTCTCCAGCCGCGAAAAAATCAATTCCCAACTGCGCCAGACACTGGACGAGGCAACCGACGAGTGGGGCGTCAAGGTAGTCCGCGTTGAAATTCAAAAAATTGAGCCGCCGACGGATATCACCAACGCGATGTCCAAGCAGATGAAGGCCGAACGCGAAAAGCGCGCCGCCATCCTTGAATCTGAAGGCTTCAAGCAGAGCGCCATACTCAAGGCGGAAGGCGAAAGGGAAAGCCAGATACTCAGGGCCGAGGGTGAGCGTCAAAGCGCCATCGTAAGGGCCGAAGGCCAGGCGCAAGCCGTCCGTACACTGGCTGAAGCGGAAAAATTCAGGATTGAAACGGTATTTAACGCCATCCACGCCGGTAACCCTGACCCCGGCCTAATTGCTATACGCAGCCTTGAGGCGCTGGAAAAAGTTGCCGACGGCAAGGCCACAAAGATTTTCCTGCCCACAGAAGCCGCCGCCGCGCTGAGTTCACTAGGGGCAATAGCTGAATTATTCCAATCTAACGGCAAAGGGCAATCAGGTCACGCCCAAACACATCCGAAACCTTAAGCAAGCCCTCTTAAAAAACGACTTTTCGATAATTACAGTCTTGTAATTTTGTTTTTTTAACATTTTTTTTGGCCAATAATGATAATCGAACAATTTTCTCTTTACAAAGTTAAGCCTTGGCTCTAAACTTGCAGTGTGGTACTCGTTGGAGTCAGAAACACAACTTTCGTGAAAGTTGATATAGGAGGAATACATGGAAATTACTGAACATGCCGGAAACATCGTCATAGGCAATGATGTTTCTCTTAAAGGCGTTCTGATCGTGCCAAATCGGGCTGTCGTGAATGGTTCGATTGATGGCGAAATAACAGCCAAAGAACTGGTGGTCGGGCAGACGGGCCGTATAGTTGGGCACGCAAAAACCGAAAGGGCTGACATCCACGGCGAGGTCAATCAAACCCTTGCCGTAAGTCAGTCGCTCATCCTCCGATCAACCGGAAAGGTCACTGGCGTTGTTCACTATGCCGAACTTGAAATAGAAAAGGGCGGCTTGGTGGAGGGCAAGATGACGCAGCAAAGCAGCCCGGCGAATACTCAGCCGGCGCCTGCTCCAGCGCCTGTCCAGACCCCGCCTCCCGCTGAGCCAGTTCCTTCCGCCGAGGATGAATAGGAATAGGGAAAGAAGTTCGTGCCATGGTTGGAAACTGGCGAATAATCTTAACTTGGTTAGGACGCGCGCTCGTAATTTTCCCAAAGTGGTGGAATTACGAGTACAAGGATTTTCGTCTGATTGTTGAGCAGGACAGCCTGCTTCGCTATTTCAAAATGCCGGCCGCTCTTCAGCGTGCAGCAGTCAGGCGCGCAATCGCCGGTTTTTCCATGGCGTCAATTTCATTGGCGGGTCTATGTCTGACGAGTTCCTTTCTGAATACAGAAAAGGCTCGTTTAGAAAACTCAATGCATACCCAGCTCGGAAACACGGTTGTACTTCAGCACAACAATGGCATCCAGACGCTGTATGCCCATCTCCAGGACATAGAGAATTTCAGGTTGGGGAAAACGTCCAGCTTGACACGATACTTGGAACTGTCGGCAACACCGGAGCTTCTTCCACAGGCCCCCATTTGCACTTTGAAGTGCTGGTGGGAGGTTTTTCAGCAAACCCCATCAAAGTTATAAGGGCAGCTAGAAATGTTCAACAAATCAACTAACACGCAAGATAACCCCAAAGGGAACGTGCAGCCTTCTTACACACCTTCAGAAGGCAGCGACTACAATCAGCCTTCGCGTTCCGCGTCGGAGCCAACCGGCAGCTACAGGTCGAGCATGGAAGTCACGTCCGGGTCGGGCAAACCTTCCATAATCAGCGAAGATGTTGTTCTCACGGGCAACATAAAAACCCCGGGGGCGCTTCATATTGAGGGGACGGTTAAAGGGGATTTGGAAGTCTCTTCTCTCACCATAGGCCCGACCGGTTTATTTGAGGGAAACGTCAACTGCAAAATCCTGAATATACGCGGCAAATTCTCAGGCACGTCGGTTTGCAGAGAATTGATGGTTGCGTCCTCCGCCCAAATTGACGCGAAGATCACATACCAGGATCTCACTCTGCAAAGAGGCGCCGGCCTGCGCGGCGAGCTGCACGTAGCAAATTTTGCTGAGTAGCCTTTGCCTGAACTTGCCCTACCTGAGCGCCGACTTTTTAGCGCTCAGGTAGGTTTGTTTTTGTGGCTGCTACAGGCAGAGGAGTTATGCTGACACTGTCTGAAACAAGCGTCGTCTCCTGGATTCAGCAACATTTTCCTGGAGGGGAGGCTTTGACGGATGATTGCGGGAGCATACCCGTTCCCATAGCTGGCGAGACGCTGCTTGTAACTACTGACTTGATGGAATCAGGGCGTCACTTTAATCTGGAATGGCGCTCGCCTGGGATGCTGGGACATAAGTTGCTGGCTGTCAATCTTTCCGACCTTGATTCAAGCGGCGCCCGCCCTCTTGGGTTTACGCTCACATTGGCAATAGGTCAGGATATTGACCCCGCTATCCTTGAGCAAATACTCGAAGGTTTGGCAGAAGCAGCGAATTACTACAGTATTCCCATAACCGGCGGCGACACCGTTGGGCGGGAAAGGGGGCTGGGGCTGGGCATAACGGCCTTTGGGGCGGCTACGCGACGGCTACACAGAAATGGCGTGTCAGACGGCGACAATATCTACGTTGACAATATGCCTGGCGCGAGCCACAGAGGGCTTTTAAAGCTGTTATCCGGTAAGCGATTAGACACTGTCTCCCCGGACGCCGACATCATGGCGCACTTAGCGCCAAGACCGGATATCGGCCTGGGCGTGAGACTTGCCGAAATTCCGCAGGTTCATGCATGTATAGACCTGTCAGACGGGCTTTCCAAAGACTTGCGCGCGCTGGCCGGGGCTTCCGGCGTCAGCATTGTTGTGGAGCCGGGATTATCCGACGATTCCCTGTACGGCGGAGAAGACTATTCAAGATGTTTTGCCAGTACGCTAACACCAGAAACCTTGCGTGAATTAACCGACCGCGAGTTTTTTTTAGTTGCTAGGGCTATCCCTAAAACCAATGCGCCATTGCTCATGTATTCTGGATGCGCCCTACTGCCTGTGGAAGACCGCAGTTTTGAGCATTTTTTAAATACTGATCAATGACGAGTCCCGATTCAGATAACCCGCCGACCGCCAAACCTTCCCTTTGGCAGCGGTTCCGCAATTACATATTGCTTCCGGAACTTACTCCTGAACGCATTGCCCTGAGTTTCGCCATAGGGCTTTCTATCTCCTGGAACCCTATTCTTGGCACTCAGACGTGCATTGCCCTGGCCTGCTGTTTTTTCATCAAGGGCATTCATCGCCCCATGCTTTTTTTATCCAGTTTTTTTAATAACCCCTGGACACTGGTGCCAATTGCCAGCGCAAGCGTGTTTCTTGGTAACTTGCTCCTTGGCAGGGGATGGAAAATAGACATATCCGGCATTTCCTGGAAGAGTATAGGTATTACTAGCTTTACATCCAGCCAGGGCTTTGCAGACATGTTTGTAATGCTCAAGCCCATACTATGGCCCTACCTGCTTGGCGGCTTCACGTTTTGCCTTTTGTCCCTTCCCCTTGGTTACTGGTTCATGCTTTGGCTGTCAAGAAAATTGCGAAAAAAACCTCTTCACGGCGCCGCCGGAAAAAGTTGAATCGCGCCATCTCAAAGTTGAATTTCTCTAGCTATTCCGGTTCAAAACCGCGCTCCGCAATTTTGAAGCGGAATGGCTATAATAAATAAACGAGCTAATTGCAAAACCTCCGAATTTGCCAGGAACACGGGCGCCAGACACTCGTTTTTCTGCGACTGCCATGCTGGCTTGCGATCTTTCCAGAGGTTTTGCAATTAGCTCAAACAAACAGGAAAAACGCAGCATGCTCCAGCATACGATTCAGATAGACCAGACAGAGCAACCCGCAAAGACAAACGTGCCGGAAAAATTTATGTTCCAAGACTACCAAAAGGCCGGGCTGTTAGTACTCGTCGCGGGGATACTCTACCTGCGCCTTATGCTGCGAAAGCGCAAAAATGACAGGATATGCTCCCAATGCAACCACAGAAACCCGTACCACCAGTCTAATTGCGCCAAGTGCAGCGCGCCGCTGTTTTTAAGTCGTATTAAACACTGAGACGCGCCATTACCCATTATAAAAAAACAAGGTTTGCCAAATGTATACTATATTTTTTGCGGAATTTAGGTTCCAAGCGCACCGCGCGGTTCAATTTTTTCAAAGGCTCTAGTTACCGCCTACAAATTGTCTGACCAGCTTACGCACTAAATTTGTTTCAAAGGGTTTGTCGCAAATGGCTGAAACGCCCGCGTCCATCACGGCGGCCAGGCGGCCTTCGTCGTGCATACTTGAAACCATCAGGATTGGCACCGAGCTTTGAATACTCCTGGTTCTTATGAAGTCAACCAGGGCCAGACCGTCAACGTCGGGCATGTTATAATCTGTAACCACTAAATCAACCAGTGTATTTCCGAGAAGAGATATAGCCTCCCTGCCGTCAGGCACTTCAATGAAGTTTTCAAAACCGATGCGCTCCAGCACAGTTTTGACGTGCCTGCGGGCCAGCTTGCTATCGTCAACGATCAACACCTTCAGGTCAGATAGCTTAAGATCAGCGAATTCTTCCCGTTCCTCTTCCGCGTTCAAAAAGTCCAGCGTGTTTTGCAGAGAGCGCAAAAGCTGAACCTTGCTAAATGGTTTGGGCAGGATCGCTATAGTGCCGGCCTGGCGGACGCCTTCCAGATTGCGGGGGTCGGTCTCGCTGGATATGAGGACAAAGGGCGTAGTGCTGTGGGACGACTGCTGACGTATGGCAAAAATCAAATCTGTGCCTGTCATGTCGGGCAGGTACAGCGCGCTCATTACAACGTCTGGAGCCGTGTTCCCTTCCAGGGTTTGAATAGCCTCTGCGCCGCTTGCTACTCTGCCGATCTGAGTAATGCCGATCTCGCCTAACTCGTTGGCGATGATGTTTGCCTGTACGCTGGAAGGCTCTACCAGGCAGATGTAAAGGTTTTGTAGTTCAATCATCAGCGCGCCTCGCCGAAGTAGTCATTAAATAATTGCGCGTAATCGCGCCTGGATTAAGCCGCTCTAAACTTCTTCTTCACTAAAGAGCTGTTTGACGAGCTGTCGCACGGAGTTGATTTCAAAGGGTTTGTCAAAGACAGCTGAAACACCTGCATCCATCACGGCGGCCAGGCGATCTTGGTCTTGCAAACTGGAAACCATCAGGATTGGCACCGAGCTTTGAATGCTCTTGTTCCTGATGAAATCAACAAGCCCCAGCCCGTCTAAGTTGGGCATGTTGTAGTCGGTGACCACTAAGTCAAACAGTACGTTTTCAACCTGCGGTATGGCCTCCAGACCATCAACAACTTCTGTGAAGTCTTCAAAGCCAATACGCTCCAGAATAGTTCTGATGTGCTTACGGGCAATTTTGCTGTCATCAACTATCAAAACCCTTAGATTCGACAGTTTGAGGTCCGGCGATTCTTCTCTCTCCTCGTCCGCGTTCAGGAAATCCAACGCGTTTTTTACGGAGCGCAAAAGTTGAACTTTTGTATATGGCTTGGGAAGCAGCGCAATGACGCCGGCCTGGCGGACGCCTTCCAGGTTACGCGGGTCGGTCTCACTGGATACAAGCACAAAAGGAGTCTCGGGGTGGGACGACTGCTGGCGAATAGAGGTAAGCAAATCTGTGCCTGTCATGTCGGACAAGTACATGGAGCTCATCACAACGTCGGGGGGGGGGTCGCTCTCAACAGCGGCCAGAGCTTCCTCGCCGTTTTTGACCTTGCTTATCTGGGTGAGGCCAATGCCATTTAAATCTCTGGTGATGATGTTTGCCTGCAAATTGGAAGGTTCTACCAAGCAGATGTACAGGTTTTGCAACTCAATCATCAGACCACCCTGCCGAAATCAACTTCAAAAACAAAAAACACAAAAATAACTCAATTCTCATATTACACAAAAAAACAAATAAAGTGTACAATAATTTCATTTCTGAATCAAATAAGGAGTAGCGCATGTTCCGCAAGATAGAAGATTTCAAGACGATCTGGCAGGTTGAAGCCGAAAACACCATAAAGGTATTCGACGCCATTCCTGACGAACACGCCGGCCAGGCCGTCACGGAAGGCCACAGAACGCTGAAGCGCATAGCCTGGCATCTGGTTGAGACACTTATAGAAATGCCGGGGCACCTTGGCTTAGTGATTGACGGCCACGAAATGGTAGAAAACATGGCTATCATTGACCCGCCCGCGACAATGGCCGAAGTCAAAGCCGCGTATCAAAAGGCCAGCGCCAGTTTCTTAAAGGGCCTGGAAGCCTGGACAGACGAAACGCTGCTGCAGGAAGACAACATGTACGGAGAGATGTGGAAGCGCGGCGCGAGCCTTGCCATGATTATCGGACATCAAACCCACCATCGCGGCGAGATGTTTGTGTTGATGCGCCAGGCAGGGCTGGTACCGCCCAGCGTATGCGGCCCCACCAAAGAGGGCTGGGCGGCTATGGGCATGGAGCCGCCTTCTGTCTAAATTCAAATAATTCAAATACCAGATAAATTGACTTTACTTGATAAAAACAGACCAAACATTTGTATCGTTATACCCATCGCTGTGCCGCCAATGGACACCGCCGTTTTTCCAGATAGTTGCAACAGCTTTACCCTGGGCGTTGACTTCATTTCCCGCAACGTACACGTCGCTGCCTGATGCAAAAATGGAATAAGCTCTCGTATCGTTATACCCATCGCCGAGCCGCCAATGAACATTGCCATTTTTCCAGACCGTCGCTATAGCTTTGTCCTGGGCGTTGATTTCAACTCCCGCGGCGTACACGTCATTTCTATCTGGCGGCATTGGGTTTAGCCGGTTCTCTCTCGCGCAGTCCAAGGCGTTCGCTTATGTCGCCCGATAATTTTACGTCCAGGGGTACCAACTGATCAAGCAGCCTGGCGGCTTTTTTGGGCGCCATGGACGCCATCAGGCCTACGGCCACGTCAAAGTTTGTCTTTGACAACTCTTGCAGAGCAAGGCTCGCCTGGATTGGATCCATGGCTTCAAACGTCCTGACCAGTTGTTCGTCAACCTTTGTGACGTTCCTCAAACGAGACCGCTCCTGGTTGATTTTTTCCATCTCGCGGTCCTGTTCCTCTTTGATTCTGTTGAGTTCGCGATCTCTCTCCACTTCAATAGCTTTCTCGCGGTCCCGAACACGCGTGATTTCACGGACTCGCTCTGCTTCAATCTTTGTTTTTTCTTCCGCAAGCGATGCAATCGCTTTTTTGTGCGCTTCTTGTTGCGCTTTTTCGGCGGCTATATTTTTTTCCTGTTCCTGGGTCAAGGTTGCCTGAAGCGTGTTCAAACGCTGTTCCAATTGGGACAACGTCGCCTCTTTTTGTGACACGGCTTTTTCCCTGGCCTGTACTTTTGCGGCCAATTCGCCGATTTTTACGCCTTCGGGCGGGTTTTTCCCATCCTGGGCGGACAACCAGAGGACGCCTGCGGACAAGGCTACGGGGACAATGATCCAGAGCAAGTTTCGGGGGGACATGTTCATACTCCTGCATTCATTTAAGACGCTCTTGGGGATTTATACTGGTAGCGCAACAC
>JAISSN010000169.1 GCA_031273105.1 Holophagales bacterium | reverse complement strand
GTGGAAATCCAGTGAGGCATCGGCGCCTTTAATAAGGCTTCCGGCCCTGCGGAGTTCGGCAATGGCGCTTAACGGGTTAGACAGCCTGCTCCGGCGCGCTATCACGGGCTCTATTTTTGTAAACGGCGTAAGTAAAAAGGAGTGGCGGTCTTCTACGACGGCCTTTATCCTGGCCTCAGGAAAGGCGTCGAGCAAGTTCTTCCAGGCGGGAAGAACCCGGAGGATGTCGCCCAAAGCCGAGAGGCGTAGCAAAACCAGACGCATTGGTTAATGGTATCACTTCACACTTGGAAGATACGACAAGGTTATGAGACAATGATTTCTGATTTGGGAGGATTAATCATGGGACTACTCAAACAATCCCTCTTGGCGATTACTCTTATTGCGGGAGCGTCTTTTACCTGCGCCGCCCAGTCTGCGGATCAGACTGCCATCAGGGAACGCATAAAAACAACCAGTCAGGTTATGAACGACGCCAGGAAATTAGTACAGGCCAATCCACGGGAAGCCATGGCTATGCTTGAGCAAGCGATTGAAGCGGAATCGCCCGCGCTGGACTTTAACAGCGAAGATCTCAATACGGTTATGGCAAGCTATGATTATTGCCTCAACATGGCCTATCTATACCGCGAAACCGCCATGGCCGCGGATTTCAGTGGTCAATGGGAGAAGGCGGCCGAGTACTACAAAAAGTCTCGGGAAGCGCTTGTGGAACCTGCCGAGAAGTCCAAAGCCGCTTTTGTCAGATTCAGCGAAAACATTGAAAACAACATAAAGCAACTCAGGGAGCTGATAGATTCCGATGAATTCAAGGAATTAAAAGCCAGGGAAGAAAGCGATTATACAAACGACGACTACACTGTACTGGAAAGATTACAGTTTTTTGAAAGCGAGTTGACGATAAATCAAGAGGCCCTTGACTATTTCAAATCCCGCTCCGAGAAAGCCGATAAGGACGTCGCCTCGTTTAATCCGGAACAGCCACTGGATGAACTGATGTTTCAAAAAATCAAGGTGGAACAGGACGAAATCAAACACAGGCAGTATGGCGGAAATACGGCCAAGTGGGTGGACAGCGTTGTTACGCACCATGCCGCATATATGAAGGACTACCCCAGTCAGGAAGAAAAAATCGCCCTCGTGTATCGCCTGATAGTCCTCTCGCCGGATAACAAAAAGGCCCCTGTGCTTCTAGATTTTCTAAAGGGAAACGCCACGGAGGCCGAACTGAATAAAGCCATCTCGCCGCCGCGCGCGGCAGCAAAGAAGAAAACAAATTGATGAGCCAGATTTTGAGTGGCTTTTGATTGACACTTCCCATTGCAAAGTCCATCCACACGGCACAGGAGCAGTAGGCGGTAATCAGGACATGGGCCGTACAAGCTGCGGATACGGCGTCGCGAGCGTTCCAAGCTGCGGATACGGCGTCGCAAGCGTTCCAAGCTGCGGATACGGCGTCGCAAGCGTTCTAAGCTGCGGATACGGCGTCGCAAGCGTTCCAAAAGGTGGCTCAACTCGAAAATACATTTGGCCGTGGATGCGAATGGTAATCCAGTCCGAATATTTGTTACAGCAGTTACCACGGCGGATTGCACACTTGGAGAAGACTTAATACAAGGGATTAACGCCAAAGCGCTATTGGCAGACCGAGGCTATGACGTAAACAAGATCATTGAAAAGGCGCTGAGAATGGGTCTGGAAGCCTCTGGCGTGAAGCGCGGGAGGACTTCCAGCGATGCCCAGGACACGGAAGGGCCTGCGGCAGCGCAGCCGTCCGATGGGCCTCAAGAACATTTGATTGTTCCTATCGTATAGGTAGGAACAATTTGTTGTTTGTCTGTTGAACTTTAGCGAGGCGTTGCAAGGCGCTGATCGCCGTCAACGACGCCGATGTGACATTCCAGTTCTTCCCGGTAGATATCTTTGTGTACCGAAACTTTTCTAGTGGCCACACAAGCAAACTCTTCATTCATAACCATCCGTAGAAACTTTTTGCCATACGACTTTCGTTCGCCGTGACTGAGCCTATTCCAATCGCCGTCTCCGCAAGCCTTCTTAAGCGTGAACTCAATGTTGTAGGGCGCTTGCTGAAGGTAAACCTGAATGTTTCTTTGAATGTTTCTGGGCATTTTTCTGCCTCCATAGAAATATGTGGGGATGATCCCCACTAATACATACTGGTTTACCCCCCAAATCTTTACCTGATCATGAAATCTTTTTGAGGGCCTTCGGCAGCGCGACCGTCCGGTAGTCCTCAAGCAATGGACAAGGCAAGCTTGTCCGGCATTGTTCCCACATTTCAGTTACCCTCCATGCGTATGCCATAGCTACCCTGCCAACTAACCGATTACAGGGGTGGGACTTACACCCACAAGATACTGAGCAGCTTTCAATCCACTCAGAACGGAATGTCGTCATCCCATGGAAAGCATGATGCTTGTTGCTCCGCCATCTTGATTTTTGCTTTGATTTTCGTCTCCAGCGCCTTAAAATGAAGCGTATGGATGCCGCAACATGGTTGAAGATCAGCAGACTTTCCTCGTAGCTCAGAATCGGATTGTCATGTGCAAGGCTTTTGTTATTGCGTACGTCATTGAAGGCTTCCAGCACTGAGATACTGGACTTCAGGATGCGCTCTGTCATGCCTGATTCAATATGACCATGGTTCCGTAACGCCTTCACGTACTCCCCGAAGACACTATGCAGCGGCTTTTCGCAAGTGATCGTGATGCCGTGCAACTCACACATCACACGGATGAATTTGTTGACGAAAATATGCAGCCGATCCAGTCCGCCCTCAGGCTGGTTCTTCTCAATGGCTTCCCTGACATGCTCGGCCACAACCTCGAAGCCCCGCTCATCAATAATGGCAGTCAACGCATCCAGTTCGGGCACAGTACAGTCACTGAGAAGCCGCTGGACGATTTTCCGACAGTCGCCGATCAGCATAGGATTGCTGTCACCAAAGCATTGCTCATCGGTTGCATATTCGATTAGCCCGACGATGGCGCGTCCCAAGACATGATTACTATCCAATTCCCAGAAGGTACGCATCCGGTTGGCTTTAGAAGTGCCCCGCGCCTTGTACCGCTCGGCATCAATTTCGACTCTATAGTCGCTAAAGAAGTCCCCGAAAGTACGATCAGAAAAGTTCAGGACGTAGCCGCCACCCATGTTAAGCAGCTTTTCCAGCTTTCGACGTTCACTTCCGCTGAGATCGGACATTTTTCCTACTTTGATTAGGCTAGATAAAGGCCAATAAAGCGTACGGCATTGAAGTAGATCAGGCGAGAGGTAGCAAATACCTCTTGTTTGCGCCACACCGGCCAATGCTTCCAGAAATGCATTTGGACGCTCTTCTTCTTTTGCAAATCTCAAGTATCCAGCTATGTCATCAGACTCAAGGTAGTTGACAACATTAAATTTGGTCATTCACCTATGCTCTCTGTTACCTTCAACGCAAAAGTGTGCACGGATGGTCGGGCTATGTATCCACTACTATTTCTGTCGATTCGTTACCGAAGAAAAGGGGAACCCCCTTCTGCGCTTCCCCCCAAAGGCAACATCTAAAAGCGGCAAAAATGACACAAAAAAAGCCCCAAAAAAAACAGCTTTTTCAGGGCTTTTCACTGGTGGTCCCGGCGCGACTTGAACGCGCGACCTACCGCTTAGGAGGCGGTTGCTCTATCCGCTGAGCTACGGGACCAGATGAAACTATCCGCTTTCTCTGATGTATGTTCAGGTGGGCAAAGCCCCCGGGAGCGTCACGCGACCGGAATTTACAGGCAAGTTCCGGCCCGGAGCGTCCGGCTGTCTCAAAGTTGAACGCTCTGAGGGTAAGCTAAGTTTAAGGTAAAAACAGCGATGCTGGCAATGTGGACGAAAACAAAAAAAAAAATAGATAATGGTTGACAAAATTCGTACAGAGGGGTTATAAAGTATGTGTTGCATTTTGGAGGAGGTTTCCGTGACACGTTTCTCTTTATGGTTAGTTGCCATAACGGCTTCTTTTAGCTTGGCGGCAAGCCAATCACAGCAAGAGAAGCAAAAATCAAAGTATTGGCCGTTTGAAGTTCAAATCGGCGCAAGCCTCATGGATTATAACTCCCATGACGCGACTTACCTCTACCCTGCTGGGGATGGGACTGGACTGACCAGGGAATTTACTTCAAAGGGTCCAAGGCTGGCGCCCGCGATCAGATTTTCGGTGGAACCTATTTGTTTTTCGTTCGGGGCGTTGGTATTGAGCGCTGGCTATCGGTTTCAAAACGATGTTCCGCTTGAAATATGGAGCGACCGCAACGCTAAAGCAGACTTAAAGCACAAGAGCCAGGTGCAGCTGGGCGCTCTGCTGAGGTTTGACATACGCCAGAATCTTGATCTCGGAATCGGTGTTGACGCGCGCAATGATTGGATGGAAGCCGCCAGGCGCCATGGCACTTTAACTGAAAACTCTATTTGGCGGCCCTGGCTGCGCGCCAACGCAAGGTACTTGTTTGACAAAGGCGCTAATTTCACCCCGTTTGTCGGGATTGAAGGCGCTCTGGCCTTGACTAAGGGCGATGAAATTAACGCAAGTAATTATTATCGCGACTACTTTATAAACACCGGCGACGCCCCTTTAGGCACGCTCGACCTGAATCCCTCGCCGGACAGCTTCACTAGGGGCCACGCGCCTGTTTGGGAAGTGTCTCTTGTAGTCGGTCTTCGTTTTGGCAGGAGTGGTTGCGGCGCGGCGCCCGCCCCCGTCGCCCTGCCCATAACGCCGAAGGCGCCTGAGAAAGTTGCGCCCCCGCCTCCTCCGGCCACATTGGTTGAGCCTGAAAAAGCCGCGCCTCCTCCGCCTCCTCCGCCCCCGCCTCCGCCGCCTCCTGTTAAGGAGGCAACCGTGGTTGACGTCGAGGGCGTCAGAATACACTTTGCTACCAACGGCTATACAGACATCTCTGAAAACAGGGCCCTTGTGAGAAGTTGGGCCGCCAAGTACAAAAATGCCGTGGAGCCAGGCGCGATCGTCATCGTCGGTCACACCGACAGAACCGGCGCGTGGGAACATAACAGGCAGCTCTCTGTTCGCCGCGCAAATACGTTGGCAAGTTATCTGAGGGCTGAAGGGATAAATGTGCCCGCTGCAAATATTTCCGGTCGCAGCTGGGACGAGCCGATTGCCGATAACAGCACTCCTGAAGGCCTGGCAAAGAACCGCCGCGCCGAGTTGACCATAAACGGCGCTAAGTACAATGTCAAGTCTGTGATGGAAGGCAAGCTCTACGGCGTTAAATAAATTAAGCCTGAGCAAGCAATAAATTGAAAAAAACGAGGGGGCGGAAGGCCCCCTCATTTGTTGTCAGCGTTAAACTCCGGGAGAATAGCGAATAGCGGTGAACCCCTCAATGGATTTTTTAGGCGGAATATACCTTGTAGCCGTCGCCCTGGCAGGGGCCGTCGGCCGAGCGTTGCTCATGGGTTTGCCGGACTCGCTTCGCGTCCGGTTGGAAGCCAAGGCCCCCCCTTCATTGGAGAGAGGTTGGATATGGCTCCACGCCGCCAGCGTGGGAGAGTTGTTGCTCGTGGCCGGGCTATTGGGTAAATTGCTTGAAACAAGCCGCAGGATTCACATAACCACCGGCACGCAAGCGGGCCTGGAGCTTTTGAAAATCCGGCTATCCCTTTGGGACGACGCCTCCGGGCGCCTGACCGGCGGTGGCTTTCCCCTGGACGACCAGTGGGGCCTGGAGAGTTTTTTTGAGACGCCGCCGGGCGTTTTCATTGCCCTGGAAACAGAGATTTGGCCCAATCTGTTCAGAGAGCTGGAATCCAGAAATATCCCTGTTTGCATATTAAACGGGCGTCTCACCAACCGAACGATGGAAAGCGCCTTTAAGCCTATGCTACGCCGCGCGGCTTCCCGCATGTCCCTGGTAGCGGCAAGAGACGCTGAATCAGCCGACCGTTTTCGCTCTCTGGGAGCGCCAAATGTAGTGTTAGGGGGGAATTTAAAGGCTGAGTTACCCCCTCCTCCGGCGCTTCACGATGGATGGAAGACCCTTGAGGCGGGATGGCGCGGAGCGCCGATAATCGTGGCCGGCAATATGGTTGAGGGTGAAGAAGAACTGATACTAACCGCATGGAAACAGGCAGGAGAAAAATTCCCCGACCTGCGTTTGATCATAGCCCCCCGCAAGCCTGGCAGATTCGATGCAGTGGCGCGATTACTGGATAATGAAGGACTTTCTTACAAAAGGGCTTCTGGCGCGTGGCCGCTTGATTTGAGCCAATGGCGCGAAACACAAATACTGTTACTGGACACCATGGGCGAGCTCGCCTCTGTGTATAGCCTCGGTCAGGTTGCTCTGGTGGGCGGCGGTTGGCGCTGGCACGGGGGGCACAATCCCCTGGAGCCGCTGCGCTGGGGGACGCCTGCGCTGATAGGCCCTGGCTATACAAATTTTGAAGACCTGGTTTTGCCGTTGCTGGAGGCCGGCTGCCTGCAAGTGACCGACGCGCAAAACATTGCCGAAAATATACAGCGCCTGCTTTCAGGGGCTGATCCGAACAATTGGAAGCCGAACCCTGTTAAATTACCGGAATGCTTTCAGGGGTGTCTGCAAAAGACCTGGGAGTATTTGATTCCGTTCCTGAACCAGGATTGCGGCGCCGGTCGCAAAACCAGCAATACGCTTCCAAATACACGACATCAGGCAACAGGACGCCAGGGCTTTTTTCATACTTGACCACGACATGGCTACTAAACATCCACACACATTCAGACTCGCAGAGGCTCAAACCCGCGCGGAAATAATCGCCGTTGGCTCAGAACTGCTGAAGGCGGGGCGTACAGACACCAACTCTGTTTGGATTGGGGAGCGCCTGGCCGAACTGGGAATTGAACTGGGCCTGAAAACCTGCGTGGGAGACGAGCGCGACGCGCTTAAAGCCTGCATATCCGATGCGCTGGAGAGGTCGGAATTGATAATTACGACGGGGGGCCTTGGGCCTACCTTTGACGACAATACTAAAGAAGTCGCTGCGGAAGTACTTGGCGTCCCGATGTTTGAAGACGCGAGTACGCGCTCAAACATCACCGACTTTTTTTTGTCCAGGGGGCGCGCCGTCACGGAAAACAACTACAAGCAGGCACTGATTCCCCAGGGGGCGAAGGCCATACCTAATCCCCTCGGGACAGCCCCAGGGGTTTACTGGAAAGACCCTCCGTCTTATGATGGGCGGCGCATCGTCATGCTTCCAGGCGTCCCCCGCGAAATGATGGCTCTCTGGACAAACGACGTACATCCGCTCCTGCTTGATCTGGCCAATGACAGGCAAAAAACTCTGCGCTTCGTGGTGAGCGGCGCAGGGGAGAGCGCGCTGGACGAAAGAACAAATCGCGTCAGGGCACGCCACTCCCACCTGGACTGGAGCATACTGGCCCCGAGAAGCCACGTTGAATTTTTAGTGAGATCAACCAGGGACGAAGACCTGGAGGCGCTCCGCAGGGACATGGAAGCAGAACTGGGAATGGACCTGGTCTGCGTTGGCCCAGGCAGCCAGGAATCCGTTGTACTGGACATGCTGGCAGCCCGCAATGAAACACTGGCTCTTGCCGAAAGCGTCACGGGAGGCATATTGGCCTCGCGCCTGGTTGACGTACCCGGGGCAAGCCGCGCCTTTCTCGGCGGCGTTGTCGCCTACACGCCAAAGGCCAAGACTGAGTTGCTGGGCCTATCCGCCGATTTTATTGTTTCTCACGGCACGGTGGGCGAGGCCGTCGCCAGGGAAATGGCGGCGAGGGTAAAAGAGAAGCTGGGCGCTGACTGGGGCCTTGCCGTAACGGGAAACGCGGGGCCTGACGCGGATAAAAACGCGCTGAACAGGGATGGTTGCGACCGGGTGGGCAGGTGCTACATTGCCCTGGCGGGCGATGCAGACGTTAAATGCCAGACCCGCGACATCCACGGCGACAGGCCGGACGTTCAATTCAGGGCGGCGAATTGGGCCATTGATATGTTGAGGCGCGGTTTGTTTTAATCAACAATAGCTCCACTTCGCCCCCGGCGGGGACTTCGAGGGTATCTTCGGGAATCATCGCCAGGGCGTTTGCGGCGCGCATGGACGCAAGCTGGGCGCTGCCCTGGGGGCCGCTCAGGCGGGCAGTCCATTTGCCCTCGCGCTCATCGGCGATGACGCGCAGGAAATGCCTCTTGCCGTCAGCGCCCGTCTTGCGAAACCCGCTCTCCAGCCTGGCCGCGACGCGCTGATAATTGACGTTCTTGCGCCCCATCATTCGATAGATTGCGGGTTTTAAGTAAAGCTCCGCCATTACGATAGCCGAAACGGGGTTACCCGGGATTCCAAAAAAAGGCTTTCCCCACAGAGTCCAGAAGCCAAAGGGACCGCCAGGCTTTTGGGCTACCCGCCAAAAATGCTGTTTTGCGCCCAGAGCGTTAAGAACTTCTTTTACATAGTCATAGTCGCCAACGGAAACCCCCCCGGTGGTAATCAATAAATCACACAGGCTCGCCGCTTCTTCCAGGGCGGATTCAACGGCCTGGCGCGTGTCGGCGATTCTCGGAAAGGCTATGGGCACGGCCCCCCATGACCTTATCTGGGCGGAGAGGCTGTGGATATTAGCGTCCCTTATTTTGCCCGCGACAGGCTTTTCAAGGACATCCGCCAGCTCACTGCCTGTGGTGATAACGGCCGCTTTAACGGGCGGGATAACTAATAATTCCGAAATTCCCAGCGCCGCCATCAATCCTATGTGTGCGGCGCTCACTTGCTGGCCCTCGGATATTACAGTCTGTCCCGCAACGATGTCTTCTCCGGCGGCGCGAATGTTGCCCTTCAGCTTTGGCGTCCTTAAAATGTATACATATTCATCGGCGTCTGTAGCGGGGCGCGTGTCCTCGACAGGAACGACGACGTCGCAACCCATGGGTATAACCGCGCCCGTCATTATCCGCAGGGCGGCGCCCGCGGACACGGCTTGGGCCGCCACACGCCCGGCGGGCAGGTCTTCCAGGACGCGCAGCGACACGGGGCTATCCTCCGTTGCGCCCGCGCAGTCGCTGAACCTGACCGCAAAGCCGTCCATAGCCGAATTGTCAAAGGCGGGGAGATTTTCAGGCGACAGCGCATCTTCAGAGGCGACGAGGGACAAGGCGTCGTCAATGGGCATTTTTGCCGCCTCGATAGGTTGTAAGTTGCTGAAAATTATTTCCAGGGCTTCATGCCATTTGTTCACACCGATCCTCCAGGGATGATTATAATATTTGCGTATGGATTAACTTTTTTTCGTTTGTCCATGTCAATACTGACTAACGTCCTCAACCCTTAACGGAAAGGAGGCCTGAATGGATGTTCTGACCTTGTCGCGCCTGCAATTCGCCGTTGCGGCGTACTTCCACTTTCTCTTTGTGCCGCTGACGCTGGGCCTGAGTTTCCTTGTAGCCATCATGGAGACCATGTACATCGTCAAGCGCGACGACGATTACAAGCGAATGGCTATGTTCTGGGGCAAGCTGTTCCTCATCAACTTTGCCGTGGGCCTTGTCACGGGCATCACGCTGGAGTTCCAGTTTGGAACCAACTGGAGCAGCTATTCCAAGTATGTGGGCGATATCTTCGGCTCACTCCTGGCTATTGAGGCCAGCGTGGCTTTCTTTCTGGAATCCACTTTCATCGCCGTGTGGTACTTCGGCTGGAAAAAGCTCCCGCCAAAATTGCACTGCGCTTCAATCTGGATAGTCGCCATAGCCAGCAACATAAGCGCCTTCTGGATTTTATCGGCAAACGCCTGGATGCAGCATCCGGTTGGTTTCGTCGTTCGCAACGGACGTGCGGAATTAGCCAACTTTATAGAAATAATCACGCAAAAATACGCGATTTTAGAATTCACCCACACGCTGTCGGGCGCTTATATCCTGGCCGGGTTCTTTGTCCTGGGCATCTCCGCGTGGCACCTGATTCGCAAGAACGAAGCGGCGTTTTTCACAAAGAGCTTCAAACTAGCTTCGTGCTGGACGCTCATCTTTGCCCTGGCCTCGCTGGTGTTCGGACACATGAGCGCTGGAAACCTGAAAGACGCCCAGCCCACCAAGCTGGCCGCCATGGAGGCCCACTGGGAAACGTCCCGCTATGCCCCGATGCACATATTGACGTGGCCCGACGCGCTTAATGAGAAAAACGCCGTACAGGCCCTCGCCGTGCCGAGCGCGTTGAGCATTTTGGCGGGCCACGCCCCTGATACAGAGGTCAAGGGACTGAAGGAGTTTCCGCCTGAAGACCGCCCGCCCGTTCTGCCCGTCTTTTTGAGCTTCAGGATAATGGTCGCGCTGGGCGGCTTGTTCATAATTGTAGCGGCATGTGCCTGGCTCAAGCGAAGACAAATAGAAGGGCAAAGGGCATTGCTTAAATTACTGCCCTTTATGATTCCCCTGCCTTACCTGGCAAACCTGTTTGGATGGACTGTAGCCGAATTGGGCAGGCAGCCGTGGATTGTCTATGGACTGATGAAAACGTCATACGCCGTCAGCCCCATCGCAGTCAGCCAGGTTGGCGCGTCGCTGATAGCGTTTTTTGCTGTTTACGCATTGCTGGGCGCCGTGGATTTTTATCTTCTTGTAAAGTTTGCCCGTAAAGGGCCTGAAGGAGTTGACCATGCTTGAAACTATATGGTTTGCTATCTGGGGCGTGGCCTGGGCGGTATATTTCATGCTGGACGGCTTTGACCTGGGCCTTGGAACTCTGTTTCCATTCCTGGCAAAAGACGAATTTGAAAAACGCGCCGTCCTGAACTCAATGGGGCCGTTTTGGGACGGAAACGAAGTTTGGCTGATAACCGCCGGAGGCGTTACCTTCGCTGCTTTCCCGACGGCATACGCCATCATGTTCTCCGGCCTGTACACACCGCTGATGCTCCTGCTCTTTGCCCTGATACTGCGCGGCGTGGTGTTTGAATTCAGGCGGCAGATCGACAGCCCCGCCTGGAAAAGGGTCTGGGATACCTGTCTCGTCGTCGGCTCTTTCCTGCCCGCGCTGCTCCTCGGAGTCGCCTTTGCCAACATCTTCATGGGGCTCCCGCTAGACAAAGACGGGCTGTTCCAAGGAAATCTATTCACGCTGTTAAACCCCTACGGTCTTGTTGGCGGGATAACCTTTGTGTTGGTTTTCTGCGTTCATGGGGCAATCTGGCTCTCCACTCGCACTCAAGGCCAATTTCAGGCAAAGGCAGTCGCTATGGCTAAAAAGCTCTGGATATTTGAGGCCCTGCTTGCGGTTGTATTCCTTGTGACGACGGCCATTTATACTCCGTTATGGGCAAATGTTCTGGCCAAACCGTATTGGCTGATACTCCCGCTCCTGGCGGTTTTGGGCCTTTTCGGCCAGTGGTTCATGCTCTCCAAAGGCCGCTGCTGGAGAGCCTGGTTTTGCTCTTCGCTGCTCATCCTCGGTGTGACGCTATTTGGCGTGGCGGGCATGTTCCCCAACCTGCTGCTCTCCAGCGAAAACCCCGCGTACTCGGTGACGGCATTTAACTCAGCCTCAAGCCCTCTAACGCTTAAAATCATGCTGGGGGTAGTGGTCTGCTTTTTGCCCATCGTGATTGCGTACCAGACGTGGGTATATTTCAAGTTCAGGGACGTTATCACGCCTGAATCCCTGAAAGAAGGGCCTTCTTACTAGAGCCCTTCAACTTTGGCTATTTGATTGATTATAATGTAACTGGAAGGAGGCCCATGACACCCTTGAATCCATTTCTGCCAATGCTCATATTGCTGTTGCTGGCGCTTGTGGTGGGCGTGTTTACGCTGTTTCTGACGGGTAAGCTGCTGCCCTTTTTGA
>JAISSN010000157.1 GCA_031273105.1 Holophagales bacterium | reverse complement strand
AACGCTGCGCATTTCGGCGCGACATCCCTACCGTGCATTACAATTCTAATCGGGATTGAATGAATGCAACCTGGCAGTGGGCGCCGATTCGACAAACGCCGCGCTACGGGCTTTAAGTCTTTCCGCCAGCATAAACACTGACATTGAGTAAAAAGTAGATCTGTTATAACGGGTTATGGCGTAGTAATTTTGATAGCCCAGCCAATATTCGGCTGGCTGCTTTGGCGTGGGCAGTTCAATAAAAGTGGCTATATCAGGCGAATCCTGCGCCCCTTGCACACCTTGCTCCGCCAATTCTTTTACATTCAGGCTCGGCAGCATACCCGCTTTAAGCCAGGCATCCTTTGGGTTGCCCCTGATCGTGACCTTATGGGCAATCGCCTGGCCCGCCTGCCAGCCATGTTTATTCAAGTAGTTGGCTATGCTGCCGATCGAGTCGGCAACGCTTCTTTCCAGGTCAATTATTTTGTCGCCGTCAAAATCAACGGCGTACTTGCGCCAACTGCCGGGCATGAATTGAGGAATGCCGATGGCCCCGGCGTAAGAGCCTTGAATTTTTAATGGGTCAAAGCCGTTTTCACGCGCAAGTAGCAGAAAATGCTCTAATTCTTCCCTGAAAAAATCACCGCGTCCCGGGTCGTGAAAGGCCAGGCTTGCCAATGCCTCCATGGCGCCAAAAGAGCCTGTATTTCTTCCGTACAGGGTTTCTACGCCTATTATGGCCACGATGATTTCCGGCGGTACGCCGTATTGGTCAAAGGCCCTTTTCAGTGTCGCGGCATTCTCCTGCCAGAACAAAAGCCCGCTTTCAACGCGCGATTCATTCAAAAAGCGCGAGCTATAGCTTTTCCACGACCTGACGGCTGGCTTGGAGGGGTCTGGCGGAGGCTTTGGCCTGAACAGCGTCAAAACACGCTGATTGGGGTTAATGGCGGCAAACTGCTCCGCCAGAATTTTCGCGTCAAATTTATGATTGGCGACCATGTGGGCGATGAAGCCGGCCACGGTGGAGTTTTCAGAAAAAGCGGGCAGCGCCGTTTGGACGGGTTTTTGGACGGGCTTTTGTGCGGGCTTTTGGGCAGGTTTCTGTGCGGACTTTTGCGCGGGCTTTTGAGGCTGCACCGTTTTAGCGGGCTGGGGGGGCTTTGAGTGGGCGCTTTTCCCTGTTTGAGCGTATCCGTGCGTTAAGGCGGAAGCGATAAGTATTGCAAGGGCTTGTTTCAATGCGGAACCCGAAAAAGACATGTGCTGATTGCGTCTGTCTGTTTTATATTAATCTGCTTGAATCAACCGGAGTTTCCCCCAATCGGCGCTGAACATAAAAAACATCAATATCATTGACACAACCCCCTCAACGCTTTAACAGCGGCCTCAATTTCTGCGTACATGGCTCTGTCCTGCCACGGGGGGCAGACGGATTCCAGCGATTTCACCAGCCTATCCAAGCCGACGGCAGGCTTTTTGCCGATAATGCGAACGCCTTCCAGGGCCATCCTGGCTTCCAGCGCCAGCACTTGTTCCAGGGCGTCCACGGCGCTCAGTAGTTTTCTGGCGGCAATAGGCCCCATGCTGACGTGATCTTCCTTACCGGCGCTCGTGGGGATGGTGTCTATGCAAGCTGGGTGGGCCAGGCCCTTCATTTCGCTGACCAGCGCGGCGCTGGTGACATGGGCCATCATGAAGCCGCTTTCTAAACCGCCATTTTGGCACAGGAAAGCGGGCAGTTCAGAGTAAGCGGGATTGACGAGGCGCTCCTGACGGCGCTCAGAAATGCTCGCCAAATCGCACGCGGCGATGGCCAGCACGTCGCAGGCAAAGGCGGGGTACTGACCGTGAAAGTTACCCCCGCTACGACTTTCCCGCGTGTCGCTAAAAATCATCGGATTGTCCGTGGCGCTGTTTAGCTCCCGTTCGAGTATTTCACCGGCGAACTTGAGCGCGTCCCGCGCCACGCCATGTACTTGGGGCAGGCAGCGCAGAGAGTAAGCGTCCTGCACGCGGTTGCAGTTCTTGTGACTATCGGCGATTTCACTGGTCTTGCCCAAAATGCGGCACATGTTGGCCGCGACCTCAATCTGGCCGGGGTGGGGCCTGGCGTTGTGAATGCGCGGATCGAAAGCGGCCCTTGTGCCGCGCAGGGCTTCCAGGCTGAGGGCTGCAATTTCATCCGCGAGCGGCGCCAGCTTGCGAAGGCGGCAGAGTGCCAGATTGCCTAAAGACGTGGTCAGCTGAGTTCCGTTGATGAGAGCCAGGCCCTCCTTGGGCTGTAATCGGATTGGCTTGAGGCCGGCTCTCGCCATCGCGTGGCCGCCGTGGACGCGCTTTGGCCCATCCCAAGCAAGGCCCTCGCCAGCCAGCAGCAGCGCCATGTGGGCCAGGGGCGCCAGGTCGCCGGAGGCCCCCACGCTGCCCTGGCAGGGTATAACGGGGATAATGCCGTGATTCAAGCAATCGGACAGCACCCGGATAGGCTCAGGGCGGATGCCGGAAAAAGCCTTGAGCAGGCAGTTGATGCGGGCGGCCATCAGGGCGCGGGTCTGGGTTATGGTCAGGGGCTTGCCAACGCCGGCGGCGTGGCTGCGAACCAGATTGAGTTGCAGTTCAGCCAGTTGGTCTTCAGGAATAACAACGGTCGCAAACTGCCCGAATCCGGTGTTAATGCCATAGACAACCCGTTTTTCGGCCAGTATGCGGTCAACAACGGCGCGGTTTTTGGAAACCTTAGCCAGCGCCGCCTCATCCAGCGAGACTTCTTCGCCATTGGCAATAGCCGTGAGCTGTTCAGCAGATAAATTGTTCCCGTTGAGCAAAATCATGTTGACGCTCCATAGAGTATTTTACCCTTGAGCGCCATGAACGTATAGTCGTTTGACCTGCGAAGCGAAACAGTTTTTCCATCATGCAGAAACAGAACAACGCAAAGGGGCCGGGCTTGTCATGGCACTCGCTCAAACGGCTTATGGCTGCTCCTTCCGGCCTGACCAGGTTCACCGCCGACCGATGTATGAGGCCCGGCTTAAGCTAAGGATAACGCAAACAGAGCTTAAACTCCACGGTGGCTCTTTATTGCGCCGACACTTTTCGATTTTGCCTTTTGATCGTCAACAAGTACATCAGCGGCGGCATGACGGCAAAAGTTCTGGCGTGTTGTTCTGCGTATTCGCCCGCCATGCAAAAATAAACGCACCCCAGGAGGGCCGGAATAATGGCTACCGCAGCCTGTAGCATTTTGGTCAGCCAGCTGCGCGTTATTGTTTGCCCTGAATTCCTTTCAGCCCTGCCCCATCTCCACAAGATATAGCCAATAGCCGCTGTCAGCCCAGTGAAGGTATAGCCTATGTCCTGAACAACGCCGCTATTTTGCGCCGCCCCCGGCGTCAGAAAGCAACTCATGGCTGTCTGCCCCGCCGCAAGCGCAACGGCGCAAAGGGCAAACCCCGCTGAGGTGGCTGCAACAGTTTCTCTCTTGGGCATCAGGTCAACCCCGTTTTAGATTGAATAATATCAGCGCGCGCAGACTAAAAACAGAAGGCGGGCTATAATCTGCCAAACTTAATGTATGCTATTAGGTGTTACTGTGATGAGAGGAGCGCATGGTGAGTCAAAACATACGACGCATAGCTATTTGCACCGGCGGGGGGGACGCCCCCGGCCTTAACGCGGTCATTCGGGCCGTGGCCGTATCAGCCGCTAACCGGGGCTGGGAATGCTACGGTATAAGAGAGGGCTTCAACGGCATCTTTTTTAACGAGCGATTTCCCAACGGAGGCGTCTTCCGGCTGACCAGGGAGAGCGTCAGGGGCATCACGCACCTTGGCGGCACAATGCTGGGTACTACCAACAAGGGCAACCCGCTCCACTTTCCCCTCAAAATGCCTGACGGCTCAACAAAAGAAATTGATCGCACAGACGAAATTATTGAATTTTTCGCAAAAAAAGAGATTGACGCCCTGGTTTCCGTTGGCGGCGACGGGAGTTTAACCATAGCAAACGCCTTAGTCCAAAAGGGTCTGCGCGTGGTGGGCGTCCCAAAGACCATTGACAACGACCTGGATAAAACGGCCACCACATTCGGCTTTGACACCGCCGTGGCCTTCGCCACCGAGAGCTTGGACCGCTTGCACAGCACAGCAGAAAGCCATCAGCGCATAATGGTAGTTGAAGTAATGGGCCGCTATGCCGGTTGGATAGCCCTTCACTCAGGAATAAGCGGCGGCGCCCATGCAATCCTGATCCCCGAAATTCCATACGACCTCAAAAAAGTAGCCGAAAAAATAATAAGCCGCGAAAACGATGGACGCCATTATTCCCTTGTGGTTGTCGCAGAAGGCGCCACATCTGCCGACGGTGACCACGCCGTCATGGAAGTTGCGGAAATAGGCCACGCTGAACGCTTAGGGGGCATAGGCGAAAGGGTTGCCCGGCAACTTCACGAGCTGACGGGCAAAGACTGCAGAGTTGTGGTTTTGGGACACCTGCTGCGCGGGGGCAGCCCGACCACGTTTGACCGCCTTGCCGCGCTGAGAGTGGGCGCTGCGGCGGTTCGCGCCTTGAGTGAAGGCTATACGGGGGTCATGGTTGCCCTGGCGTTTCCGGACGTGAATTACGTACCATTAAGCGACGTGGCCGGGCGCATGAGGGCTGTGCCTCTTGACTGCGACACTATGAAAACAGGGCGTGATATGGGCATTTGTTTTGGAGATTAAAGTTCCCTTGTTCGGATTGTTCGAAGACTCATTCTCTGTGTTTTTTGTTTATTGCGTCGTTGCTTTTTTGGCGGACGCCGCCTGGATGGCTTTCACTAGAAGGACGCCGACCTACAAACGCCATTTAACCATAATGTGCCTGTTCGGACTGTTCCTTGCCGCCAAAGAATTGCACTTATCACGTCCGCCGGACATTAAGAGCAATTGGCTGATATGCGCGATAGGCGCGATCTCCGGCCTGTGCCTGAGCAGTCTGCCTTTTTTGCTTGGAAGCCGCAACCCGAAATATGGCTGGGCGCGAGGCTCCAGCGCGCGTCCCGACCCTTCCCGCCGATTGGTGATAGTCGCGGATCCCCACTGGAGCGAAGAATTGACCGGATTGCAGCAAGCCACATTGGCGATGTCTGACGCCGACTGGCTGTTTTTGGGCGACGCCTTTGAAGTTTGGGTGGGAGTCAAAGGGCTTCAAACCGACTCCCAGCGAAACTTCATCTGGTGGGTTCATGAGAGAAGGAGAACCGGCCATTGGGTTGGCCTGTGGCTGGGCAACCGCGAATATTTTTTAGATAGCTTTGCCCACAAGTTTGACTTCATGGGCGAAGGAGTCGGCGGCGCGCTTCAGGGCGAGCAAATTGTTTTTGAACACGGCGACCTGGTCAATACAGGCGATACCCTCTACCGCCTATGGAATCTTGTAAGCCGCAGCTGGCCGGTTTGGCTGATCGCAAAGATGATCCCATCGTTTATAGGGAGAAAACTGGCGCCGGTTTTGGAAAAAGCGCTTCAGACCACAAACGCGGCTAACAAGGTTGAGTTTCCGAAAGCAGAATTCCAATTGGCCGCCGTCAAGTGTGGCGCGCCAATGCTTATCACAGGCCATTTTCACACCCATGAGGAAGTAGAAAATGGTTTTTCCATACCCTGGGCCACGAACGGCAAGTTTTTTCTCTGGGAAAAAGGCAAATTTTCGCCCATAGACTTCAACCCGAACAGAAAGCACGTCTGGGGAGTGGTTGACGACCAGCCAATAGAGCCAGGTTCGGATTGAGTCAAGCGCGGGAACAGAGAGAACAGAGAGAGATTGTGTTCAATTCCTGCTTCTGGCTAGCGCCGCCTCTTTGTCTTCATAGGAAGATGAGAGGACGACTATGGAAATACGCCTGTTTTGAGGGTCTCTTGGGTCGTGGTTTTCCAAAGGCACGGTTTCCGCGTAGCCGGTTACGCGCTTTACCTGTCCCGTTGGCAAGCCTGCCGCCATCATTGCTCTCAGGGCGCTGTTCGCGCGGGAGGCGCTCAAATCCCAGTTAGAGTAACCGGCGCTGGCGTATGGGATAGAATCCGTATGTCCGCCGACAACGACGTGGTTTTTCAGTTTGGCCAGCTCCTTGGTGATTTCACGAAGGATGGTCAGCGTGTAGGGTTTCAGCCTGTCGCTTCCTGATTCAAACAGCGCGTTGTCTTCTTTGTCTCTTATCTGGATGCGCATGCCTTCTTCAGTGAAGTCAATGCTTATATGGTCTTTGAAAGCCTGCAAAAGCTGGTCGCTGTCAAAGGCCCTTTCGATTGCCAGCTTTGTCGCTTCCATTGCCAGTTGTTCAAGATCATTTTCATCCACCGTTGAGCTGCTGCTGCCGTCATCGCCGCCTGTCGGGGCGTTCATGCCCCTGCTGCCCGGAAGAATGCCCTTGCCGTATTCAGCCAGGATAGACTGGCCCTTGTCGGTTTGGAAAAATGCAGCGCCTTCCCTCATATAACCGGCAAGGCCCTCCTTGGCGGCCTTGCTCGCCGTACCCAGGAGCCACATCAACAGGAAGAAAGCCATCATGGCCGTCACGAGGTCGGCGTAGGCGACTTTCCAGGCGCCCCCGCTGTGGCCGCCGGCGTGACCGCCCTTTTTCTTTATAAATTTTATTTTTACTTCCGGCGCCTTTTCAGCCATGTCACGCCTTACCTTGTTATCTTGGTTTAATCTGGCGCACGACTTCTTCGAGTTCGCCTGAGCCGGGGCGCTCGCTGCTGGGTATATTTCTGCGGGCGAATTCCACGGCGGTTACCGGGGCCGCGCCGTTGCCGAATGACGTAAGGCCGGAGCGGAGCATGTTAAAGAAGTGGGTTTCAGAGGCGTTAATGGCGTCAATATTTTTTCCTACGGGGGCGATGAAGCCATAACCCAGCAAAATTCCGAGGAACGTGCCGACCAGCGCGGAGGCGACATGTTCGCCTATGACGTTTGGGGGCTGATCCAAAAACCCCATTGTGATCACAACGCCCATGACGCAGGCAACAATACCAAAGGCGGGCATTGAATCCGCAAGTGTAGTGATGGCCGCCCCCGGGGCGGAGGCTTCAGCGTGGTGAACGTCTAAATCCTGATCCATCACCTGGTCAATTTCATCTGTCTTGGCCGCGCCGTTTACCAGGAGCTTCATGGAGTCGCAAAAGAAGTCCAGGGCGTGGTGGTTATTCAGGACGGTAGAATATTTTTTAAAAATATTGCTGTTGTGCGGGTCGTTGACGTCCTGCTCCAGCGCGAGCAGGCCGCCTTTTTTGATGTTGACGTATATTTCATACTGCATCATCAGGGCTTCCATATAGACGGCCTTTGTGTACGGGCTGCCTTTCAGCGGCTTTGCGATATTTCCGGCAACCGCCTTTAAAACATTGATCGGATTAGAAGCTATGAAAGAGCCAAGACCGGCGCCAAAGATGATGGTCAACTCGGCGGGCAATGGGTGTATCATGGCTTGTAATGATCCGCCCTCCATCGTAAAGCCGCCGATAATACATCCAAGAACAACCACAAAGCCAATAATAAGAAACATTGAATTAACTCCAAGCAAGTGCTGATGGTCACATGAGAACCAAGCCAGACTTTAACAATATTGCAATTTTATTTAATAGTCAATAATCAATTTGTCTTGTGGAGCGTTACTTTGTGTTTTGAGGGTATTTCATTCGGGATTATCAGTTACCCAAAAGCCGCTTAAACACTTTTGTCAATTGTCAACCATAATCCCATGTTGGTTCCATTCTAGAATTGGAATGAATGCCCTCCACACTGTATTAAAGCTTGTAAACCAGTAGCGCCGCTCCTTCCCTGCCGGGCAGCGGTATTCGATTCTCCGGCGTTTGTCCCGGGACTTCAAAGCTGTGGCTTATAAACGCGCTTCCTTGTCGCATTTCACGCCTTACCTTTGCCCATAGCTCCGGCATAGGCGCAGGCGATAAAAAGGCAAAGACAATATCCGCGTCCCGCAGGTCAGTTTTCCATATACTGCCAAAACAAAAGCGGGGTTGCGGTTTTAAGCGCATAGTCCTCAGCCGCCCGATCAGCCAAACCAGCGGCGACGCCTCCACGCCAAGCAGTGTCGCCCGGGGCCTGCGCTTTGCGATATAGGCCAGCGGCCCGCCCAGGCCCGCCCCCAGGTCAACAAAAACTATGTCCCTGTCTTCGGGGATTAAGTCAACGATGGCCCTCCAGGCGGGCGGCCCCGATAGATACAGCGGTACCCTGGTTAGTATGCCGCCCCCGTAAATCAAAAAAAGAATAGCCAATATCGTTGGATACACACGAAGAGGAGCGGAATGCCCCATCTGCCAGGCCATAGCTAAGGGCAACGCGATTTGAAAGAGAGTCCAGTACTTCCCCAAGCCTAAGCGCCGTCCGATCGCCGCCGCGCCAGCGGCTTGCAGTGCAATCCACAGCAGTATAGGCGTCTGCGCCGGAATCAGCGCCCTCAAGAGGGCAAGGACGGCTAAAACAACTAGTTGCGCCCCAAGTGCGCGAATGATTGGCGGTAAAGACATAGGGCGTTTCGCTTATGTGTTCAATTGGCGGCGCCTGCAAGGCGCCTGTAAGCATGATAACTAAATTTATCAAGATTGAACGCCGCCTGGCAAGCACCTCAAAAGTACATCATAACTCTTGACGCGCCCAATTTCATTGAGCAGGCGATCCCTCAACAGTTGGGTTACGGCCCTGGACGCTTCGCTCTCGTTTGTGTCTGGCATCTCCTCCGCCCTGGTTGTTCGTATTTTTTGCAGGTACTCCATTGCGCCCGGAGGCAGGGCCTCTGAATCATCAGTTGGAGTACACGCCGCGCAGTGCCAGCCCTGCTCGCCCAGCAATACTATGGGCGCGTCATCCCGCCCGCAACGGCCACAGGCGTTGGCCCTGGGCAGCAGGCCCATGCAGTGCAGCAGCCAGTGCTCGCCGTACGCGAGTATTGACGCCGCCCTGTCAGGATTGGCCCTGAGCGCCCTTGAACAACTGGACACAAGGCGAAATAAGCGTGGGTCTTCCAGACCCTCTTTTGCAATCCTGTCAATCAGGTCGGCCAGACAGGAAATCACCAGGCCGCACTCCAGATGGCCCAGCGTCAGCGGCGAGTGCAACAACTCACACCGCGTCACCCGGCGAATCTCGGAGTGTTCTTTGCCAAAGAAGCTCACCCTCACGAGGCTGAGCGGCTCAAAAGACGCCACCCACTTGGCCGAAGGCTTCTTGGCCCCCTTGGCCAAACCTGTGAGCCTCTCCCCCATGTCGGTGAGAAAAGACACCATCAACCCGCCCTCTTCAAAGGGCGTCGGCCTTAGCACAATGGCGTCGCGGGTTTGTATCACGGTAATACAATGATATAGTGATTCAATCCGAGAAGCGTCTTGCAGTATTAAAGTTATAGTCGTGCGACTTGTGGAGCGGAACTCATGTTCATTGAGCCACTTGCAAAACCTCTGTGATTTTGCGAGATGGCAATTTTCAGAGGGTAGATTGTCGCATAAAAGGTAGGCAAACAGGCGGAGGCCTGAGCAAAAACGTCTTTGATAGTGTTCATCAGTCGATTTTGGACATGGCTACGCCCAGGCGTTTGAGAAAAGCCAGATTGTGCCTATCGCTTTTGTTCACTCAAGCTGCGGATGCGGCGTCGCAAGCGTTCCAAGCTGCGGATGCGTCGTCGCAAGAGTCCCAAGCATATTAAACAGTTGCTTTGCCGTCATCGCTATTATCCCAAACATCAAATGCGCCATCACCTTTGCCGCGCCCCGCACTCTTACAAAGCGCCCGCCATTACGCGCACTTTCAAAAAATGGCGCAAGTAAAGCGGCTTCCTCATCCTTTGTCATGTGCGCCCTGTTTCTTGCCTTATTGAATGCTTTTTCTGGTATACCGCCGCAACGAATAAACTT
>JAISSN010000073.1 GCA_031273105.1 Holophagales bacterium | reverse complement strand
CACAGCCGCAGACTTTGGCGTTATAGCCCAAAGACTCGAAAAATACCCTGGCGTCTGGGTGCAAACCCCGCGCGGATGGGAAAAACTCGGGGCGCTGGGCATTAACCTCAAGCGCTGGATTTCAACCCATGGGATAGCGTTTAATCTGGACCCTCATATGCCGTGTTTTCAGTGGATTACCCCCTGCGGCATTACAGATATGGGCGTATGCAGCCTGCGGAGCCTTTTAGGAGATGGATGCCCCTGTTGGGATGAAGCCTGTACAAATCTCATCGGCCATCTTTCCGAAATACTGGCCTTTGACATGCTGCCAACGTTTGAACCGTCAAAAAGCGTTTCTGTAACGGTTTGGAGACAGGGGGCTACTGGCGGGCCCGAAATCCTTATGATGCTGCGCTGCCCATCCAAAGGTCAGTGGTGGTCCAGCGTCACCGGAATGATTGAAGACGGGGAAACGCCTGAGATGGCAGCTCACAGGGAAGTGTTGGAAGAAGCCGGTCTTGTGGGAAAACTTGTCCCGCTGGGTTTTCAGCACTCGTTTTGGATAGACCCCGCGTTGAGCGGCGTTCGGAGCGATGAGCCGCTATTCAACACAGAAATCTGCTTTCAAATGGAAGTTCCGGCAGACCGGAGCGTCGCGTTAAATAGCGCCGAGCACAGCGAATATCGCTGGTGTAAGCCCGATGAAGCCCTGGCTCTGATGAAATGGGAAGGCTCAAAAGAGGCGCTGGCTCTGTTTCTAAAACAGAATTGAAAAGCGCAAATTTGATTTAGAACGTAAAGACCAAACGCTATAGTATCCTAAAGAGGCTTGGGGACAAGTCTTAACGCCCCACAGAACACAAAGGAAAAAGCCCATGGAGCAAACAAATGAGGCTTTAAAAAGTCGCAACATCAGGACAGTCCGCGCGATGCTGAATGAAATGAACGTGGCCGACATTGCTGAAGAACTGGAAAAAATGGAAGAAAAACAAGCAGTGCGCTTGTTCCGCATACTTCCAAAGGAGGCGGCGGCTGAAGTGTTCGCCTATCTCTCCCGTGATATGCAAAAGCACATCGTGGAGGCCATCACTGATCCTGAAATCGGCGGCATCATTGACGATCTGTTTTTGGACGACGCTGTGGATTTCATTGATGAAATGCCCGCAAGCGTTGTCCAGCGCATATTGAAAAACGTACCCGAAAACAAGCGGAACATAATAAATCACTTCTTGCAGTACCCCGATAACTCCGCAGGCAGCGTCATGACCATTGAGTATGTCTCGCTCAAAGCGGACATGACCGTGGCCGAGGCTTTCGCGCATATCCGGGAAGTAGGCATAGACAAAGAAACCATCTATACCTGCTACGTAACAGGCTATGACAGAGTGCTGATAGGCGCCGTTTCAGTACGTACCTTGCTCCTTGCCGATACGTCCGTTCTTGTCAGCGACATCATGGAACCTAATGTTATTTCAGTTGCAACGGTAGAGGACAGGGAAACCCTGGTCAGCTATTTCAATAAATACGACTTTATGGCTATACCGGTGGTGGATCACGAAAACAGATTGGTGGGCATCGTAACCATTGACGACGCTCTGGACGTTCAAAAAGAGGAGGCTTCAGAAGACTTTGCGATCATGGCGGCCATGTCGCCATCCGAAGAACCGTACATGAAAACCAGCGTGTTGAAGCTGACCAAAAACCGCATATTGTGGTTGTTGCTGCTCATGCTGTCCGCCACGATGACGGGGGCAATTATTACGAGTTTTGAAAAATCCCTGGCCGCCGTGCCAGCTCTGATAGCTTTTATTCCCCTGTTAATGGGCACGGGCGGAAACGCGGGGTCTCAAACAGCCACGCTGATCATCCGGGGCATGGCTCTGGAAGAAGTCGCCCTTTCCGATGTTTGGCGCGCATGGTGGAAAGAGGTGCGCGTGGCCGCACTGTGCGGCGCGGCGTTGGCCATAGTCAATTACTTACGTATTAAGTTGCTCGGCGGCGACTTCCTGCTGGCAATCACAGTCTCTATGGCGCTTTACGCCACGGTGATACTATCCAAATCCATCGGATGCCTGCTGCCCATAGGCGCAAAAAAAATCAAGCTTGATCCCGCCATAATGGCCTCGCCGCTAATCACAACCATCGTTGACGCCAGCTCGCTTACAATGTATTTCGTAATTGCCAGGGCGGTATTGAAGATATAGTTAAATGTGAATTCCGATGAATATTAAAACGTATTATTTCGTTTCTGCTTCAAATTATCAAACGGAGTTAAGGACCCCGTTGAGGCATAGCGGGAGCTAGGCTTTCTTTGACGTAAAGGCCGAAAAATTGGCCGTTCCGTGTATTTTTGTATGTTATCGGGGCAACAATTCCATTCAGGCCCATAACCCAGAGAGCAAAGCAACTTATATGACCTGGGCAAGCTACAACCCAAATTCCGCATTATTTTATAGTATACATTGATTCAAGGTAGTAAAGAGGTAATGAGTTCATGTGCGGATGAGCCAATGGTTTCGAGAATACCTCTCTGCATCGTGGTAAGCGGCATTATTGTCCCTGCTGTGTCGCCATTATACGTCACGGCCTTTATTTTCCGGAGTTCCAGCAGGATTTTTTCCAGTGTCAGGTGTTTAGTAGCTTGGCTCTCTTTAGCTTTTTTCAGCATATATGAGCGCATCACCAAAGCCAGGAAGCCTACAAACACTTTGCCGTCCATGGTCTTTCCTGTGTGGGTCCTCAACCTCCTGAAATCAAGGCCGTTCTTAAACTGATCAAATGCCTTCTCTATTGCGTCGCGCCCCCGGTAGATACTCAATACGTCTGCACTACTTATTTCGGGGCTGACGGCAAAGCAACTGTTTTTATAGCCAACCAACTTGAAAGAAGTCTATATTGGTGATTCAATCTATAGACATGGCATACGACAAGAAATTCAGAGAAAGCGTGTTGAGGCACATGGAGAAAGGACATTCGCAAGAAG
>JAISSN010000061.1 GCA_031273105.1 Holophagales bacterium | reverse complement strand
GGGATTGACGGCATGATTGTGCCGGGCGGCTTTGGCGATAGGGGTATAGAGGGAAAAATCAACGCCTGCCGCTACGCAAGGGAAAACAACATACCTTTTTTGGGCATTTGTCTGGGTATGCAGGTAGCCGTTGTGGAATTCGCCCGCAACGTCTGCGGCCTTGAGTGCGCCCATTCGAGCGAGTTCGATGAAGCCGCGCCCCATCTCGTGATTGACATCATGCCCGGTCAGGTGGGCAGGCTGGGCAGCGGCGGCACAATGCGCCTTGGGGCATATCCCTGCGTAATCGCCAAAGGCTCGCTGTTAAATAAACTCTATGGCGCCGATGAAATCGCCGAGAGGCACCGCCACCGTTTTGAATTCAACAATGACTACCGGGAAATCTTTACGCAAAACGGGATCAGGCTCTGCGGCGCCTCGCCTGACGGCAGCCTCGTAGAGGCCATCGAACTGCCCGCCAATCGTTTTTTTGTAGGCGTTCAATACCATCCCGAATTTAAGAGCCGCCCCAACAAACCCCACCCCCTGTTTTTGGGGCTAGTCCAGGCGGCTATTAGTAGCCACGACCAGAGCTAATTCCAATTCTAAATAGAAATTGCTTTAATTTCTATTTTGAATTGGAATGCACGACACGGATGTCGCGCCGAAATGCGTAGCATTTCGAGAGGCAAGGAACGCTTGCGATGCCGTATCCGCAACAAGGCGAGACCACGCTCTCGCCGCAGCCGACTACTTCAAAATTGCAGGAGGCAATTTTGAAGTAGAATTGGAATAACCGTACCGATGCCAGCCGTCCGCAGGACTACGAGAAATTATCGTTTGAAAACGAGACGCAGCACGTAGCGCTGCCACCGTCAGGCACGGCAGCTTTTCAAAGCACAGACAATATTCAAATATTTGCAGAAGTTCTGCAAAAACTTGACAAAATCGAATAGTTTGTGCATGATGATTGCAAACTTGAGGCACGCTTTGATACCCAGACAGGAATACCTCGACACTCTGACATCGCAGTGCTTTTGCCCTTGATCGTATCTAAAAATCGTCTGTCAATTATGCGGTATGCAGGTTTGTAGGCGTTGCGGTAGTCCTCTGAATGATGGTAGGCCGGATAACCGTTTGCGGCCTGCTTTTCCGCCAGCGACTTTAATTCTTCCGCAAGCTCGTTTTTGTTTTGTCTTTCCAGGAGGCGGCGCGCTCCTTTTATTCTTTCTGCCATGACTTCCGGCGTTCCCGCATTATCATTGGCTGTCTCTATCATGGCGCGCAGTAGTTTTTCCGTTGAACCGTTTGAATCCCTGAAGGGGCGGAGGTTCACCCTAATCATTCCGCCGCCCAATTCGTCATACAGTCTCTCGTCCGGTAGAGCAGGCCCCAGTAGGGATGTCTCTTTCTCTAAGTAATTCCTGGCCGAATCCTCGTTTTGAATGATGTGCCCCGGTCCAAAAACCGATTGGTGTATCAATTTGTATATGTCCTGAGCGCCTGCCAGCGGGCGGGATGTAATCTCATCAAGGACGGCGCTTTCGATGGCGGAAGGGGGGCAGATCTGGCAGGCCTGGGCCACAACAGCGAATAAGTGAATGTGGTTCATATAAAAAGTATAGTCGTTGGATTTGTGGAGCGGGACAATTTTCCCATTGTTCAGCCAATGAAGATGAATTACGCTCCACAAGTCCAATGCGGGGTTTTGCTGAGCCAGTTGCAAAATTTCCAGTTTTGCGACTTCAACGGAGATGAGCCATCGGCGCTTAGAACCACGGACGGCTCTATTTCAGGCACAGACGAAAACGGGGTTTCGCAATTATTTTTGCTATCATAAATTTTCAAAACAATTTTCTCAGGGGGCAACATGGATCGTCGGGTTTTCTTACAAAGCGCGGCAGGCGCGATTGGCGGTCTGGCCGCTCTGGAAGCCTTTTCCCCTCTGCTTGGCGCCGCCCAGTCCGCCAGGCCCGACCTGGCCGTCGTCAAGGGCGTTCCCGTTGAAAAAATCGTCAGGATGGCCATAGACGCTCTGGGGGGCATCAAGCGTTTCATTTCCAGGGGGGACGTTGTGGTCATCAAGCCAAACATAGGCTGGGACAGAACGCCGGAGCAGGCGGCCAACACAAACCCCGAAGTGGTGGCGACCCTGGTAAAACTCTGCCTTGAGGCTGAAGCCAAAAGAGTCAAGGTCTTTGACAGGTCATGCCAAGACCCGCGCAGGTGTTACGTCCAAAGCGGCATAGAAGCCGCAGCCAGAGCCGCCGGAGCGGAAGTCTTTCACATTGGCGGCAGAACCTTGCAAAAGGCTGACGAAAGGAGATACCGGGATGTAAAATTTCCCAACGGCGTCGCCTTTAAGTCCTGGCCCATCAGTATTGACGCTTTGGAGGCCGACAAGCTGATTAACGTTCCCATTGCAAAGCATCACGGCGCCAGCAGACTGACCATGTCCCTCAAAAACTGGATGGGCCTGATGGGCGATAACCGGGGCCGCGTACACCAAAATCTGGACGCCGCCATAGTGGATTTGTCAACGGTCATCAAACCCCACCTGACAATCCTCGACGCTGTGCGGATATTAACGGCCAACGGCCCCACGGGCGGCAGCCTGAATGACGTAAAGCGCCTGGATACAGTCATCGCCGGCGTTGACCAGGTGGCCATAGACTCATACGGCGCGACGCTTTTCGGCCTGAAGGCCGAAGGCCTTGACCACGTAGCAGAAGCTGCCAAACGCGGCCTGGGCAAGATGGACTTGTCCAAGTTGAACATCAGAAAAATTGATGTTTAGCGCGTTTTTTCCCGTGTTGGCACAGGGCCTTGAAAAATGAAGCCGTTTTTACCAAAAGCGCCAAGAGCGCCAAGGCTGTTGAGAGTCGTCGCCCAGGCGTTCTTTCTGCTGTTATTTCTTTTCCTGTTTATCCAAACCGAATCCAAGGGCGCCGATAACATAGGCTATCCGGCTAAATTTTTTCTGGATTTTAATCCGCTCCTAGCCTTAGCCGCGTTTTTGTCGGGACACGCGCTATTAAAGGGCATGTTGCTGTCTCTGATCACCGCGGCTGTTTCTGTTTTATTTGGCAGGGTCTTTTGCGGCTGGGTCTGCCCCTTTGGAACTTTGCACAATATAGTGAGCGCGATGAAGCGATGGCGGGGAACCCAGCGTGTCCGCGCCTGGTTTCGCGTTAAATACTTATTACTGGCCTTTTTGCTTTCGGGCAGCGTCGTCGGCATTCAGTTGACTGGAATTTTTGACCCCATCTCGCTGTTCATCCGCCACCTGGCCCTGGGGGCGTACCCCGCTTTTAACTACA
>JAISSN010000050.1 GCA_031273105.1 Holophagales bacterium | reverse complement strand
TAACGATAAAACATCTAACTCCATTGATTACAAAAAATACGTTGATTTAGGTGTCTCGTTACGAGTCAACACATAACGAGACGCCTGAATTGCCAAAAATCCTTATGAAACATAGCTTTTTTGACATTCATCGTTATGTGTAGCGGGAATCCAGGATCCAAGAGCGAGGCGTTAATGATTTGGTATTGAGATTGCGGGTATGGACTACCATTTGTGAAATTGCTATATGACCCGAATTTTTGGAAAACCTTTTTGGGTGACGCATAGTCAAAGTCATGAGGGTTCTTTAATCGCATTCGCAACTTTGAAACAGAAACCGTAATCACCCAATAAATTTGCATACCGCCAGATAAATAACTGCGCCAGCGGCGGAGCGGGACTCTTCGTATTCGGTTCTTATGTTGTCTTTTGGCTCCTTGGCGTGCAGATCCAGATTTATCAGTTCAAACCTCATGCCATATTTATTCATGTGTTGTAGTGTAAACTCAAAAAACAATCTATTATCAGTCTTGATGTGAATTTCACCGTCTGGAACCAAAATGATTTTGTACCTGTCGAGAAATTCCATGTGTGTCAAACGCCTTTTTATGTTGCCTTTCCTTGGCCAGGGGTCGGAAAAATTCAGGTAAAGGCGTTCAATCTCACCGGGCGCAAAGTATTCCAATAAATTTTCCGCCTCGCCCCGCAATAAAAGCACATTTTGGCGCGGGTTGAGAACCAGCCTTTGCAATGCGCGGAACATTACAGAGTCATACTTTTCCAAACCTAAAAAATTAACATCGCTCATCCGCTCCGAAAGATCGCAAATAAATTGCCCTTTACCCATGCCGATTTCTAAAAATATTGGATTATTATTTTCAAATATTTTTTTCCACAGGCCTTTGTGCCGCGCCGGGTCAAGAATAACCATTTCTGGATGTTGCTCCAGGGTTTTTCTCGCGTTGGCAATGTTGCGAAGACGCATGGGGTTCCTTTTTAACGGCCGTTGTATATAAAAACCCTTCACACTCCGCACCGATGCTAATTATGTCTGCCAGCGCCTGCGCTTATGCCGCCAGTGGCGATGAGGGCGCGCGGTTGCCTGCTGGGGCAACGGCGTTTCAAAGGGGCTTGCGGCTCCCTGCTCGTCCCCATCGTCCTCTATCGTGCCGACGCCGTCTTCTATCTGCCTCTGCACTACCTGAGCGGTTCTGTGCATCAGCGCGGCCAGGCAAATACTGGCTTCAATGCGGGCGTGGGGCAAGGGTCCCAGTTGAACAAAAACAGACGGATCGGACGAAATTGACCTCGGAATCACCACCGACGGCAGCGAGCCGGGCAGCGCGTCAAATTCTTCGGCCGGAATCCTGAGCCAGGGTTCGGCGATACTCTTTTTGCGCTTGACGAGGTCAATTACCGGTATCACTTTTTTGGGTCGCCCGCGCTTGCGCTGGGGCGGATCAGACGCCGGAAGCGCCGAGGACGACAGTGCGTGAAGGGAAGCTAAGATGTCCTCTTTTGTCCTTCCGCGCAGGTCAAAGAGTATCCAGGGGTCACGGTCTAACACCTCCGCCATTACATAGCAAACCGCCGCAATGTGCTTGCAGGGATTTGCCCAGTCTGGGCAAGTGCAGTGAGTCTGCAATTCCTTGGGTACCCTTGGGTAGAGGCTGGCGCCTGATTCGCGGAATATCTCGTCCAGCCCGCTGGGCATCTCGCCTGCCAATAAACTTGCGACAAACCGGCTCTCAAGGGCGATCCGCTCTAATGCTCTTTCCCATTGGGATTGGGTTAGGGCGGGGAGCGCCAATATAACTTCGTAAGTCTTGCGCCCGTGTACCTTTGCCTGTATTGAACCGGGCTGTACATTAAAATGGCTTATGACGCCTTCCTCGGCGTATTGCTTGCCGCGATTCAGGCGAAATTCATAATCGTCGCCTAACTTCTCAAGGGCGCTCAGCCAGAGGCGTCCCCACCAGGTAGTCCCGAAGCGGTCGCTGGAGTGGATCATGAAAACGCCTCTTCAACGACGGCTTCGTATTCGCTCATCAGACCAACGTCGGCGTCCAGAGCTACCAACCGCTGCAGAGCCTCATCGTCAAGCTCGGTTAGCCAGCCTTCGCCTGTCCCTACCACGCGGTCGGCCAAATCGCGCTTGCTCTCTAGAATGGCGTCTATCTTTTCTTCCAGCGTACCCATGGCTATCAGCTTGTGAACCTGTACATCCCTGGTCTGCCCTATTCTGTACGTCCTGTCCGTGGCCTGGTCTTCAACGGCGGGGTTCCACCACCTGTCAAAGTGAAAAACGTGCGTGGCGGCAGTCAAGTTCAGACCCACGCCGCCGGCTTTTAAACTTAACAGCATGATTGGCGGCGCCGACGCGTCTTCCTGGAAAGCGCGCACCATTTCGTCCCGTTGCTCTCTCGTTGCGCCGCCGTGCAGGAAAGGCGGCTCAAAGCCCAGTACGTCGCTCAGGTGAACCTGCAACCTGTCGCCCATCTCCTTGAACTGGGTGAATATCAGAGCCCTCTCTCTCGAAGCGATGACTTCTTCCAGCATGTCGGTGAGGCGTTCCAATTTGCCTGATCGGCCCTTGTACGGCCCTGCCTGTTTCAGGAACTGGCTTGGATGGTTGCAAATCTGCTTGAGGTGCGTAAGCAGCGCCAATATCCGCCCACGGCGCTCAATGCCGGTCTGGGCTGAGGCCAGGTCATTTTCCATTTGATCCACCCTGGCTTGGTACAGCGCGGCTTGTTCCCGGGTTAACTGAGTAAATATCTTCATCTCCTGTTTTTCGGGAAGGTCCTGAATAATATTTTTGTCTGTCTTTAAACGTCTCAGGATAAATGGTCCCACCCTGGCGCGGAGTTCGCTCGCGGCGTACGGGTCTCTGTATTTTTCAATGGGTGTGGAAAATCTCTCTTTAAAATTCGACTCCGCGCCAAGGTAGCCCGGAAGCGCAAAGGACATGATAGACCACAGTTCCGTAAGCCTGTTTTCTATGGGAGTGCCGGTCAGGGCCAGCTTGAATGGCGCGCGGACGCGGCGTAAAGACTTGGCTTGTATGGAAGAGCTGTTCTTGATGGCCTGGGCCTCGTCAACCACCACCATACCCCAGTACCTTGCGGCAAAAACGTCTTCTTCGCGCCTTGCGACGCCATAAGTAGTTAATACGATGGTGTGGGGTACAAAATGCCCCGGCAGGCGTTGCCGATTGTTTCCGTGATGAACAAAGAAAGGTATTGTAGGCGCAAAGCGCATAATTTCGCGCTCCCAGTTACCCAGCAGCGACGTAGGACAAACCAGCAGCGTGGGCGGACCAAAGTGGGGACTCTCATGCTGCCTGTACAGCAGGAGAGCCAGAACCTCGATGGTTTTGCCAAGCCCCATGTCGTCCGCAAGGATGCCGCCGAGTCCGAGGCGGGACAGACCCTCAAGCCAGGCCAGGCCGCGCAGCTGATAGGCGCGGAGCTGTCCGATGAACCCTTGCGGCTGCGTGATTGGCTTGTCGGGCAGTATTTTCAGCTCTGACAGGGCGGCGCCAAAGTCGCCCGCAACTTCTACCTCTATGGCCTCGCTGACGCCGGGAATCCTTGCCGTACCGGTCAGTGCTGCGGCCAGCGCCTCGCCCTTGGTCATGCTCTCAAAACCGGCGCCCCGGCTGGCTTGTATAACCTGGGTTATCTGATTGAGGGTTTCAGGATCAAGGGCCACCCACTTGCCCTTCCAGGCGACCAGTGGATGCCTGAGGCTGGCCATCTGGGCGAAGTCGTCTATTTCCAGCTTGTCGTCCCCGAGCATCAGTGACCAGTCGGCGGATACGGCGCCCTCCAGGCCCAGTTGAGCGCCTTCTGCGCTGTACCCATCGCGCTCGTTGTCTAATTTTCTGGCGCCGAGTTTGACCTTGGCGCGAAGCCTGCGCGCGCCGCCAAACTCGGCCATGCTCTCTGGCAGATGTACCAGGAAGCCAGCGTCTTTAAGCTGGGAGGCGCCCTTGGTCAAAAATGCCCAGGCTTCAGCAGGAAGGAGTTTTAAATCGCTGGGGTTCTGCCCCGCCAGCGCGCCCTCCAGGGGCTGAAAAAATGGAACTGCGCGGGCCAGGCCGCGCAGTAAAACCTTGCGCGCCTCCATGACCTCCGGTTCGGGGGAGGCCGATTCAAATAGCCGGCCAACGCCAATCTCCTCGTCGTTTAAGTTTTCAAGGCCGACACAAAGCGTCCAGCCTTCTTCCGAGAGCTTGTCCGCCTCCTGAATGGCTCTGTCGCCGGGAGGCACCGGCGGCGCTTCCAGACGCAGGCTTGGCCTGAGCCATTGAACCCGCGCGCCCTCAGACCACTGCTCAAGTTGTTCGCCCAGGGTTCTCTCTGTAATCCCGATGGTGGGAAATTCCCCCATTGGGTGGGACAGCGCGACCATCAAGCGCTCGTCCCAGGGCAGGCGATCCCGTTTGTGGCTGCGGAGGCGATTTATTAAGGCTAAACGGGGGTCGTCGCCGGGCTTGAGTACGCCGGCGACGAAGCGCACGAGGAAGTCGGCCCCGTCCTCCAAAAATGCCATGAGCAAATCGCCGGGGTTTGGCGGCATGCTCAAATCATCCTCGACGCCTTCTATCTCTATTGTTCCAAGGGGGCTGCCCTTTGTATAAATCCAGTTGTCGTCTTCTGGAAAAGCGTAAACCGATGGCGGCATAGCGTTCAGTATGCTTTCAAAAAGCTCGCGGTCTGAGTGGCTCGTGAGGCTCACGCCCCAATGGGCGCGCCAGGGGTTAGAGGACGTGTTGAGCCTTGGAAGCAGCGCGCCGCGAATAACCAACGATTGCAACATCCTGAGCGCCGTAGCCCAAAATCTCAGGCTCCCGCCAATGTAATTCAGACCGCCTTGAATATCGCCTTGAATATTATGAGTTCGGCCGCCCCCCCCTGATTTTGATTCGCCGCCGTTCAGAACAGGGCCGTTCAATCCTGAGAAACTCGAAGGCTCTAAGACTGAATTTGCCTGGGCGTCATGACGATGGGGGTGGCGTCCTCTGGCGGCCGTTAAAAAAGCGTCGCCATTGAAACTTGCTATAGCGGGCAGGCTGGCCAGCCACGGGAGCGCCCTCTGCCACCTTAGGGGCACGGCGTGGGTCTCTACCAGGCGACCGTTTGGCAGGTACATGCGCACTTTTGCGGGAGTCAATCTTTCCCGCCCATACAGGTTGCCGGGCACTCCCCTTAGTATCCTTGCCCAGGCCACGCCGTCGGCGGGTTCCGCCAGGCACAGCAAAAAACCGCGGTCAAGAGGACGATATTGTAGAACAGGATGGAGGTTCATTCCGCTACCCTGTTTATGGGAGTCATTTTATGCGCGTTGGTTTTGCGAGCGATCATGCTGGTTTTGAGTTAAAGGAAAAACTAAAGAAATGGGCTGAAAAACAAGGCCATGAGGTTGTTGACTTTGGCGCCGATGGAACGGAGCCCGTGGATTATCCCGATTTTGCGCACCTGGCGGCTGTAAATAAAGACTCCTGGGAAAGGCTGGCGTTGATTTGCGGGTCAGGTATCGGCATGAGCATCGCGGCAAACCGCCATACATGTATCCGGTGCGCTCTGGTGACCAGCAATGAGCACGCGCGCTTGGCCAGACAACATAATAACGCAAACGCTATTGCAATGGGACAAAGATTTACTAATTTTCCCCAGGCGGAATCATACCTCAAAACTTTTCTGGAAACAAAATTTGAAGGCGGCAGACACCAAAAACGCGTAAAAAAAATCAACAAGATTTAAAAAACACGCGTCTGTTTTTTTTGGGTTTGTTGGTGTATAGTATGCAAGGGAAATGTGTTTGAAAAAATAGTGTGGAGGATTTACGGCGCATGACGGACTTTCTGGCCGATATTGAACAGGCGTTCATCAGCGTTGCCAACCTTGGCTGGCTGACGCTCGCGGGTCTCCTTTGGACGCCGTTGTGTAATCGCCGCAAACTAAGCCTGGTGAATTATTTAAGATGACGCAGGGGAGTGCCATGAAGTTGATAAAAAACTTTATAGAAAGAATAAGGGCCAGGCGTCAACTGGGCTATCAAATGCTCTTTACGGCTATAGCCTTTATAGTCATGGTTTCGGCCAGCACTTGCTCCATGAACAATACAATAAAAGATTTTTTATCAGAAAATTCTACTAATTTCATTGATTTTATGAATACAAAAATTGAATCTGATAAAAAAGAGCCTAAAGCTGCGCTGGAAGGCTTTTTGCGGGCGGCGCGCTACATGATTTTGCGTGGTAGCGACATAGGCGCGTTGCGAGATTTTATGTCTGGAACCAATGGATATTTGACACCCGATTCAGAGCGTGTATCAAACTATACAGGCGTTTACGGCGTTTTTAAAATTAAAGGCAACTGGGCTTTTATACATAGCAGAGGCTATAAATTGCCCGAAGGCTATGATATTGAAAAAAGCGAATGGTATTCGGCGGCCATGGAGGCCGGCGGCGAGGTTGTGGAAACGCTTACATACTATGATCCGTTTGCGGAAAAATGGGTATTTGCCTATTCCCATTGCATTTATGATAATAGCCGCGAACTGTTGGGCGTCGCCTGCATCAGCGTGCCCCTTGAGGATTTTGGCCAATACGTTGTAACCAAGGCCAAGGAGCGAAAAGGAGGCTACGGCGTACTGCTGGATCAAAATCTGAGGGTGATTGCCCATGAAAATGCAGCATTTAATGGTTTATACATCTACGACCCGATAATACCCTTAAAAAAATTCAGGAAACAACTCGAAGCGGGCGAAAACGTAGATTCAACTGGAGATAATGAGTTCAGGACGTACAGAAATGAACGCGCCGTCGTATATTTCAAAAAGATGTCAAATGGCTGGTACATAGGCATTGTGGCGCTGACAAACCCATATTTCAAGGACATGAGAAATTTGAACTGGAGCATTAGACTGATAGCCTTAATCTGTACTATAGCGTTGATACTCATCCTGATAAGTATTGACGACGCAAGAGTTAAAGCCGACGCGCTGAATAGGCAAAAAAGCGCGTTTTTAGCCAACATGAGCCACGAAATAAGAACGCCTATGAACGCCATTTTGGGCATATCTGAAATTCAACTCGCCAATGAATCGCTCCCGCCGGATACGATAGAGGCGCTGGGCAAGATTCACAATTCGGGCAGTATAATGCTCGGAATCATCAACGATATACTTGATCTGTCCAAAATAGAATCCGGCAAAATGGAATTGGTGCCAGGCAAATACGAAATCGCCAGCGTTATTAACGACACCGTGCAACTGAACATGATGAGGTTTGAAAGTAAACCCGTCGAATTCAGACTCGAATTAGATGAAACGATTCCGAGGGTACTGTACGGAGACGATCTCCGTATCAAGCAGATTCTGAACAATCTGCTCTCCAACGCAGCTAAATATACAAGTCGGGGCGAGGTTGAAATGACTGTCGCCGTCGAGCCTGGCAAGCCGGGCGCCTCCGAAGTAATCCTCGTTTTTTATGTGCGCGATACAGGCGTGGGCATGACGGCGGAGCAGGTAAGATTGATATTTGACGAGTACACCCGCTTCAACACCGAAGCTAACCGCACAACCGAAGGTACGGGGCTGGGGATGAGCATTACGCAAAAGCTGGTACAGATGATGGGCGGGGATATTTTTGTTGAGAGCGTGCCGGGCAAGGGTTCCCTGTTCAAGGCGCGCTTGCCCCAGGAAGTACTTGACGCCAGCGCCCTGGGCAGAGAGTTGGCGGAAAGCCTCAAGCAGTTTCGCGCAAGCATTGAAGCGCCAAAACGAAAGGCTCAATTTGTGCGCAAGCACATGCCATATGGCAGTGTTCTGGTGGTTGACGACGTGCAAACCAACCTTTACGTCGCCAAGGGCCTGATGCTGCCTTACGGGCTTAAGTTTGACACCGCGAACAGCGGGTTCGAAGCCATTGAAAAAATAAAGAGCGGCAATTTGTATGACATAGTGTTCATGGATCACATGATGCCCGAAATGGACGGCATAGAAGCGACAAAAATCATACGCTCGCTGGGCTATAACCATCCCATCGTCGCTCTGACAGCAAACGCCATAGCCGGACAGGCGGACGTATTTTTGGCAAACGGCTTCGACGCCTTTCTCTCCAAACCCATAGACGTGCGCCAGTTAAACACGTTGCTGAACAAGCTTGTGCGGGACAAACACCCGAAAGAATCTATAGGGGACTCTTCCGAGATTAATGAAAAAACCTTCGAAGGACCGCGCCCCCAGGCAGACGTTCAATTTGCCGGGGTTGCCGTACGCGACCTTGAAAAATCCATTGCCGTGCTGGAAACGGCGGGTAATGGACAGGACGCCCACGGCGACGAAGCGATGAATTTGTACACCATTAACTTCCACTCAATTAAAAGCGTGTTGGCAAATATAGGCGAGGATGAACTCTCCAATGCCGCTTTCCGATTGGAAGACGCGAGCAGAAAGAAAGATATCGCCGCGATATCAGCCAATATGCCTTCTTTCATGGAATCCCTGCGCGCCGCGATAGAAAGAATCAGGCCGCTGGAAGAAAAATACGCGGCCAGGGAGGAAACAGACGAGGACAAGGATTACCTGCACAATAAACTCATAGCCATTAAAGACGCCTGCGAAGCATACGACATCGGCGCTGCGGAAAGCGCGCTGGCTGAACTGAATAAAAAGACGTGGTCGGGACAAACCAGGGACACGCTGAATCATATCGGCGAATTTTTACTGCACAGCGATTTTGAAGAGGCCGCGGCTGCGGCGGCTAACTACTCGCTGACGCTTTAATGGGGGATGCTTATGACCAACAGGCCGAAAATGTGTTTGAAATTGACAATCAAGCGAGTGGACTATGCATACAATTTTTGTGGTTGACGACAGCGACTCTAATCTTACTAAGGCCAAGCAGGTACTTGAAGGATATTATCGCGTTTTTACCATTCCGTCAGCCTCAAAGATGTTCTCGCTTTTGCAAAAGGTGAAGCCTAATTTAATTCTGCTGGACATTGAAATGCCGGAGATGAATGGCTATAAAGCCATAAAATTGTTAAAGGCCGATCCAGAGACGGCCAGCATCCCTGTTATTTTTCTGACGGCCAACGTTGATGAAAAAAGCGAATTGGAAGGCTTCTCGCTTGGCGCAGTGGATTACATTTACAAGCCCTTTTCCGACACCCAGTTGCTCAATCGCGTCGCCAGCCAGGTGTTTATTGCGTGCCTGGTAAAGGAATTGCCTGGGGGAGAGGACTGAAAAAACAGCGGGGAGCGTGGATCTGCTGATCCCTGAACAAGTGTAAAGCTAGGAGTTCCCCGTTAAGGTCTTTGCGTAGTTTGCGGCAGCCAGGGCGGCTTCTTCAAAATCGCTGTGCAGCAGATGATCGTTGATACTATTTAGCGTCTCAATGGTTTGTCGCGACCAGGTCTTTTGTTTGATTTCATTCAGCGCCCCTTCGGCGGCGCCGATGTCGTAATCGTCGCAGGCGCTTTGAATGACCAGCAGCTTTTGGCTCAAATAAACCTTGTCCTCGTCAATATTAGCGATATCCCCGTTATTTAAGTTTTCCGGCGGTTTGAGTTGTTTCAACAGAGCCTTTAGCGATTCTAAAAAGTCGGGCGTGTGGGCCATTATCGCGTCAATGTGCTTGTGTTTGCCTGCGTTTTCCAGGTAAAGCGCGGTTTTGGCCAGCTTTTCCTCGCCTATATTCGCCAACACGCTCTTCATCGCGTGTACATTGATGGTGTATAGATTTATTTCATCATCGCCGTGGGCGCCCTTATTCCGGCATACGGCTTCCAGCGCGGAAACCGCCCTTTCTATATCCCGCACTACCACTTTGGCAAACTGTTCATCCACCATGGGTCCGGGACCTTCTATGGTATTTTCCGGCATGAGGTTGCTCTGCTGGCGCATGGTCTCCGCCGCTTCTCGGGGGTGTTTGTCGTACACCATTTTATTCAGTAGCACGTTTAACTGGCGCACGTCTATTGGCTTGGAGAGAAAGGCGTCAAAGCCGTTTGCCAAAAATACGTCCGCCTGACCAACAAGGGCGTTTGCCGTTAGCGCCACGATGGGGCGGTCATAGCCTAAACCTCGCAGGATTTTTGTGGCCTGTATGCCATCCATTTCGGGCATCATGTGATCCATAAAAATGATGTCGTAAGTATTGCCGTTCTTTATTTTTTCGACGGCCTCAAAGCCGCTTATAGCTGTATCTATCTGCAAACCGTACGGCATCATCAGCCCTTTGGCTACGTACAGGTTTGTCTGGGCGTCGTCAACCACCAAAACTCTGCCGTAGGGCATATATTTACGCACAAAGGGAGTCTTTCTTCTTTTCAGCACGCTGCCCTGACGGAATTGCCGCAGGTTTTCAGCTATCTCGCTGCCCAGCGGCGTAAAGTCGGCCACGCCCTGGGGCAGACGCACTGTAAACACCGAGCCTTTATCCGGTTCGCTTTCAACGAAAATCTCGCCGCCCATCATTTGTATCAGGTTCTTTGTAATACTCATGCCCAGGCCGGTACCCTCGGTGGTGCGGTTGGCCTCAACGTTAAAGCGAGTGTACTCATCGTAGAGCCGGGCCACCTGCTCCGCCGTCATGCCTATGCCCGTATCACGTATGCGGAATATCAGCGTTATTTTAGACTCCTGCTCGGGTTTAGCGGCTATGGACAGCTCAACCTCGCCCTGCTTTGTGTACTTGGCCGCGTTGGACAGCAGGTTGTTCAAAATTTGCTTGATGCGAAGCTCGTCGCCGTGCAACATCACAGGGATTGTCTCGTCAATATCCAGCTTAAACTCAATGGGCCTGCTTTCAAGCCTCATGATATTCAACTGCACCGTGTCGTTAATGACGCTTGCTACTTCGTAGTTGATTGTAACTAATTCCATCTTACCGGATTCTATTTTAGACAGATCCAGTATATCGTTGATAATCCCCAGCATTATGTTGCCCGAATTGTGAATTTTATTGAGGGCTTCCGCAGTGTCCTCCGGAAGCGATTCGTTTGCCATCTGAATTTCGGATATACCCAGTATGGCGTTCATGGGCGTCCTTATCTCGTGGCTCATGTTGGCTAAAAACACGCTCTTCTGCCTGTTTAACATGTCCGCCCTGTTCCTCGCCGCATCAATACTGATGAGGACAATTGTCAGCGCGACAAAGCATAGAGCGCCAATCACCCAAATGACCGTTTGATTAAAAGTTATTTCTCCGTAATATGGTTTTTTTAGCGCCACAATGCCAACATACCAATCATTTTGTGAGAATTTTTTGAACCACACGATGGCAGGTTCATTTTTGTACGTCCTGAAGTCTTTTTCGCCGGCTCCATCCACATTCTTCCTTGCTTCAAGCTCTGGCCTAAATCTTTTTAAGGGTATTTTGGGGTCGTAGATGTATAAACCATCAAACTCCGGGTTCCAGTGGACGATCACCTTCAGGTTTTGATCCAGAAGCACTCCGTAACCATCTTTTCGGCCAGCGCCCTCGCTTCGGACATATTCAGCAAAATTTTTAAGGGGTACGCTGATACATACCACGCCCAACAGGTTATCCCTTTTGTCATAAATGCAACGGGAATAGGCGAATATCAACGGCTCTTCTGCGGACATCTCGTTATATGGGGCTGTTTCAGCGGTTTCGCCCCCTTTCTCCAGGGCAGCCTTGTACCAAGGGCGATCCTTGACTATGGATTCATAGTTTTCAGGCGGCTTCCGCTTATCGTCGTGTATGAAACCAGACGCGCCGTTAATGGTAAAATAGCCGTAAATCCTGTCACTGTTTAAGTCTGACTCGTAATCAGACCCCATTTGAACAATATAGTTTTGTACCTTTGCCAGGTTGTCGCCCTGCGAAATTCTGTATTGTATTGTCCCAGCAATGAGTTCCAGCTTATCTTTATACCTTTTCATGTCAGATTCAATCTTTGCAATCATGGATTTTGTAAAACTATCCGAACTGTCAAATAAATGCTTCTTTACCGTCTGGCTCATAGTAGAACTGCTTGTATAGCTCATGGTAGCTAAGAATATCGCCGAGAATCCAATTTGAAGCCACAGCCGGCCTCTGGCATTCAATTTTTTCCATAAACGTTTAACCGCAAACATGGTTTTCCCCTGCGTTATCTTAAACTTAAATAATTCATTAAATTTAGTTTGTGACTATTACACAACGGCGTCCAAAGGACGCCCGCAAGCGTCAGCCGACCGGAATTGGCAACGCTAACGCTGATGAGCGCCTGTTCACTGTCGGTCAGAAAGTCCGTCATGTGTCGCAAGTCCTCATACAAGCTCCAAGCGCATTCCCGTGTGAATTGTACAACAACGAAGCAAAAAAAAACAGGCGCGTTTTATAGTGATACCAAGTTGCATTCAACATAGTGTAAGTGTTATGGTGATGGAATAGGAGGTAGAGATGCCAGGACGTATGCCAATTCCAGAGAAGCGACTTGCAGAGTTAGCAGAGTATAGGAAAAG
>JAISSN010000011.1 GCA_031273105.1 Holophagales bacterium | reverse complement strand
TGCAATTTTGAAGTAGTCGGCTGCGGCGAGAGCGTGGTCTCGCCTTGCTACGGATACGGCGTCGTAAGCGTTCCTTGCCTCTCGAAATGCTACGCATTTCGGCGCGACATCCGTGTCGCGCATTCCAACTCTAAATAGAAATTAAAGCAATTTCTATTTAGAATTGGAATTGCTCCGCAATGTCCACAACGGCAAACGATTATGCTCTGGCCAGAATAGCCTTGACGAATTTCCAGAAATTAGCGACCGAGGGGATGCTGACGTGTTCTTCGGGGGTATGAACGTCCCACATGTCCGGGCCGATTGAAACCATTTGCATCCCCGGATATTTTTCGCCGATTATGCCGCACTCCAGGCCGGCGTGCATCGCCACTACCTGCATCTCGCTGCCGAAAGCGTCTTTATAGACGCCGGTTACTATTTTGACCAGGTCGCTGTCTGGCTCAGGCTTCCAGCCCGGGTAGCCGCCGATGTGCGCAGCCTGGAACCCTCCAAGGGCGCAGTGGGCCGTTACGCGGTCAACCACGGTCATTTTGGAGGAATCAATGGAAGAGCGGTGCAACATATAAAAACTGACTATGTCGCCCTGGGTTTCTAAAACGCCAAGGTTGGTGCTGGTTTGCACCAGACCAGGAATATCAGGGCTCATGGCCACCACTCCGTGAACCATCGTGAAGAGCGTATTCACTATGCTTCTGGCGTCGTCATCGCTGATCACTCGCTCCGGCAGGTTTTCCGGCGCCAGCGTTATCTGGAGCCCGGGGTCAAAGTTTCCTATGGCCTGCTTTGTTTCAGTCTGCACCGTTTCCACGATGGATTTGGCTTTGACTTCATCCGAAACCGCCAAAACCGCGCTGGCCTCGCGGGCGATGGCATTCCGCTTGTTGCCGCCCTTAAGGCTGGCGATGCCGATTTGAGTTCCAGCCTGGAGCGCGTAGAGGGTACGTGCGAGGATTTTTATGGCGTTACCGCGACTGTCGTTAATATTCATGCCGCTGTGGCCGCCCTTCAAACCTGAAACCCTGAGGCGGAAGCCCTTGGCGCCAGGGGCGGGGGCGGTGAGAGAAACCTTTTTCTTTGCTTCTGTATCAATGCCGCCGGCGCAGCCGATGGTCAAAAAGCCTTCTTCCTCGCTGTCCAGGTTCAGGAAATACTTGCCCGTGAGGACGCCGCCCTTAAAAAAATTCGCTCCGTTCAGACCCATCTCTTCGTCAATCGTGACAAGCAGTTCTATTTGGGGGTGTTTGATGTCTTTTGACGCCAGGACGGCCAGACCCGCGCAGACGCCGATGCCGTTGTCGGCGCCGAGGGTAGTGCCGACGGCGTAGAGATGGTCGCCCTTGATTTGAAGTTTTATCGGGTCTTTTTCAAAATCGTGCACGGTGTCTTCGTTCTTTTCGCAGACCATGTCAACGTGGGCCTGAAGTATGTACCCTGGCTGGTTTTCATACCCGGGCGTAGCGGGTTTGCGTATGACTACGTTTCCCACCTCGTCCTGGACGACGGTCAGGCCCATGGCGCGGCCCTGATCGGCGACCCAGTTGGCCGCCGACGCTTCCTTTTTGGAGCCGTGGGGAATCTTACATAGCTCGATGAAATAATTCCAGAGCGGCTTAGTCTCGGGGTTCTGAAGCAGCGCGTCCACGATTTCCTCCTATGGATTGAAAGCCCATTTTGGCTGGCGTAGGCCAGCAGGCGCTTAATTATTATAGCCGTTTGTCCCGCGGAGCAGAACAGGTTTTAGCCCGACTTTGACAACTGGAAGGAAGTAGAGGTAGTAAGTCATTGAAATCATTAGAGCGAGATATTCAAAGTCTTCACTACATAGCCAGTTTTTCCAGAGATGTTTGAAACGCTTGCGATGCCGTATCCGCAGCTTGTGTTGCCGTCCAGGACTTCAAAGCTGAGGGGAAAACCTTCTGGTGTTACTATCAGCGCAATTACTACTTGCACGCAGTCAGGGCGCTTGTCACGGCTGTAGCCAAACTTGCGCTTGCTGTTTTCTGGCTGGTCGCATTCAAAGTACGTGCTGCAAGCCAGCAGGCTCCCCATTGCCGGGGGCGCTCCAATCTCATGCGGTTCACGTGACGTTTACTACTTCATGGCTATTTGACTGGACTGGCCTGTCGTCGGGGAACAGGGCTATGCTTCGGGGCTTTTCTCTCCCTCTTTCCAATACTTCTATTGCGCGCCACCATGACTCCTACTGGCTGTCGTTTATCTCTCCTAGATACAGCACTCGCTTTTGTACTACCCGCTTTCTGCCGACGCGGTAGTTTTCTACAATGCTCCAATATTAGGGGAAGCGCTATAATGGAAGATTTACAAACCTTTAACGTCAAAATCTGAATCACGATAAACTGTAGCCAAACATAAGCCTCCCATTCGCCGGCCACTGTTTGCGGGATGCTATTATTAACTTTAGAGAGGAACCAAAAACGCCATGTTGTTGCGAGCTAAAGCCGTTATGGTAATAATGTTGATTGTTTTTGCCATCACTGTTGCGGCCCTTATTCCAAATATCGGCTCCACAGCCAGGGCGATACTAATAATTGCGGGAACGGTGGCGGCCTGCCTCGTCTATGTTTTTTTCATCAGCCCCTGCCGCAAATTGGAAGCTCTGGTCAAAACCTTAAAACCAGTTGCGGGATTTGCGCGGGATTTGCGCGAGCGTAGGCGGATAATGAAAGAAATTGATTACAGGGACTATCTGTTAAATACCGCGAACAGCATAGCTTCCATCCTCATACAGTCCGAAACCGAAAGGTTTGAAAGCGATTTAAACCAATGTCTTAGTATGCTTGCCAAGGCAGTGGGCATTGACCGCATCTCTATTTGGGAAAACCGGACGGACGTTGACCAGACGTATTTTGTTCAGTTGTATTCCTGGTCAGAGGGCGCGGGGTTTGATCAAAGCAGGGGCGACTTGCTGGATAAAGCCTTCAGCGGACAGATAAGAGAAAGGCTGTTAAGCGGAAGCGCCATACAAAGCCCGATACAGAACATGCCTCCTGAAGTCAGGGCGATATTGTCCCAGAGAAAGCTGTTGTCCGTTTATATGGCGCCGATATTTTTGCAGGATCAATTCTGGGGCCTGGTAGGCTATGGAAACTGCCTTTGCGAACGTGTGTTTAGTGAAAATGAACAGAGAATTCTGCGCTCGGTCAGCCTTGTGATAACCAGCGCCTTGCTACGAAATGAAATGACGCTCAAAATACATAGCGACGTCACCGAATTGAGCCGTCTTCAGGAAGAACTCAAAAGCGCGCTGATAGAGGCAAAAAGCGCCAACAGCGCCAAAACCGCTTTTCTTGCCAGGGTGAGCCATGAGATGCGCACCCCCCTGAACGCCATCATCGGTTTCTCCGAGCTGACCCTTGAGACGAAGGGGCTGAGCAAAGAATCAAGCGAGAATATAGAAAACATTTATGCCGCCGGCCTGACGCTCCTGAACACCGTCAATGACATTCTGGATATTTCCAAAATTGAGGCCGGAAAATTAGATATTGTTACCAGCGATTACGACATACCCAGTCTGATAAACGACACAGTCACACAAAACATTCTGCGATTAGGCGAAAAGCCCATCAAGTTTATTCTGGACATAAACAGCGACCTTCCCGCCCGTTTGCGCGGAGATGAGCTGAGGGTCAAGCAGGTCTTGAACAACCTGCTGTCTAACGCGCTGAAGTACACAAAAGAAGGGATGGTGGCGTTAAGCATCCGCTGCGAGCGGGAAAATAACATGGTTTGGATGACAGCGCGAGTCAAAGACACTGGCATTGGCATAAGGTCAGAAGATTTGGGCAATCTCTTTGTTGACTACACACAATTTGACGTAAAATCCCACTACAAAATTGAAGGCACCGGGCTTGGCCTCACTATTACCAAGAGGATTCTGGATATGCTTGGGGGGTCGATCAACGTTGAAAGCGAGTATGGGGTCGGCAGCGTCTTTACGGCGAGGTTCCCCCAGAATTATGTAAGCGATGAAACTATTGGCGCTGAAATGGTGGAGAGATTGAAGACTTTCAACTATTCGGTCAATAAGCGCGCCAGCAATCTGCGGTTTGTGCGCGCCAGGCTGCCCTACGCGCGGATACTCATTGTTGACGACAATGTCACTAATCTGGAGGTGGCCAAAGGCCTGATGAAGCCGTACGAGATGCAGGTTGACTGTGTAATAAGCGGAAAGCAGGCCATTGACGCCATCCGTTTTGAAATGGTCAGGTATAATGCCGTATTCATGGATCACATGATGCCAGAGATGGACGGGATAGAAGCCACGCGAATTATTCGGAAAGAAATCGGCACGGAGTACGCTGAAAACGTCCCTATAATAGCTCTTACGGCCAACGCCATCGTTGGCAACGAAAAAATGTTTTTGGAAAATGGCTTTCAGGATTTTCTGTCAAAACCAATTGACATCATGCGCCTTGATGCGGTAATCAAGCGTTGGGCGCGCTCACAGGAGTATGACAAAATGATCGGAGACAGCATGACAAATAAACAAGATACGGATTGGCAGATCGCTCCGGAAAGTAAAGCTGATGCGCGGCCCATCAACAAGGTAATACCCGGACTGGACCTGGAGAGCGGGATTGAACGCTTTAGCTGCCAGGAAATTTACTTTGAAGTCCTGCGCTCATTCGCCGACAGCACCCCCCAGCTTATTGACCTGCTCAGGAATCCAAGCGGCAGCAAATTGGGCGATTATGCCGTTCATTCCCACGGTATAAAAGGGTCGAGCCGCGGCATTGGGGCTTTTGCGGTTGGCAATATGGCGGAGGCCCTGGAGCGCGCCGCGAAAGCAGGGGACTTTGATTACGTGAACAATAACAATGGCGATTTTATTGATAAAGTAGAGGCGCTTATTTCAGACATCAATAGCCTGCTGGACGAATTTTCCGCTTCCAGCGCCAAACCAAAAAAAGACAAACCCGATAAAGAAAAGTTGGAAAAACTCATGGCAGCCTGTGCAAAATATGACATGGACAAAGTCGAAGTGGTGATGTCGGAAATTGAGGCGTACGAATACGAATCCGACGATGGACTCACTAAATGGCTGCGGGAGAATGTATCATTGACTAATTTCGCGCAAATCAAGGAAAAACTCACGATTTTAACCGCCGGCGCTTAGTTGAGGAATTAAAAAATGAGCAAAGAACGAAGCAAAATCATTCTGGTTGACGACAACAAAGCCAACTTGGATCAGGGCAGGAATCTGCTAAAGACATTTTACGAGGTCTTCCCCGCGCAATCCGCTGCCAAGCTCTTTGAGATACTTCAAAATCTGACTCCAGACCTAATCCTTTTGGACATAGTGATGCCGGAGATGAGCGGCTTTGAAGCCATCAAACTTCTGAAGAGCAATCCGGCCGCCGCCGAAATCCCTGTCATATTTCTCACTTCCAAGGATGACGACGACAGCGAGCTGCAGGGTTTTGACCTGGGCGCAGCGGATTACGTGTCCAAACCTTTCTCGGGCCCTCTGTTACTCAAGCGCATCCAAAAAGAGCTTTTGATATCTCAGCAAAAAAAAGATCTGCTGTCAAACCAGCAATTATTGGAAGACTACGCGGAAAATTTGGAAAACAAGGTGATGGAAAAGACCGAAGAAGTATCTGAGCTTCAAAACGCTGTGCTGAGCACCATTACCGATCTGGTGGAATTCCGCGACAAGCTGACGGGAGGCCACATTATGCGCACCAGGCTATATGTCCAATCCCTCCTCCATGAAATGAAGTGCAAGGGTGTCTATGGGGAAGAAATTTTTGCCTGGGACGAGCAAGCGTTTTTATCTTCTATACAACTCCACGACGTTGGAAAAATTGCCATACCAGACAGCATCTTAAACAAGCCCGGCAAGCTCACGGAAGTGGAGTTTGAAATAATGAAAACCCATGTAACGGTGGGGGTTGACGCCGTAGAAAGAATAATGAACAAGACCAGGGAACACGCTTTTTTGCAACACGCCATGAACATAGTCGGCACACACCATGAAAGGTGGGACGGCACGGGCTACCCCATCGGCCTAAAAGGGAAAAACATACCCCTTGAAGGACGGATGATGGCGATAGCAGACGTGTACGACGCTCTGGTCACCGAACGCCCATACAAGGTGGCGTTTTCGCACGAGGACGCCTGCAAAATCATCCTGGAAGGCTCAGGAAAGCACTTTGAACCAGCCCTGGTTGAAATTTTTAATGAAGTGAAAGACGCCTTCGCCGAAATCGCAAATAATTTGGACGGCGCTATAGATCTGTCTTATCGCCCTTGAGTTTTTTTAGTATCTTTGGCAGGCGGTTTAACGCTGCCTGGCTCTCCATCCACTCTCTGTGCGGGCGGGCCAGGTAGCCGCTGAGATGGCTGCCTTCGGGGACGTCTTTGGCAACCATAGAATTGCCGCTGATTATGCTGCGGGCGCCAATGTGAATATGTCCCGCCGTTCCTACCTTACCGGCCAGCGTCACGTAATCGCCCAATGTTGTGGAGCCTGAGATACCCGTCTGGCTGACTATCAGGCAATGGCTACCGATTTGGACGTTGTGGGCGATCTGGCAGAGATTGTCTATTTTTGTACCCGTCCCTATGCGAGTCGGCCCAAGGGCGCCCCTGTCTATGGTTGTGCATGCGCCGATTTCAACGTCGTCGCAGACTTCCACCCAGCCAACCTGGGGCACTTTGTCATGCCGGCCATCGTGAAAGGCATATCCATAGCCATCCGCGCCCAGGACGCTGTTGGCGTGTATCCGCACTCTGTTGCCTACCCTGGTTCTGCGATAGAGTACTGCGCCCGGGAAAAATTCGCAGTCGTCGCCAATAACGCAGTCGTCAGCGATATGGACGCCAGGGTGCAGGACAACCCTGTCTCCGATAATCGCGCGCGCGCCGACAGTCGCGCCAGGCGAAATGTGGCAATCCACGCCGATCTTTGCGGTGTAATGAATGGCCGCGAAGCTGAATTCAGGCTCAGGCTCCGGGTGTAGTCTGGCGGTACACTGGGCAAAGGCCCAATATGGGTCTTTTACTTCTAATACTGGCCTGGCTCTCAAGTCTGTGCCGCCAGCTGTTAAAATAAGCCCCGCGGCGCTCTCAAGGGCTTTGGCCGTGTATTTCGCGTTTGACAGAAAACTAACGGAAGAAGCCCTGGCTGTGTCTAAGGGCAGTACTTCCGTCAAAACCCGATCCTGGGGACAATTCTTAAGGGCGCCGCCGAACAGTTCCGCAATTTCCTGCGCCGTGACTTCCATTTCAGACATGCTCGCCTGCCTTTAGAAAAAACTTAGTTTGAGCGGTTGGTTATAAGTGGCAGAGCCGATGATGACGCGCCTTTGGCGCAACCCGAAAAAAGCGCCATAGTCAATCAAGCCGCCTGGTTATGTCTGCGGGGGGAAACATTTCAGGCGCTTCCTGACTCAAAAATCGCTTTGTGCGGGCTGCCAGGGCGTCCATGTCCTGAAGGAAGCGCACTCTCTCCAGCTTCAGATTGCGCAAGTGGGCTTCCAGCCTGGCTACGTGTTCCTGGGCCTCCCTGGCTATTTCTTCTCCCTGGAATCGGGCCTCTTTCAGAATCAATTCCCTCTCCTTCTGCGCCACTTCCATCATTTCTTCCCTGGTTTTCTGGGCCTGCATCAGTGTTTCTTTAAAAATGCGATCCTGCTCCTTGTATTGGTTTACGCGCTCGCGCATATCGTACACTTCATTTTTTAGCTCCTGGTTTTCCTGCAGTAGTTCTTCCCATTCACTGGCGACTTCCCGTAAAAATTCGCGTACCTCATCCGGGTTGAGTCCCCGGAAAGTTACTTCGAATTCGCGCCTCTGTATGTCTCTGGGTGTATATTTCATATTATTCCCGGTGTGTCAGGCGGAGTGTAAAAGCCGTTGGAGAAACGACAATAATAGAATGGCGAGGAGGGGGCTTAAGTCAATCCCTCCGATAGGGGGTATGATGGCGCGAAAGGGTAACAGAAGCGGATTGGTTATGGAATGTATCATCTTTGCGACGACGCTGCTCCTGCCGCCGGGAAACCAACTCATTACAGCGCCTATAAACACCAGATAAATCAGCCCGGTCAGTAACCAGTCAGCTATGTAGAAGATAAACGGCATGAACAAATACCCTGAGTCATCTAATTTTACGCTTGAGGCGTCTGCTTTAACACTTTAACTTTTTAAATGTAGTGTCGGCCCTGGGATTAACCTTGCGGCGCGTCAACGTTAACTCTTTATCCTTAACACAGGAGGCGCGGAATGCGAATCGGAATTTCATGTTACTCAACCTTTGGCGGCTCCGGCGTGGTGGCGGCGGAGGTGGGCAAATCTCTCGCGGCCAGGGGACACGAGGTGCATATCCTCAGCCCATCGCTGCCTCCAAGGCTCATGGGATTTGAGGATCACGTCACCTTTCACGAGGTATCCGCCAGCCCTTATCCGCTCTTTGAAAGCGATCAATTCTCCATAGCACTTGCCTCCAGGATGGCCGACGTGGCCGACCGCCATAAGCTCGACATAATACACGCCCACTACGCCATACCCCACGCCAGCGCCGCGCTTCTGGCCCGAATGGCATTGGATGACAGGATTAAAGTCGTAACTACGCTCCACGGAACAGACATAACCGTTGTGGGGAGCGACCCCAGCTATCTGCCGATGGTGAAGCTGGCCATACGCGCAAGCGACGCCGTGACCGTTGTTTCCGAATATCTCAAAAATGAGACAATCAGAACCTTTGACGTCAACCGGCACATTGACGTCGTCTATAACTTTGCGTGCCCGCCCAGGGTTGAAGAAGGCGCGCGTAACCAAAGAGTGTGGTTGTCTCCTGATGGAACGCCAATCCTGGCCCACATATCAAACTTTCGCCCTGTAAAGCGCGTAATGGACGCCATGCGGGTTTTTGAAATCGTCCGCCGCGAATACCCCTGCAAGCTGGTTATGGTGGGTGACGGCCCCGACAGAGTGGAGGCCGAAAACTTTGCCCGGGAAAAAGACCTGGAAAGCGATGTCCGCTTCACGGGCAAACAGCTTGACATTGCCTCTGTGCTGGAATGCGCCGACGTGTTTTTGCTGCCGAGCGCCACGGAGAGCTTTGGGCTTGCCGCCCTTGAAGCCATGTCCCACGGAGTGCCTGTGGTAGCAAGCCGCGTTGGGGGCATCCCCGAAGTGGTGAGAAACGAAATGGACGGCTTCCTGGCCGAAGTCAAAGACGTTGAGGCAATGGCGAGCAGCGTAACCCGCCTGATCAGCAGCCCTGAACTCCGCCTCGAAATGGGCGCCAGAGCCAAAGAAAGGGCGCGGAGCACCTTTGCCGAAGAGCCGATTGTTGACCAGTACCAGGCGGTTTATGAGCGGGTGATATAGCCGTTCAACTTTGAAAAAGTTGAACCGCGCGGTGCGCGTAGGCTGCGCTGAGAGTGCAGCGAGCCAGCGTCAGCGGGTGAGCGAAACGGGAAGCGCAGACGTAACTTTAATACTGCAAGACGCTTCTCAAGTTGAATCACTATACAATACAAAAAGGAGTATTGAACATGAAAGATCGTTTAGCGTATCTAACCGCAGCCGCGATGGCTCTGATGATTGTGTTTGCGGCCTGTCCCAATCGGGGCGAGGGTGAAAATGCCAAACCCAACGCGAATGCAGCGGGAGAAGCCCTGGCAGCCGCGGAAAGCCAGGAGACCAGCCAGCCAGCGCTGAGCAATAATCTGAAGGTGACGACGTCTATGGGTTCTTTTACTCTGGAATTACTGCCGGAGGCCGCGCCCAGGACTGTTGAAAATTTCAGGAAGCGGGTGCTGGCCGGGTTTTACGAAGGTACCATTTTTCATCGCGTCATACCCGATTTCATGATTCAGGGCGGAGGTCATCTTCCTGACATGACAAAAAAGCCTGTTAAGGGGGCGGTGACCAATGAAGCCGACCTCGCCAAATCCAAGGGGCTGACAAACAAGCGCGGGACAATTTCCATGGCCTACGTCCCCGGCGACCCCTTTGGCGCTTCCACGCAATTTTTTATCAACGTAAAAAACAACCCCAACCTGGATTTCAAGGCAAAAACGCTGACGGACTACGGTCACTGCCCCTTTGGCAAGGTCATTCAGGGCATGGACGTGGTTGATAAAATTTCAAGGGTCAAGACCGCGACCATCGAAAAGTATTCAAACGTTCCTGCTCAACCCGTAGCCATACTAAGGATAGAAGCA
>JAISSN010000183.1 GCA_031273105.1 Holophagales bacterium | reverse complement strand
CGTAGTTGTAGCGGTAGGCGCCGGCACGGCTGACATCACGGCTAGAGCGGTCAACGGAATCACCTCAAACGCATGCGCTGTCAGCGTAGCGGCCAACAACATAGCGGTGACGGGCGTAACCATATCCCCTGCGTCATTATCTCTGATAGCCGGCTCGGACGTGAACCACAGAACAGCCTGGTTATCGGCCCAGGTCTATCCCCCAAACGCCCCGACGACAAATCCGGTCACGCCAATAATCTGGACCAGCAGCGACCCCGCCAGGGCCACGGTTAGCCAGGCGGGCTTAGTGGAAGCCCTCGCTGCGGGGGATGTTACAATCACGGCGTCTTATGGTACTGCCGCTAACGCCCCCAAGGGCGACTGCGCCGTAAAAATCCGGAATCAATAATCATCCAGGCCAAAAATGCCTGGTTTTTTGGCACGCGCCCTGCATGGTTCTCCGTAGGGGAGAATCACCATGGCTCACAACAGCATACTTCACAACACACCGGCCTTGAACGCCTCCAGGCAGCTTGTCACCACCGGCTTCGGTCTGCAAAAAACAATTGAGCGTCTGACCACGGGCCGCAGAATCAACCGCGCCGCTGATGACGCCGCCGGGCTTGCCATCACCAATAATCTTGGCGCCGACATCCGAATCGCGGGCCAGGCCAGACGAAACGCCTTCGACGGCATTTCCTACTTACAGGTTGCCGACGGCGTTCTGGAAGAAGTCACCAGCCTGCTAACCCGGGCTATGGAACTGACGGAACAGGCCAAGACAGGCACAATCAGCGATTCAAACCGCGCGGCCCTTAATCTTGAGTTCCAAAACATCATTACGGGCATGGCCGACATTGGCCTGAAGACAAAGTTTAACGGGGAAACCATATATGGCGGCGTTGACAAGTACGTGTCGGTTGGCGATTATACTGAAATCTCCATCCACGCCCACAAGTTTGCCCAAAGCCCGACGCAGGTGTTTGGCCTTACAGCAGGCACCAGCAACATTCTGACGCCCTCAGACGCCGAATCGGTCCGCAGTGACCTCAGCGAAGCGCTTCAATCCATCAGTATGATGCGCGCTTCCATGGGCGCAAACCAGCAGCAGCTCACGTCTGTGGCTGAGTCCCTCGGCATCCAGGTTGAAAACTTCACCGCAGCCTACAGCCAGATCAGGGACGCCAATATTGCCGATGAAGTGATCAACCTGACCAAATTCCAGATATTGAACCAATCGGGAACCAGCGCGCTGGGCCAGGCCAACCAGGCTGCCCAGTCCGTCCTTTCGCTGCTTAGATAAATAGACAATCAGCTTGAAAATAGGACAAACCCTATTTTCAAGCTGATTGAAAAACACTGGGCTTGACTTGAAGTCAGGACCCGAAAAAACACTGCTCTGCATTAATTCTTTGAGCAAAACGCCTTTCTGATTTGGTCCCCTGCACGGTGTTTGACGCTCCGTGCGCCCACTGAACGCCTTCGTTTTCATAACGGCGTTCAGTGGGCTTTCTTGTTTATGGAAATTCAACTTGAAAAACATGAAAAGCGTCTGTTTTTCAAGTTGAAGAGCTGGTTGCAAAACCTAAGTGGTTTTGAGCCAGAAACGACGCTATAAAACCACCAGGCCAAAAATGCCTGCTTTTTTTGGCACACGCCATGCGTATTGACTAGCGGGGAGAACCACCATGACTACCATTCTGCACAACACACCGGCGCTAAAGGCCTCCAGACAGCTGGGCATCACGGGAAACGGCCTGACAAAAACCATTGAGCGCATGACCACCGGTCTGAGGATTAACCGCGCAGCCGACGACGCCGCGGGACTCGCTATAAGCAACAACCTTGGCGCCGACATACGAATCGCGGCCCAGGGCAGGCGAAACGCCAATGACGGCATTGCCTACCTGCAGGTTGCGGACGGCGTCCTGGAAGAGGTCACCAGCCTTCTCACCAGGGCTGCGGAATTAACTGAACAAGCCAAAACGGGCACTATCAGCGATACAAACCGCCTGGCGCTTGACCTTGAATTCCAGAGAATCCTGACAGGCATGGCCGACATTGGCCTGATGACAAAATTTAACGGCGAAACCATATTCACCGGCGCCGCAAAAACTGTATCGGTAGGCGATTATTCGCCGATCTCAATTCATACCCATGCTTTTGCGGGTCCTAGCCCGATGGAAGTGCTTGGGCTTACAAGCCCGGTTGACTCCATTACTTCGGTTAGCGCGGCTACGGATGTCCGTCCCAAGCTTTACGCCGCTATTCAATCCATCAGTATGATCCGCGCGTCCATAGGCGCAAATCAGCAGCAACTCACGTCTGTGGCTGAATCCCTCGGCATCCAGGTTGAAAACTTTACATCAGCCTATAGCCAGATACGGGACGCCAACATGGCCGATGAAGTTATCAACCTGACAAAATTCCAGATATTGAATCAATCAGGGACCAGCGCCTTAGGACAGGCCAACCAGGCCGCCCAGTCTATACTTCAACTGCTCAGGTAGTTTTATCGGCTCCCTCACGGAGCACGTTGCTCCGTGCGCCCACGAAACGTTTTCTTTTTCAGGATGGCGTTTCGTGGGCATTTTTGTGTTTGCTGCAGGGCGCTGCACAGGTCGCCGAAATAGCCCAAACACCTTGTCTTTGTCTGTGACGCCTGACGGCTTTTTTATGTTACAGTCATTGTTTTCAGGTGTTTCATGGATGCTTGCATTCAAGCTTACATTCAATGGGTCAGTCAAAACCCCATATTGTCCGCGTTTGTACAGTTTGCCATTCTGGGGCCTGCTGGGGAAATTGTCGCGGCTTCAATTATTGTCAGGCGCCCCGCTCTTCCCTGCTCATCGCTGCAAATGCTGGGGAAAGTCTTTGCGTGGGCCATTCTGGGCGTTGTTATTAAGTATGGCTTTGTCGGCATGAAAGGCTTTGTGAAGGCATTGTTGGATAATCAAATGCTTCCGGCATGGTTCTCCGTTGCGGATACGGCGTCGCAAGCGTTCTTGGGCAGGATAGGTTTCGCCTTTGCCGTGTCCGTCTTTACAAATGTGTTGTTTGGCCCTCAGATGATGCTGTTTCACAGACTGGAAGACAATTTGATACTTGGAACAAAGAGCTACGCGGGCATAGAAAAAGCATTCAGGACGCTCATTTGGTTCTGGATACCGGCCCATACTGTCACATTTTGCCTACCTGCGCCGTTCCAAATTGGCCTGGCCGCGCTTTGGGGGCTGGTGTTGGGCGTGATACTGGGTCTCTCAAAAAAATAGCGGAGTAATTAATGCATCACGAACGCATTGCGGTTTTAGATTTTGGTAGTCAATACACGCACCTGATTACGCGCCGTTTGAGGGAGCTTGGCGCCTTTGGCCTTGTGTACAGGCCCGATGCAGCGCCTGATGAAATATCAGGCGGCGATCTCAAAGGCATCATTCTGTCCGGCGGGCCTAACTCCGTAATGGCGCCAAACGCCCCCGGCATGAATGACGGCCTGCTCAAGCTGGGCGTCCCAATACTGGGAATTTGCTATGGCATGCAGCTTCTGGCGAGAGACTACAAGGGCAAAATTTGCACGGCTGAGGCCCGTGAATACGGCAAGTCAACAATTACGGTGACAGACACGGACAGCGTTCTGTTCAAGGGCATGAAGATAGAGCAGGACGTCTGGATGAGCCATGGCGACCACGTTGAAACCGTCCCCGACGGCTTTACGTCTGTAGCAAAAACCATCGGATTACCCGTCGCCGCCATGGAAAATCAGGCGTTAAAACTATTCGGCATACAATTTCACCCCGAGGTGACGCACACACAATTTGGCAACGCGCTCCTTTTGAATTTTCTGCATCTGTGCGCAATGAATCTGGATTGGAACGCCGGTAATTTTATCAAGGAAAAGGTAGAGGATATCCGCAAGCAGGTCGGGCCTGACGGGACAGTCGTTCTTGGGCTTTCCGGGGGCGTGGATTCCAGCGTATCCGCCCTGCTCCTTCACAGAGCCATTGGTAAAAGGCTCACCTGCGTTTTTGTTGATACCGGGTTGATGCGTAAAAACGAAATGCGCCACGTGCAGGGTACCTTTGCCCCATTCGACTTGTCTGTAAAGTGGGTAAACGCGTCTGACAGATTTTTAAGCGAACTGGACGGCGTCACGGACCCCGAGCAAAAGCGCAAAACCATTGGCCGCATATTCATTGAGGTATTTGAACGGGAGGCCAAAGCCACCAGGGCCAAATTCCTGGGACAAGGCACGCTTTATCCCGATGTCATTGAAAGCAGCGGCGTCGGCGGGGCGGTTCTGGTCAAGTCTCACCACAATGTCGGCGGTCTGCCCGACCGCATGAAGATGAAATTGGTAGAGCCTCTGCGCGAGCTTTTCAAAGATGAGGCCCGCCGCGTTGGGCTTGCCCTCGGCCTGCCCGAGGACATGGTTTGGCGGCATCCCTTCCCGGGTCCCGGCCTGGCCGTCCGCCTTCCGGGGGCCATAACACGGGAAAGAGTGGCCATGCTGCAAGACGCGGACGCCATCTTTATTGAAGAAATCAGAAAGTCCGGCTGGTACAAACACACGAGCCAGGCGTTTGCTGTGCTATTGCCGGTACAGACAGTCGGCATCATGGGCGATGAAAGAACCTACGAGAGTATATGCGCGTTGCGGGCTGTTCAGAGCGAAGACTTTATGACGGCCGATTGGGCGCG
>JAISSN010000173.1 GCA_031273105.1 Holophagales bacterium | reverse complement strand
TGGCCCTGCCAGATAGCAAAAACTGGAATGTGGCTGATGGATCATTTAATGAATATAAAGGTTTCAGAAGAGTTTGGTCAGTACTATGACAGACTGCCGCTAACCAAAGGGGCTGAGATCATTCACGCCAACGCCCACAGGATTGAATGGGAGAGCATAGTGCCCAAAGATGAACTGAGCTATATTCTGGGAAACCCGCCGTTTTCAGGGGCGCGCACTGGAGAAGATGAGATTGAGCAAAAACGCAAGAAAGAAGATATGAAAATTGTCTTCGGCGATTTGAAGGGCGTGGGTAACCTGGATTACGTTTCGGCCTGGTACAAAAAAGCAGTTGATACGATGGAGGGCAATAAAAAAATAAAGACCGCCTTTGTCTCCACAAACTCAACCACCCAGGGCGAGCAGGTAGGCATTCTCTGGAAGCCGCTGATGGAGCGCGGCATATTCATTAACTTTGGCGTCCCGACATTCAAATGGGACAGTGAGGCCAAAGGCAAAGCGGCTGTCCATTGTGTGGTTGTGGGCTTTAGCTTTGAAAAGACAACACCGAATATAAATCCATACCTGATCGAAGCGCCAACGGTTTTTATTGAGAGGCGGACAAAGCCGCTGTGCGACGCGCCTGAAATGGTGTTTGGAAGTATGCCTAACGATGGCGGGAATCTCATTATTGAAGCCAAAGAACTCGAAGGCTTTTTGAGCGCGGAACCCAAAGCGGCAAAATTCATCAAACGATTTGTCGGCGCGGATGAATTTATCAACAATATTCCCCGCTATTGCCTATGGCTTATGGGCGCGGCGCCGTCAGAAATACGCGCCATGCCTTTGGTGATGGCTCGCGTTGAGCGTGTGAGAGAAGGGCGTTTGGCAAGTAAAAGAGAAGCGACAAGAAAGAGAGCGGATGCGCCAATGCTGTTTGGAGAAATACGGCAGCCAGAGACGCGCTATTTGGTTGTGCCTAGAGTTTCCTCTGAACGCCGCCGCTATATTCCCATCGGTTTTTTACCGCCAGAAATAATCGCAAGCGATGGAACGCAGTTTATTACCAACGCAACCCTCTATCATTTTGGCATACTCACATCAAATGCGCATAACGCCTGGATGCGGGCTGTCTGCGGACGTCTAAAGAGTGATTACCGCTACTCCAAGGACATTGTGTACAACAACTTCCCATGGCCTGGCGCAACGGATAAACAAAAAGCAAATATAGGGAAACTGGCGCAGGGGGTTCTCAAGGCAAGGGCGAAATGTCCCAATAGCTCACTTGCCGACCTCTATGACCCCCTGGCAATGCCCATTGAGTTGTCTAAGGCGCATAGGGAGCTTGATCGCGCCGTTATGAAACTGTACGGCTTTGATAATGACACGCCAGAATCCGCTATCGTGGCTGAGTTAATGCAGATGTATCAGAGGTTCACCACTGCTTTTGATGATACGCGAGTGAAATAGCCGTAAAGCACGGCGCCCCCCTTGAAACCGCTCTGGAACAAGACAGGAGCAAAGGCTATAGCCAAAATAAGCGGGTATCGTGGCGGGGCTAACAAAAATTGGTAACCCGATCTGCGCGTCAATAGCTATGCGTTGTAAACTGTAAATTGTAAACTGTAAGCTGCTCGTCAAACCAGGGAGATCACGATGAAAATCAAAAAGGCGCTGTTTAATAAGGGCTTGACGGGCTTTTTCTTTGACGATCAGGTAGCCATAAAGAAGGGCGCAGCTCAAGACGGCTTTGTCTATAAGGGCAAAACCCGTACAGAGGGCTTTGAGCAAATCCGCATGGCCGGGGAGTGCGTTTCCGTTATATTGATACTCGAAAATGGCTCTGCGGCCCAGGGCGACTGCGCCGCTGTCCAGTACTCGGGCACTGGCGGGCGCGACCCACTGTTTTTGGCTGACCGCTACATCCCTTTCATGGAAAAAAATATCAGGCCGTTGCTTGAGGGCCTGGAATTGGATTCATTCCGCAACCTGGCCGAAAAATTTGACTCGCTGCACTTCGAAGACAAACCGCTGCACACGGCCATCAGGTACGGTCTTTCACAGGCTCTGCTGGACGCCGTGGCTAAAGCCAAAAATAAGCTCATGGCCGAAGTTGTTGCCGAAGAATATTCGCTGCCAATAATTCCAGAGCGCGTGCCTATATTTGCCCAATCGGGCGACGACCGCTACAGCAACGTTGACAAGATGATAATAAAAAAGGCCGACGTACTGCCCCACGCCCTCATCAACAACGTGGACGCCAAACTGGGCCGTAACGGCGAGTTGCTGGCCGAATACGTGGGCTGGCTGGCAAACAGGATAAAAACGCTGCGGGTTGACAATAACTATAGCCCCAGCCTGCACATTGACGTGTACGGCACCATCGGCCTCATCTTTGATAACGACCCCGTAAAGGTCGCCGCCTATCTTCAAACGCTGGAAGCGCCTAGCGAAGGCTTTGACCTCTACATAGAAGGCCCCGTTGACGCAGGTCACAGGGAGAGGCAAATTGAGGCGCTGCTGGCGATCAAAAATGAACTTAACCGCATTGGCAGCCGTGTAAAAATAGTCGCCGACGAATGGTGTAATACTAAAGAAGACGTGATTCTCTTCAGCGAAGCCAGATCGTGCCACATGGTGCAAATCAAGACTCCCGATCTGGGCAGCATTCACAACACAGTGGAGAGCGTTCTGTACTGCCGCAGTCACGGCATGGAGGCCTACCAGGGAGGAACCTGCAACGAAACCGACCTCAGCGCCAAAGCCTGCGTTCACGCCGCCATAGCCGCCCGCGCCGAGCGTATGCTGGCCAAACCAGGCATGGGCTTTGATGAAGGCTACATGATAGTCAATAACGAAATGGAGCGGGTGCTGGCTATGCTGAAAAGCTATAATCAATTGAGATAGTTGCAAAACCTCCAAAAACATCCAAAGCCAGCGTAGCAGTTACTGAAAGACGAGGGCCTGGCAAATTCGGAGGTTTTGCAACCAGCTCAATTGATTTAATTAAAAACGGTAAGAGCGCGTGTTTTCGTTCATTTCACATCGGTTTTCCAGTATTCGGGTCCCTCAGCGGCAGGCGCTGCATGGGCAGGGGCAGTACGTCTTTTAGCAGCCCGGGGCGGTCGTGGTCCCCCGCTTCTATTTTGTCCGCCTCTCCTACTACAACCAGGATAATTTTTTCCATGTCCAGCAGGCGTCTGGCCATTCTTTGCACGTCGGCAGGGGTTACGGCCTGGATTTTTTCCCTGTAATTCACCCACCAGTCTTCGGGCCATCCCGCAATGGCTTCACTGGCAAATGTATTCACGGCGGCCATCTTGCCCCATCGGCTTGGGAATGATTCAATCATGCCGTCCTTGACGGTCTGGAGTTCAGCGTCCGGGATGGGGGTGTTCTTGAGGGCTTCCATCTCGGCTACGGCCAAACGCAACAGATAGGCTACCGTATTGTTGCTTGTCTGGGAATAGCCCATGACGTCGCCTGTCCAGTAAGCGCCCTCGGTAAGAAATGAGTATATGCCGTAAGTCAGCCCTTCGTCCGAGCGGATTTTTTTCATCAGCTTGCTGGTGAAGGAGCCGCCGCCCAGGATGAAGTTCATCAGCGTAGCGGCGTACCAATCGTCATCGCTGCGCCTCATGCCGGGCAAGGCCCACATGATCATGGACTGGGGGGCGTTTGTTTTGTCTGCGATATAGATGCCCGGCTTGCGCGCAAAGTCAGGCGCGGGGGGCTTGGGGCTTGGCTCTGAGCCTTTGCGCGGCCTCATAGCCCCTATCGTGGCGTTCAGGCGGTCCATGACCATTTTTTTGTTGAAATTGCCTGAAATGGAAACGACAAAATTTGACGGATGCATGACGCGTTCGTGGAAGGCCTGCAAATCCTCCCTTGTGATGGAATCAATGCTTGCCGTGGTGGGGCGTTTCGCCATAAAGTGGTTTTCGCCCATCATCAGTTGGGGTATCAGGTACTGGGCGATGGACACAACCGAATCGTTCAGTTGCTCCATTTCCTCTCTGGCCGAACGCTTGGCTATATCCAGGCGATCCTGGGCGAAGGCCGGCTGGGCAAGGGAGTCAATCATCATTTCAAAGACTTCTTTGAAGTCCTTTTCCATGCACCGCATGGAAATTGAACCGCTGGCGTCACCGCATCTGCTGCTGATATTGGCCGCCAGGTCTTCAAGGCGGTCTTCCTGTTTAGCAATATCCATCTTGAGCGAGCCGCCCTGTGAGATCTGCGCGCCAAATATATTCGCCAGGCCCTCTTTGCCTTCCGGCTCCATGTACTTGCCGCCCCTCCAGTGGATGGCCAGGTTTACGATGGGGGCGATGGCGTCGTCGTCTGAAATATAGACGGGTATATTGTTTTTGAGCTTGGCACTATAGTCTTTGGCCTTTGGAACCTGGAAGACCAGCGGCGGGTAAGTTAATTTTTCCGGCCTGTCGGGCAGGGCCTGCCCGGCGAGCCAGGTCAGGCTGCTAAAACCGATGACGAGTGAAAGAGCAATTCGCCCAAACATTAATTCACCTCCTGGGGTTGGCTGGGACTCGGGGCGCCGGGGCGCGTTGTTAAAAGTACGTTGCTGCGCTCTTCTACCAGGTATTCCTGGGCGACGCGCTGCACGTCTTCTTTTGTGACAGCCTGGAGCTTGTTGGGAATTTCCAGGAAATCCTTATATGTACCCGCGGCTTCCGCTGCGGCCAGTGTGTTGCGCAGACCCTGATTGTTTTCCTGCTGCATATAGAAGACCATAAGGGCGGCGTTTTTCGCCCGCGTCAGCTCCTGGTCGGTCACGCCGTCCCTGGCGATTTTTTGAATTTCCCCAAAAATGACCGGCTCTAAGGCGTCCGGGCTTTGATCCGGCACGGGCGTGGCATATACAATGAATGTTCCTTCATACTTCCGGCCGTACGCATAAGTAGCCGTTAGCGTCGCTAATTTTTGCTCAAGTACCAAAGCCTTGCCAAGACGGCCGGAGGGGCGCGCTGCGCCCCCGGCAAACCTGCTGGTCGGGGCGCCGGTGAGTATTGAAGCCAGAGCCGTCAGGGCCGGAGCGTCCTTGTGTACCGAGGGTACAGTCTTGAACGTAATATTAATGTTGGGCTGGGTCTCGGCTTTGGCTATCATGCGCTGCTGGGCCGGCTGGCGCGGCTCTTCGGTAGTGATTTCAGGCACGCCCTTTGGGTTGGCGGGTATGCGCTCAAAGTATTTTTCCATCAGCGCGATGGCCGCGTCGGATTTGAAGTCGCCCACCAGAATGGCCGTGATGTTATTTGGCGCGTAGTAGGTGGCAAAAAATTCATTTGCCGATTCTCTGGTCATGTGGGTTATGTCGCTGGGCCAGCCGATGACTTCCCATTGATAAGGGCTGGCCATCCAGACCATGGCATCGAATGCCTCGTCAATCAGGCCGTCCGGCCGCGATTCCAGCGTTTGGCGGCGCTCTTCCAAAATCACGCTGCGCTCGCTGTAAAATTCCCTGAAGACAGGATTTATCAGGCGGTCCGATTCCATCAGCGCCCATAGCTCCAGCTTATTTGAGGGGATTTGGATAATGTAAAACGTCCTGTCAGAGCTGGTGCTGGCGTTCAAGTTAGTGGCGCCTGCGGTCTGATATATCTTCCACAGTTCATCCTTGACGATTAGCTCTCTCTGCTCTTTTACCAGCTTGTCAAATTCATCGAGCAGTTCCTGGAGCCTGGGCGTCCTGACGCTTGGGTCCATCATGTTTTTTATTTCGCCCCGGCGCTGCTTTTCCCTGAGCAGGCTCATCTCGGCCCGGATTTCAGCCTGGATTTTGTCCTGCATGTCGTTGATTTCCATGTCCCTGGCCGCGTCCTTGGTGCCGATGGACTTGGTGCCTTTGAACATCATGTGTTCAAAGATATGGGCCAGGCCGGTGATGCCGGGCCTCTCGTTGACGCTGCCTACTTTGGCCACCCATCCGCAGGCGATGGTTGGCTCGTCGTGGCGTTCTACAAGTAAAACCTTCATGCCGTTTTTGAGCGTATGCTCCCGGACAGGAAGGCTCTGGGCGTCAAGCGGGCTAAAACCCAGGATTGACGCGACAACAAAGTTTAAGAGCAAAGACCTGATCATAGGCATCTCCTAGAAGTTAAAAGACAGTATAACAGAGGCGGTTGCAAAGCCACTGGGAACGTCGCAAATCATCGCGGCAATCCCCGAAAAACGCGGGTTCGGCGTCCGCTTTCCTGGTAAAATAGGAGGGGTGCAATTACCTCAACACTCAGTTATTACACATGTCCTTCAGCTTAACTTTGTTCCTTAAATTCTTAAAAATAAGTAATTAATATTTTTGTATTCAAGTATAGCATTTCCGGTTCAAAACTGCGTTTCGCAACCATGAATATTAGCGATGCCGCATTCGCGGTTTTGAACCGGAAAGTAGCGCAGGAGGTCTGTCTCACCTTTTCCCACTAAACTAATTGAATCATGTAACAACGCTAATATTTAGGGGAATCGCTATATTTTCCGGTTCAAAACCGCTATAGGCAAAAACTGCCGATTGAAAAAAAAAAAAAATGAATATTGTAAGAATTTGGGGAGGGGTGAATGACGCCTTTTTGCTCAGGTTTTTACATTGGCGGCTTTTCTGAAGAAGTTTGTACTCTTTTTTCAACTCCCCCCCTTGCTTTTTCTGTGTTTTTTGAGTGTTCCCGCTGTACCTGTACAACCTGTACTTCGCCG
>JAISSN010000153.1 GCA_031273105.1 Holophagales bacterium | reverse complement strand
ACCTCTTCAACGCGGCGCTGCCTGCCTCTCGTCCGGCCTTCTTCAGTTGGGGCCGAGCCGCCGGAAACGCCGCCTCCGGCTGCCGGAAGGGTTACCCACCTGATTTTTTCCTGGGGTGTTGCGGCGGCGGAATCGGGCATTAGAAAAATGCCGCCGACAGCAGCCATATGAAGGGCAAGGCTGATCCCTAAGCCGGCAGGCCAGCCAAGAACGCGAATTTGGGCGCGTTCATTAAGCAAGGCGTGTAGTTCCCGGCTCACCAAGGCTCCGTCAATTACTTTTTCTTTGCTGTGAAACGGCTTGCTGGGACGACAGCCCGATATTTGTAAAGCCGGCGTCCCTGATGATGTCCATCAGTTCTACAACCTTTCCGTAAGAAACGTGCTGATCGCCGCGAACAATGACGCCCTGCGCTCTGGCCGGGCCGACGGCTCGTTTTTGCAGCTCGGCCTGTAACTGGGGCGCCGTTAAAACGCTGCCTTCAAACTGATATCTGCCATCCCCGGTCAGCGTCACCACGGGCGCCTGGCTTTCCAGATTGGCGCCCGTGCGCGATTCGGGAAGGCTCACGTCCATGCCCGTCGTCAGCATAGGCGCAGCCACCATAAAAATGATCAACAGCACAAGCACGACGTCAATCAATGGCACCATGTTGATGTCCGCCATCCGGCTGTTTTTTGAACCCGGCGTAAATGCCATGGAACGCCCCGAAAATCAAAGCGCCTTCAGCGCGGCTTCGTAGTCCGGCTCGCTGGCTATTTCAGAAACCAACTGGGAGTGCAGCACCGCGCCCTGGGCGTCAACCACTATCACTGCGCGGGCCAATAACCCCTTTAGCGGGCCGTCAATCAGCGTTACTCCAAAGTCTTTCCCGAATTCAGGGTTTCTAAAGGCGCTTGCGGGTATCACATTTGTCAAATCCTCCGCGCCGCAAAACCTTGCTCCGGCAAAGGGGAGGTCCTGGCTGACGCACAATACCTTAGCGCCCTTGAATTGACTGGCCTTGGTGTTAAAGGCGCGTACGCTCATGGCGCAGGTTGGCGTGTCGATGCTGGGAAAGATATTCAGGACAGCCTTTTGCCCGGCTATATCCGCCTTTGTGATTTCTTTAAGGTCTGTTTTCACCAGCGTGAAATTTGGTATCACAGAGCCGACAGTTGGCAGTGAGCCGATTGTATTCATTGGGTTGCCCTGCAGTGTGACCTGAGTCATAAACACCTCGCTTCAAAGAAGATACTTTAATAGTATATATTATTTCCATGCGCCGTTTCACGCTTATTGTTATCCTTGTCGCCCTCGTCATTCTGGCCGGCTGGTGCGGCATCTACGCTAATCAAAGGTCGGCCGCCGCCTCGCCGCGCCAGGTGGAGCCGCGCGGGCCGCTCCTTGAATGGGAAATGGTCACCATTCAGCGATTCAAGGACGTACAGCCATCGGTTGTCTATATCACCACCATGGCGACAGTTCAGAAGGACTGGTTCGGATTTGACCTGGAACAAGTGCCAACGGGTTCAGGCAGCGGATTTATCTGGGATACGGGCGGTCACATAGTAACTAATTATCATGTCATACAAAGAGCAGAAGACGTATTGGTGACGCTCCACGACCGGAGTCAGCACCAGGCGGCGCTGGTTGGATTAGCCCCGGAAAAAGACCTTGCCGTTTTAAAAATCAACAATCCTCCTTCAACTCTGCGCCCCATACCTATCGGGACAAGCCACGACCTTCAGGTTGGTCAATCCGTGATCGCCATAGGCAACCCGTTTGGTTACGACCAAACACTCACGACAGGCGTGGTATCCGCTCTTGACCGTGAAATCCAAAGTCCGCCAGGCCGTCAGGACCCACAAGGACGAAGCATCATGGGCGTGATTCAGACAGACGCCGCCATTAACCCCGGCAACTCCGGCGGACCGCTCCTGGACAGCGCCGGACGCTTAATTGGCGTGAACACGCAAATAGCGAGCAATAGCCGCAGCAGCGTGGGCGTCGGTTTTGCCATTCCCGTTGACACTGTGAACCGCTTTGTGCCTCAACTTATTTCAAGGGGCAGGGCCGCGCTGCCGGATTTAGGCTTTGAGGCGGTACCGGAGCGCCTCAACCGCCGCCTTGGCTTAAAAGAGGGCCAGATCGCCGTCCTGTCCGTAAGGAGCGGCGGCCCCGCTGACAGAGCCGGATTGCGCCCCGCCAATACCAGGACGGGGGAATTGGGCGACGTCATCATCGGCATCAACGACAGCCAGGCAAACGGCTGGGAGCGATTATTAGACCTGGCCTACAACATGCCCATAGGTTCCACGCTACAACTCGAAGTCCAGCGCGGCGGTCAGATTGTTCAGCTAAAGCTGCAAATAGGTTCGCAATAGGCCAATGGGGCTATTCGACAGATTGCCGGATAGCGTCTTCTACCAGCGCGTTGAGTGAAACGCCTCGGACAGACCCGTAAGGACTGCTTTGCGGTGAAGGTCGGGGCCGACGCGAACATTAAAAGAGCCTTTAAACGCCTTCACCGGCTCTTTTCCATTGTCGGCGCAAAACTTCAGATATTCGTCCACGGCGTTGTGAAAATCCTCAATAATGCTGTTCACGCTATCGCCCTCAAAGGAAATAAGGGCCTTTACGCCAATAACCTTCCCGTGAAACACGCCGTCTCTTTCAGACAGTTCAAGGCTTCCCACATAAAACGTAAAATCCAGCGGGCGCGACAGCAGCCGCCTGGCAAGTTTCTCTTTTTTGCTCAATCTGCCACCACAAAACTATCTTGATCCGATTTGAGCCGAAAAGCAACTGGTTTTCAGTTGCAAATTGACTCAACTTTTTCCTTCTCGTTCAGGCGCTCTTTCAGGAGAACCACCGTAAATCAATCGCGGGTTTCCTGAGAGCATGGGCCTACTCCATTACAAAAACAGAACGAGCAAAAGAATCGGTAGTTTGATTGCTAAGGCTAATGGCTTCGCCATTTTTCCAGAGCGTCGCTACGTATATATAATTTTGTTCGTTATACGTACCTCCCGCTAAATAGACGTCATCGCCCGATACAAATAGGGAATCAAAAATACTAACCTCTACATGATTGACCCCATCGCTGAAGTTTATCGGCTCGCCATTTTTCCAGACCGTTGCTACGCTTTTAAAATTTTCGTTGATTTCAAATCCCGCCGCATAAACGTAGCCGCCCGATACAAAAACGGCGCAAGCTCTCGCATAAAAAATATTACTGAGTCTTATTGGTATTGCGTTTTCCCAGAGTGTTGCTGCATCCATCCAGTTTTCGTTATTGTATTCCCATCCCGCAACATAAACGTTGTCGCCTGAAACAAAAACTGAGCAGGCTTCCGCATCGGAAGCGCCATCGTTAAGCCTTATGGTCTCGCCATTTTTCCAGAGCGTGGCTAAATATACCCAATTTTCATTACTCTCGTATCCCGCCACATAAACGCCGCCGTCCGATACAAATACGGAATTGGCTATCGCACTGAAATTACCGTTGCTGAGCCTTATAGGATTGCCGTTTTTCCAGAGCATGGCTACGGATATGGGCAGCTGATCATCGGGCTGATCTTCCATCATATTTCCCGCCACATATACATCACCCTCATGAACAAATATGGAACTTAAGTATGCATTTCCCGGTTCGCCAATAATAAATTCCTCGTTGTTTTTCCAGAGTTTAGCAACACGCGCGTTGTTAACGTATTCTGAGCCAATTACATATATGTCGCCTTCAAAAACATATACGGAGCAAAAATCCGCGTTGCTTTCTGCGCTAAGTTGTTGATAAACCTCGCCATTTTTCCAGATTGTTGCAAGCGACTTATATTTTTCGTCAATTTCATAACCCGCCACAAATACGTCGCCAGCAACGGGTCTTGGCGTAACCATTAAAGCGCAGCTTCCGCTTTTACCTCCCGCCGTTG
>JAISSN010000096.1 GCA_031273105.1 Holophagales bacterium | reverse complement strand
TATCAAACCATCGAATTGATTGAGGCTTGCGACTGGTCTGACCTGCCTTCGGACAAGGCGTATGAATTGGCCGTCTCGGTTGCGCGGCGGCTGGGGCTGGACCTGGATAATTTTTATGTGAACAGGGCCTTTTTCTTTGGCGACCTGGAGGAAAAAGACACCCACTACGACGATTTAAGACGTGAGCGAATAGTGATGACAGTCATGGTAGTCGCCACGGTTGCGATGCTGGCGTGGCTGTTGATTCCGGCGGACGACATCAGCCAGTCGTCGGTCAAAGAAAAATCAATGGTAACGCCGCAAAACGCCCAGTGGCAAAAACCGGCTTCTGACCATCCCTACCCGGTACTCGGTGAAGTGATACCGGAAATCCCGATTACCAATGAAGGAATACTTATAAACCTGAGGGCCACGGATAGTTGCATAGCCCATATAACCATGGATAGGGGGCAGGAGCAAAACCAGACGCTGCGAATGTCCGAGCCTTGGAAACTCAGGGTAAAGGGCGCTTTTGTCCTGCGCCTTGACAACGCGGGCGTTGTCGCTTTAGAAGTGGCTGGCCAAAAGATTCAGCACGGCGCGGGCGTGGGGCAACCCTGGTCCGGTTCTTTTGACTTCCACGGGAATTGGCTGCGTCCCCTCCGCCCCGCCATCCCTAAACCAACTCCGCAGACGACGGATGACGGCGATAACGATGGCGATAACGATAACAATGGCGACTAACACTGCGTAAGAAGTTATGCACCCCCTAGTAAAAAAATTCATCAACAACGAACTGCCAGGCCCAATGGCGGCTATGTTAATTGGCGGCGGCCTTCCCCTGCCGACCGGCGATTTACTCTTAGCTCTGTCCCATGCTGTCTTTAAGGAGTCGCCCCTGGCTGGCGCGGCGCTGGAAACCTTTAAGGGTCTGCCAGGTTCCATCGTCATGGGCGCCATAGCCGACAGGACGGAATCTCCCGAACCACTGGGCCTGACTCTTCTCTACCGCTCCGAGCCTGAACTTCTGGAGGCGGCCCTGCTCAACAAGGGCCTCACGGCCGAGTGGATGGAGCGGGTGATCCCCGCCCTCCCAGAAAGTTGCCTGGATATAGCCCTTAACAACCAGGTGCTGTGGATTGAGCGCCCAGGCATCCTCGACGCTCTGGAGAGCCACCCCGAGGGTACTACAAATTTAAAAAGGCGGATTACTGAATTCCGCAAAGACGTTCTCGGCCAACTGGATAGCGCGCTGGCCGACGAGCGTCTGGAAATCCTTGACGAGGTTGAATCCGGCGCGCTTGATAAGTCATGGGCCGAATTGCCCCTGCCCAAAGAAGAAGCCGCTGGAACTACCGAAACCATTGAAACTGTTGAAACCATTAAAACAATTGAAACCACGCCTCCTGAACCAGAGCAGGCCGCCCCTGTCCGCTCTGTTGGCCAGAGGATAATGCGCCTCGCCACCAACCAGAAAATCATACTGGCCCTTAAAGGCGGTAAGGAAGAGCGGTCAATATTGATGCGCGAAGCCAACAGGCTGATTCAGGTAAACGTCGTGCTGAACGGCCGCGTAACCGAAGGGGAGATAGCCTATATAGCCCAGATGCGCACGGCCCATGAAGAAGTTATCCGCATCATCGCCAACAACCGCGAGTGGATGCGGAAGTATCCCATAGTAAAAAACCTGGCGTCAAACCCCAGGACGCCCCTGCCCATAGCGATGAATCTGCTCAAAAGGATTAACGAATTTGACCTGAAACTCATGTCTAAAGACCGCAACGTAGCCGAGTCGCTGCGCAGGGAGGCCAAGCGCCTGGTTGATAACAAAGCTGCCGGCAAGGGGTGAAATTATACCTATTTCTATAAGGACGTTTTTGCCGCATGAATCATCGAACTTCCAAGTGCGTTGATTACAGCGCATGCAAAACGGCGCGCTTTTTACGCCGTTGCGCATTCGCGTAAGTCCTATTGCCATATCCGCCAAACATCCATAAAAACAACCAGAACCATCAGGGCGGCCATAAAGAAAAAACCCACCGTCAGGATTTTTTCCTTGATTTCTATGCTGAGGTCTTTTCGGCGCAGGCGTTCGAAGGCAAGTATGCAAATGTGACCGCCGTCTAAAAAGGGTATCGGCAGGGCGTTGAGAACGGCCAGGTTCATAGAGATAAAGGCTGTCATGTAAAAATAAACCGCCCAGCCCGCCTTTGCCGCTTCGCTGCCCAATTTTACTATGGCTATAGGCCCTCCTATTTCCTTGACGCTGGCCTGTAAGCTGATCAGCCTCCAAAAACCCTTCGCCACCAAAGCGCCCATGACGGCGGTTTCCTTGATGGACTGGGGTACGGCCGTGATGAAATCCTTAAAATGCATCGGCCTTAAAGGCGTGTCGCTCACGGACGGCATGGCAGTGATGCCCAATATGCCTATTTGCCCCTGAAGCCTTGGCGTAAGCGTGAAGTCCATTAACTCCCCGTCACGCATTATTTGAACCTCAATGGGCGAGTTGGCGCGCTCCCTGATATATGGAACAATGTCGTCGTTCCAGTCGGCCTGGGGCAGTTCCAGAGTACCCACCCGCCGCAATTCGTCGCCGTTTTTCAGTCCGCCTGCCTCCGCCGCCGAGCCTTCCTGGACTTGCAGTTTGATTATCGGGGCGGGGTATCTCTCCCTGTCAACGCTGACAAAATAAACCAGCGCGGCGCAAGCTATCACGTTAGCTATGATACCGCCGGAGTAAAAGAGCGTACGCTTCCATGCGGGCTGTTTTAAAAAGCCATAAGGATCATCCGCGCCAGGCTCTTCAGGGTTATATCCGGCCAGCTTGACGTAGCCCCCCAGGGGGAGCAGGGAAAGGCGGACATCTGTTTCGCGCCACTTAAAGCCAATTAGCCTGGGGCCAAATCCCAGGCTGAATACGTCAACGGGCATTCCCATAAACTTTGCCGCCAAAAAATGTCCAAGCTCATGCACAAAGATAAGCCCCGCTAGCATGAGTACCGGCCCCCATATCCCCCGCCCCAAGAGGGCAAGGGCAAATGGGGCTGCCGCGGCGCAGATGGCCAGACTGATTCCGGCGGTTCCGCGACCTGAACCCGCGGCACTTAACGGCTTCAAAAAATAAAGTGTATTAAAACGCATGTTCGTCTATCCATTTTCTGGCTACTTCTCTGGCTCGCCCGTCCGCTTCCATGACCACTTCCAGACTGGCGGCAGGGACGTTTTCCTGAACTTCCAGCGCGTGCTGGATGCAGGCCTGAATGTCCCACAGCCCGATGCGGTCGTCTAAAAATGATGCCACAGCTTCTTCGTTAGCGGCGTTTAGTATTGCCGGGGCGGCGCCTCCCTGCCTGAGGGCCTGATAAGCCAGAGCCAGGCAGGGAAAACGTTCCAGGTCGGGCGGCTCAAATGTCCACGTTCTGGTTGTATTCCAGTCATAAAACGGAACTGGGCCAGCAATACGATCCGGATATAAAAGGGCGTACTGAATGGGTAGCTTCATGTCGTTAGTACACGCTTGCAGTTGGTACGTGCCGTCCTTAAAGCCCACCATGGCGTGCACCTGGCTTTGGGGGTGGATGGTCACTTGTATTTGATTGGCGTCAAGGCCAAAGATTACCGCCGCCTCAATGACCTCCAGGCCCTTGTTCATCAGCGTGGCGCTGTCTATGGTTATTTTCGGCCCCATCTTCCAGGTTGGGTGGTTAAGGGCTTCTTCCCTGGCGGCGGCAATTATGCGCTCAATCGGCCAATCCCTGAAAGGCCCGCCGCTCGCCGTAATGCGGATTTCGCTAATGGTTTCAGGCGGACGCCCAGCCAGAAGCTGGTGCAGCGCGGCGTGTTCAGAGTCAACGGGCAATAGTTCGCCGCCACCTTGAGTAAGCGCGGCCCTCATCAGCGCCCCACCGACCACCAGGCTCTCTTTGTTTGCCTGGCAGACCCTCTTGCCGGAACGCAGGGCGGATTCTGTACTTGCGACGCCCGCGCTTCCGACCACTGCGGCGAGTACCGTATCGGCTTCATCATACGTGGCGCAGGCGAGCAGACCCTGCGGCCCGCTGAGTATTTCGGGGCTATACCTCAGTTGTTTTTTTAGAGTCAGCGCGTCAGCAGGATTGGCGACAGAGACAAGGCTTGGCCTGAACCTCTCGCACTGCGTCCTGATTAAATCCAGGTTGCGGCCAGCGGCAAGGGCGACCACGCGCAGGCGGTCTGGATGGGCCACGACCACGTCCAACGCCGATGTGCCGATAGAGCCTGTTGACCCTAGTATGGAGAGCTTTCTCATGTATTAATTAAGGCCGTGTACAAAGTGTATGTAGGCGTATAGAGCCGGGGCGGCAAAAACCAGACTGTCAACGCGGTCTAAAATGCCGCCGTGTCCCGGAATGCTAACGCCAAAATAGCTGTCCTTAACACCCGCGCTGCGCTTCCAGGCGCTCTCCACCAGGTCGCCCAGAATGCCCGCAACGCCCAAAAGGATAGCTATGGCAACCATATCAATCGGGCTCCAGTCTGTGCATACGAAGAACTTGATGATGGCAGCCCCCGCTATGTTGCCGAGGATATTGCCCGCTACCCCCTCCCAGGTTTTCTTAGGGCTTATCCTTGGCGCGAGTTTATGTTTTCCAAAGCGGCTGCCCGCAAAGTACGCGCCCGCGTCGCCCAGCCAGACGATGAGAAACAGCGCCAGCAATAATCGCGCTCCAGTATTTTCAAGGGTCGTCTGGTTAAACATGAACAGCTTTTGCTGAAAACCAAGGCCCAGGCCCAAATAAAGCCCAGCAAGCCATGTTATGCCCTGGCTGGACAGCGCGTTATCCAGGTTGCGCTTGGAAAACAGCGCGCTCAAATGTATTGCCAAAGCGCCAACAAACAACACCAGCCAAAGGGGCAGGCTCTCGGCCCGCTCCATTCCCCAGAGATGGCAATGGGCCAGGATGCCCCAGGCCATTATCGTCCCGGCGCCAAGGTTTGGGAAATGCCCCATTTTCGCGCCCATCATGGCAAACTCACGCACGCCCACAGTGGCGGCTGCGGCCAGTAGGCCCAAATAGGTCAGCTTGGCCCAGGGCGTTTCCCCAAACCAGAGCAGAGTGAGGAACAGCACGGCAAACACAATCGCGCTGCAAACCCGTACGCTTAAATTTTTGAGGTCAAACCTGCGTGTGGCGTCAGTAGCCATGATGAACCCCCAAATGCTCAGATAATCAACAAACCCGAAAAGCAAACGACATTTTTTCAGGTTCGGATCATTATACAGTACGCTCATAAATCAATCCTTTGCATCCACGCCTGAATGACGCGATGCGCTTTGCTTTTCAAGATGATTGAAAATGAATATATAGCGTTTCCGGTTCAAAACCGCGTTTTGCTCCAAGAGTGTTAGCGATACCGTACTCGCGGTTTTGAACCGGAAAGTAGCGCTGCATGCTTACCTTGCTTTTTTCTGCCAGACATGATTCAATAAGTCTAACGACTAATTCCAATTCTACTTCAAAATTGCGTCCTGCAATTTTGAAGTGGTCGGCTGCGGCGAGAGCGTGGTCTCGCCTTGCTACGGATACGGCATCGTAAGCGTTCCTTGCCTCTCGAAATGCT
>JAISSN010000091.1 GCA_031273105.1 Holophagales bacterium | reverse complement strand
CCGGATAAACTGCCTTTTAGTATGCGGTTGACTGGTTCCAGCCCTTCATCTTTGCGCCCGGCCTGGCTGCGTTCGACAAGCGTCGCTATTCCGTTTTGCTTCGCCAGGCTTTGCAATACCGGAAACCATGTATCACGCAGTGCTTCCAGTCCGGCTGTTCCCACCTGTACACATAGCGCCGGGCCGTAGCGGTCTATGACGAGGCCGGGCAGGCCATCTCCTTCGCCAAAGACCCATCTGCAACCAAGGTCGTCGCCATCCAGGCCCAAAGCGCGCCGCAGGGCAAGGGCTGATTCAAGGCGCGCCTTAAAAAATCGCTCGTCCAGCGGCTCGTCTTCAAACCTGAATATCCGCGCCGCCAGTGGATTTGTAGATGAAGCCGCGCCGCAGGCCAGAACGTTGCCCCAGGCGTCGGCTATACGAACAACCGGCCCGGGAACAGGCTCAGCCAGCGCTCCTGAAAAAATCCACGGGTGACGCTTAGAGAGCAGCGTCTCCTTACCCGGCTTCAGCCGCAGGACAGGGTAAGGCCAGTGGGGGCTGTTCATTGGAGAGTGAAGAGTGAAGTTTGTAGAGTGAAGAGATGCATTGAAGCGTCATCATGCGGCGCGTAAGGTTTATCGCCCCTGTCTAACTCCCTTTTGTTGGTTTTTGGCTTACATTAGTCAGATTTGAATCGGCGCCGCCAGAGCTTTTGTGATTTTTGAAACAATAACGCCGCTTGGTTTAATGTCGGCTGTGAACACCTTGCAAATTTCATCCTTGTCAATGCCAGTATCTTTGGAGAGTTGCAGAATGCCTCGCGCTCTGCAAGCATCCGCCATTGCCTTGGCGAAAATGGCAGGGTCTTCATTCTGCGAGGCCACTTTGAGATATTCGTCAATAAGAGCTTCACTGTCCAAATATTCAACTACATCGTATCTGCTAATCACCGCTCAACTCCTTTCGCTTAATCGCTTTAGCGCGTTTGATGTCCTGCGTTTGTAACTTCTTGGTATTTTTGCTGCCGCCCAAAAGCAACAGATAGTCATCCTTCTCTGTTTGGCAAAAGTATAAACGATAACCAGGGCCAACGTGTATTCGCATTTCAGAAACGCCATCACCTACAGAGTCACAGTCGCCGAAATTGCCAGATTCAGCCATTGCTATTCGCTCAAATATCCGCGCCTTAGCGTGAGTGTCAGTGAGTTTCTTTAACCAGTCGCTGAAAGTATCAGTTTTGTCAAAACCGCTCATCTGTCCAACCCACGCAACCGCTCCAATTCAGCCTTGATTACTCAATTTCTGATGATGGATTGCCGACAATCACTTTGCCACCAGCTCAAGTCGTCTTAGTAGCGAGAAGATGACCGTCGCCGAAATCAGGCAGCACACGATGAATATGAGCCAGACGCCCCAAATGGGAACCCTGCTCCAAAAGAATGGGCCGACAAAGAGTAATTGATTGCCTATGGCCGTGGCGCAGAGCCAGCCGCCCTGCATAAGGCCCTGCAACCTGGGCGGGGCGACCTTGGAGACAAAGGATATGCCCATCGGGCTGAGGAACAACTCGGCGATGGTTAGCACCAAGTACGATTGAATCAGCCACTGCGTAGAAACCAGCATCGTCTCCTGCAAGGGTATTTGATGCCCTTTAACAACCGGCGCTATCGGCATTCCAAGGGAGCCTATCAGCAATACCACGAAGCCAAGCGCAGCGATTATCATTCCTATGCCAATCTTGCGTGGAGCGGACGGCTCCTTGCCCTTGGAGCGCAGCCAGGCGAATAGGCCAACGATTACGGGTGTGAGGAAAACCACGAAGAAGGCGTTGAATTGCTGGAAGATGGCTGGATTTATCTGTGTTTCATCTTTGAAGCCGTTATAGAGGTAATAAACCACGGCGCCGAATACAACAGCCATGACAGCCCCAAGCAGGCGCGTTTTCCCTGTTGAGGAGGGTTTCAGGGCGAGTACAAGCCCCAGCACGCCAAGGCCGATGGAGAGCAGCGACCTGATGTCAAACAGCAAATTTGAAAGCGGCGCGACGCTCGTCACGGTGCAGTCTCTGGCAAAGAACGTCATGGTCAGGCCGTTTTGGTGGAAGGACATCCAGAAAAAGATGACCACCAGAAAAACAAGGCCCAGGGCCAGCAAACGTTGTTTTTCTTCCGCTTTGGGCATTTGGGGAACGTCCGCGCTGCCCGCTTCAATATTTTTCTTTTCAGGCAAATGCCTTTTGAAAAACAGATAGGATGTCAGCGAAATCAGCATCGCCACGCCGGCTATACCAAAGGCGTAGTGGTAGCCGGTGGAAAACACGTTCAGGTAATTATTTACAAATTCACCCAATTTACCCAAGTCCATAAATTCCGTTACAAATTGGCCTGTGGCATTTGCGACTTCGCCTAATTTATTCATATCCATAAAGTCCGAAGCAGACTGACCGGTGGCATTTGCGACTTCGCCCAATTTACTCAAGTCCATAAAGTCCGAAACTGGTTGGCCGGTGACATCGGAGGCAGTTTTACTCAGCATGTCCATGTAATTTTTTACAAATCCGCCCAATTTACCCATGTCCATAAAGTCCGAAACAGACTGACCAGTGGCATTTGCGACTTCGCCTAATTTATTCATGACAAAGTCCGCAACAGACTGGTCGGCGGCCTTTGCAACTTCGCCCAGTTTTTCCATATCCATAAAGTCTGTAAAGGAAAGACCGGCTGCCTTTGCAACTTCACCCAACTTACCTAAATCTACAAAATCTATAACGGGCTTACCGGTGGCATTTACAACCTCACCCAATTTGCCCATATCAATAAAGTCCGTAACGGGCTTACCGGTGGCATTTGTAAATTCGCCCAATTTACCTAAGTCAATAAAGTCCGTGACGTGCTGACCGGTGACATCGGAGGCATATTTATAGAGTTGTGAAGTTTCCTTCAATGAATCAGCGCTGAACTGTTTGCAAAGGTTATAGGTTTTCGGAAAAAACTCATAACCATTTTGTTTCAGATACCATTTCTGAACCCATACGGCGGCGTTTGGGGCAAACATGGCACCAACGTTGATGCCCATGTAAAAAATGCTATAGGCCGAATCCCTAAGCCCGCTATATTGCGGGTTGTCATACATCTGCCCCACGAGGGCCTGCAGGTTGCCCTTAAAGAGGCCGTTGCCCAGGGCAATGGTCCCCAGGGCTACACACGCCACGACAAGCCCGAATCCTGGTATCGCCAGCAGGAAATAGCCCAGAAACATGATGGTCACGCCCACGGCCACAACCCCCTTGTAGTTTTGCGTGCGGTCGGCTATAAAGCCGCCGAGGAGGGCCAGGGCGTAAATCGAAAAATAAAATATGGAGTAAATTAATCCGGCTTTTCCGGCGTCCAGGTTGAACTTGGCCTGGAGGAACAGCACCAGGATGCCCATCATGGTATAGAACCCGAATCGCTCTCCCATGTTTGCCAAAAACGCTACGTACAAGCCCTTTGGGTGTCCCTTAAACATCTGGCGCTCCTCGCGGAAAAAGACTGAAAAGAAAACATTGAAACACAATCAGGAAAAGTAATCAAGTTTTAAGGTTGAACGCCCTTGTCTGCTCTCTAGTCCCTATAGTCTTGTCTGGCTTTGCCGTCTGTTCCGGCGAGCGGGTCATTGTATCCCCCGCCTGAACATCCATAATCCCGCCGAAAGCGTGAAAAACGCTATCAGCAGCATTGGCCACAGATATGGAAAAACGTCTGCAAAAGCGAATTGTTTGAGAAACAGTCCCTTTAACACCGGTATAAAATAGCTGATCGGGTTGCCCTTTGATACTATTTGCAGGAATGGCGGCATGTTTTCGATGGGGGCTACAAATCCCGACAGCATCATCGCCAATATCATAAAGCCAAACACGCCCAAAAACGCCTGTTGTTGCGTGGAGCAAACAGACGAGATAAAAATGCCAACTCCGGCCAGCGACAGGCCGTATATAAGCATAGCTAATAACAGCAGCGGCGCCGAGCCTGTAAAGGGCGCTTGGTACACTATTACGCCAATCAGGGCAATAAAGCTGGCCTGGGCCACGGCTACCAATATTCCCGGAATGGCCTTTCCGGCTATAATATACGCTGGCGTTAGTGGCGAAACCAGCAACTGGTCGAGTGTGCCTTCTTCCTTTTCCCTCGCCACGGATAACGCCGTGACGTTCAGGCATCCAACGGTAGTTATTATGGCTACTAAACACGGTAGTATATGCCACTTAAAATTCAGGTTTGAATTATATGCGT
>JAISSN010000179.1 GCA_031273105.1 Holophagales bacterium | reverse complement strand
TTGTCAAAATTGGGCTGTTGACCTAAAGGATGGCAAGGCGCTTACGGGGCAGGCTCTGCTGAACTTTGTCAACATCGAACTTTTCCCCGCCCTGAAAGGGCTTGAAATAGGCGAAGACACGCCGATGAGCAAGGCTATCGTCAAATCAGCCTTTGAGGATAACTACAACTATATGAAAGACGGAATACTGCTTCGCCAGGTTGTCAACGTGATAGATGAGCTTGATTTATCCCAGTACGACGACCGCCACGCTTTCGGTGAAATCTACGAAACCATCCTGCGCAGTTTGCAGAGCGCGGGTAACGCTGGCGAATTCTACACGCCCCGGGCCGTCACAGACTTTATGGCTCAGAGAATAGCGCCAAAAATCGGAGAGAGAATAGCCGACTTTGCCTGCGGCACTGGCGGTTTTCTTACCTCTGCCCTGAAATTACTTGACAAGCAAATAAAATCCGCCGCCGATAAAAATATTTACAACGAGTCTGTTTATGGAATGGAAAAAAAAGCCTTGCCGCACTTGCTCTGCGTTACCAACATGCTGCTGCGCGACATTGACAACCCCCATATAAACCACGGCAATTCATTGGAAAAAAACGTCCGCGACTACAAAGATAAAGACCGCTTCGACGTGGTTCTTATGAATCCCCCCTACGGCGGCAGCGAAAAAGAGGGCGTAAAGATAAACTTCCCCGCCGATTTGCAGTCCAGCGAAACCGCCGACCTGTTTATGACGGTCATAATGTACCGCCTGAAAAAGAACGGGCGGGCGGCTGTGATAATTCCAGACGGCTTCCTGTTTGGCACAGATAACGCAAAGGTTGCCATTAAGAAAAAGCTGCTTGACGAATTTAATCTTCATACCGTGGTACGTATGCCCCACAGCGTTTTTGCGCCATATACCAGCATCACCACCAACATATTGTTTTTTGAGCGTACAGAGCCAACTAAAGAAACCTGGTTTTATCGGCTTGATATGCCGGATGGCTACAAGAATTTTTCCAAAACCAAGCCAATGAAGCTGGAGCATTTCACGCCTGCCGTAGAGTGGTGGGGCAAGCGCGGGGAAATCACGGCTGAGGGCTTTGATAAGGCAAAGCGGTACACTGTTAAAGAACTCATTGACCGCAATTACAACCTTGACCTTTGCGGGTTCCCACACGAGGAAGAAGAAATTCTGCCGCTCTATGAACTGATACAACAATACCAGGAAAAGCGGGCGAGCCTGAACGCCGATATTGACCGCATACTTGCTGAAATTGAGGCGATATTGGGGGCAAATACATGAAGGCCCGGCAACTGAAAAATTCTATTTTTGTCAAAAAAGCCATTGCTCCGACTGTTCCTTTGCAAGTAATAAGCAAATCTCCGTACTCTGCAATTGTTTTTGGTGTGGCAGTCCAGCGATTAACAATAATTTGTTGATTTTCAATGTTGCTTGCCCCGGTTAAATACGGAATCCCTATTTCTTCCGTGCTGTACTTATCAGGTGTCATATCTTGTCCAGAGATAAGCTGGATCAGATTCCCCAGCCTCACCCATTCCCAGCTATCCGGCACATCAAACGGCAGTTCACCCGTAATGTTACGCACAGTGCCATCGGCCAGGCGTTCATAAAAGGCATAAGGCAAATTATCGGCAGTATTCTGAACGGGGCTTCGCATTTTTGGTTATCAACCAGGAGCGGCCAATATATTGAGGAAATTGTTATATGTTACGCAGAAGAAGCCCTGTCTTGCCTCCGTGACTATTGAGTGGAGACTCTCCGCTTGGAATTGGCCAAATATGTAGCCTGTGAAAATGGCCCGCGATATGCTTCCTCGTCCAAGAAGCCTAATATTATTTTACATCATGTGGAGGCTGTTTTTGGTATTCAAGGCGTTCCTCAGTTTCAAATAGTATTTCCTTGATTTTGCGCTCAAATTCATGTTCAGTCGGCAAATAGAGTTGGTACTTGGTTGTAAGGATATTTGCGTTATCTTCGGGTAATGTAAATCTGACCGCAGTTTCATTTTTATCGGCACACAGCAGTATGCCAACGGTGGCGTTTTCGTCCGGGAGCTTCTCTACACGGTCAAAGTAGTTGACGTACATTTGAAGTTGCCCCAAATCACCGTGGGTAATTTTATGGGTTTTGATTTCGATCACAACAAAACAACGCAGCAAGCGATTATAAAACACCAAGTCCACAAAAAACTCATCGTCCTCCAGCAAAATCCGCTTTTGCCTTGCTACAAAAGAGAACCCATTGCCCATTTCCAGCAGAAACTCTTGTAAGTGCGTAATAATCGCGGACTCAAGCTCCTTTTCGTAATACGCTGCCTCGCGATTCAAACCAAGAAACTCAAGCACCATCGGGTCTTTAATGATTTCATCCGGTTTTTCCGGTATGCGCTCTTTTCGGGCAACGGCAAGTACGGCCTCTTTGTCATTGCTCAACAGAAGCCGCTCGTAAAGCGATGAATTTATCTGTCGTTCCATCTCGCGCCCCGTCCAGGCGTTGTTAGCGGCTTCAAGCTCGTAATACTCGCGTTTGTGGTTATCAACAATGTTTATCAGCAGACGATATTGGAACCAGTTGAATTGCGTCCGCAGCGCGGACGCAATCGGATAAACCCTATAGAACTGTCTGGCTCGCTCTAATTGGCGAATACTGAAGCCGCTGCCAAACTCAGGCTCAATGACGTTTGCCAGGTTTTTGATTAAATATTGGCCGTATTCCGCACGGTCTTTGCCTTGCTGTTCCTCAAGGAAAATCCTTTCGCAAGCCTCCAGTACATCAGGACGCGCTGAAAATCAACACTTCTGACGGCCCCTGCCTTGGCATCAAGGATTATGGCCTTAACATCGCCATAGAATGAGGCGCTCGGCTTTGGCTTTTCAATCTCGTTTGGCTGGTTTTTCATAATGGCGCTTTGAGTATTGGGCTAAAAGCATTATCAATGAAACAGCAGAGTACAAAGACAGCACAGCAGAACGTATCCCGTACGCCTAACTTTATGTCCACGTCCCCCATCGCAACCACCAAACACTTAGTATAACGTAGATTTTGATGACTTGAATCCTTGTTGCTTTGCCATGCTTTGGGTTCTATACGATTGTATTTGTTCTAATAGCAAAAAAAGTGTTGATAGATAGTTGCATTTTGTCTATACTATATATAGACGACCGGTATCGGGCGTCGCGTACGGGGAGGCTCAAGTGGGGCGTGACGCAACGGCTGCTTTCAATTTGATGACCGAAAAGGCTTTTTACGTAACTCTCAGGGTAGCCCACGATGAAGGCCTGTCTGACGGCAGAGCTATAGACGCCGTGCTTGAGGCTCTCGCCGGAAACATTGAAAAAAACATATTCCCTGTTTTCGCAACAGGGCGGGATGGCGAGGAATACACAATCACCCTGGCTGATCTGGAAGTGCTCTAGCCGATTCCGATGCCTTGTAATAAACCGCCTATGGCGCCAAATACCAGCTGCGCCCAGTAGTGCATGCCGCGCTTTAGTGGTTTGGCCGAATAGGTTGAGCGCATCTTGTTCTTCAAACCCGGGTATTCCAGGTCAGGGTCCAGCGCCGCAGCGGATATCGGGCTTTCAAAGCTGAATGTCATTTGTCCGCCCTCTCCGTTCCAGGTCCGGCGGAGTTCAGCGCCGTTTTCAAGGCTGACCCACAGCGCGATTGGCGCCGTAACGCCGCCTGAATGTTTCAGGGTTATAGTCCCCCGGCCATCGGATGTTTTGCTGACGCTTTGAATTCTGTAATCAGGGCTATTCATGTTTTCAAAATAGTTTTTCCAGAACGAGCCTAAATCGCGCCCCGAAATTCTCTCCGCTATTTGCCTGAAATTGTTTTCATCGGCCCGATTAAAAGAACCCCCGGCGATATATGCGCGGACGGCGTCTCCCATCGCGCTTTCGCCCAGTAAGGCTTCCATCTGGCTCATGGCTGCCGTGGGCGCGCAGTTGTTGTTATGCCAAAAGAGATTGAGCGGAGCAAAACAGCGACGATTTGAAGCCGGCCAATTTGCGCGCCAGCCCGAAAAATCGGCGTCCACGCGAAAACGCTTGCTTGTCAGCAGACCGGGATAATCCCGATCCATGACCTTGCGTGTGAACCAGTGGGAGAGTTGCGAACCCAGCGCGTATTTATCCGAGCCGTCTGATGGGAGCATCCACTTGAAATACTGCTCCCCAAACTGCTGAATAACCGCTTGTTCAGGCACGGCGCGTTGTTTAAGGGGGTCAAAGGCTATGTTGGAAAACAGCGCAAGGGCAGGAGCGGAAACAGCTCCGGCTTCAATGGCTTCACGGGGCAGGTCAACTATCGAAAGCGCCGGATATGGGTACAGGCCAAACCATTCCTCCGAATAGCGCAGACAGTTCCAAACAGTCTCTTTCAATCGTTCAAGCTGAGACCCGTTTTTGGGGATGCAGTAAAAGAAAACCTGCTTGCCGCGAAAATCAAGGGTTACCAGTCCCCAGCTTCCCTGGGGGGCGGCTGCCCATGAAAAATCCCGCACGTCTTCAGCGTGAATCTTATAAATAAAGTTAAGCTTACGCTCCGGGTCGTAGTCCGCTTCAACAGCCCTTCCATATTTGTCCGTCAGGGCTTGGCCGGATTCATCAGACGGCGGTACGACCGTGCCCGTATTGGCAAGCTGCAAGGCGTTTGGAAGGCTCAACTCCACGTCATATACGCCGAAATTGCCGTGATTGTTCCATTGGGGGGCAGCGGCGCTGAACGGTTCGCAAATCCATTGATTCCCAATGTATGCGCCAATCCTGGGGTACCACATGGAAGCCAGCAGAAACCTCCCCGTCCAGCCGCTGCCTGCTTGAATTTCAGGGAATTTGAGGCCCCAGGCTATTTCCAGTTGAACGCTGTCGCCGGGATTAACGGCCTTTGTAAGACGTACCCAATAAACGGTTTCGTCTTCCCCCATGCGCCCTGAGAGGGCATTTCCGTTGGCGCTGATGGATTTTATATCGCAATAGCCCCAGACGTCAGCGCCCGCGTTTTTGTTTAGCCGTCCGCTCGCCTTCATAAATGACGTATTGGGATGACGGAAGGCGTTCAGCGACAGGTGAAAGGGCAGTTCCTGGGTTGAGGCGTCGCCTGTGTTTCTCCATGTCAGCGTCATGCGGCCTTCAAACATTTTTTTCGGCCAGTCCAGCACTCCCTTGATGTCGTAATGCACAGCGCGGTCGCTCTTTGGCGATTCAAACCATCTCTCGGGCGTCCAGCCCCCAAGCCGCGAAACCATAAGCAGCGCAAAGATAAAGATTACTTTAACGCGCATAAATTTCCCTATAACCTTCCCAGCTCCGCCTGAACCGCGCCCAATATAGCCGCTGGACAGGTTACGGCCCTCAGTATTGACTTGCCAAAGCATAACGGCTTCCAGCCCGATTGACGCAGAAGATCTATTTCTCTGTCGGCAACGCCGCCCTCCGGCCCGTGGGTAAAGGCAATGTCTTCAAGGGCCAATTCAGGATTCGGCTCGCCGGTCTTTACCTCATAAGCCGCCCACCGCTGTTTGACGCCCCAGGACTGCAGCGCCTCTAAGGGTATGGGGGATAATAGTTCCGGCACTCGCGTCCTGTGGGACTGTTCGCAGGCGGCCAGTATTATCTTACGCCAGCGCGCCAGACGGGCGCTGAATCCCCGCTTGTCGTACTGGCTCCTCTCATAGATTATCGGCTGAATCAGTGCGGCCCCAAGCTCGACGACGCCCGGCAAAAAGTCGTCCCAAAGGCTCAACTGGGCCGTGATCGGCAGGCAGGCGTGAATTTCAATGGGGGCTTCCCTGTTTTCACTCACTGGGCACACAAGCCTTATGGCGGCGCCGCCCCTGCTCAGGCCGATAAGCTCGGCCCGCCAGAGGCCGCCAGGCAAGAGGGCTTCCAGAGAATCGCCCGGAGCAAGCCTGAGGGCCGCGACGCGCTTCGTCTGCTCGGCGCCTAATGACAGAGAGGCGTTTTCAAGCTGGTTGGCGAAATCGGGCAGTATGAATCGGGGAAGGGACATCTGAAAAACAGCGTGGAATGGGGAAGTGATTTGGAACAGTTATTGTTGTACACTATCCAGGAATGAAGATTTTGCGTGTTTTGCCTCACCATTTGCCCCGCATCGCCTTGAAAAGTTACTAAACGTTGCGCGCTTCAGATTCTTTTCTTAACAGGTTCACAAAATGCCAAGGAAAACAGAATGCTAAGAAAAATAAGGATAGCATCCGCCGCCGTTGTATTTGTTCTGTTGACCCTGCTGTTCCTGGATTTTACGGGAACGCTGCATCTTTACTTCTACTGGCTGACAAAGGTTCAGCTTGTTCCGGCCATATTAGCCCACAACATGGCGCTATTCGCTATTTTGGCACTGTTCACCCTATTGCTGGGGCGCGTCTATTGCTCCGTTATCTGTCCTTTGGGCGTGATGCAGGACTGCGTTTCCAATATTTCCGGCAGGCGCGGGGGGGGGCAAAAGGGCCGTTTTGGTTTTTCAAAGGCCAGGTCAAAGCTGCGTTACGGAATGCTGGCCTTATCCATCATTGCGTTTGTCGCGCACGTCAACATTATCATTTCTCTCCTCGACCCATACGCGGGCTATGGGCGCATAGCCGCCAACCTGCTGGCGCCCCTCTATCGCGCCGGAAATAATTTGCTGTCCTGGTTTGCCGAAACATTAAACAGCTACGCCCTTTACCCGACGGACGTATGGATAAAGAGCTGGGTTAGTTTGGGCATAGCGGCGGCGACCCTCGCGGCAACGGGGATACTAGCCTGGCGCGACGGCCGTACCTATTGCAATACCATCTGCCCTGTCGGGACAATCCTCGGATTGATTTCACGGTTTTCGATCTTCAGGCCGGCTTTAGACGCGGAAAAATGCACCAGGTGCGGGCTTTGCGAAAAGGGCTGCAAGGCCTCGTGCATTGATTCCGCAAACATGACCATTGACCTTAGCCGTTGCGTGACGTGCTTTAACTGTATTGAAAGCTGCAACTTCAAAGCCATGAGATATGCTCCCGCGCTCCGCGAAAAGAGGTCAAAACAGCCCATAGCCGCCTCCGGTGAAGCGGATGATAAGGGCGGAGTTTCAAGGCGCAACGTCCTGGCGATAGCTTGGGCTATGGCCGTAACCGAAACGGTAAAGGCGCCGCTGCTCCAGGTTGACGGCGGCCTGGCTGAAATCAAGGATAAAAAGATACCAGTAAGAAAAGTTCCCATAGTGCCTCCGGGGGCGCAAAGCCTGCCGAATATGAACAGGCATTGCTCAGCCTGTCAGCTCTGCGTTTCATCCTGTCCGAACAGCGTGCTGCGCCCGTCGAGCAAGCTGACGATGCTCATGCAGCCCGAAATGTCCTTTGAGCGCGGTTATTGCCGTCCCGAGTGTAATGAGTGCGGCGAGGTATGCCCTACAAACGCCATCGGGAGTTTCACCAGGGCGGAAAAAACGGCCATATCCATAGGCTACGCGGTATTTGTAAAAGAAAACTGCATCGTGACCCGTGACAACGTCCAGTGCAAAAGCTGTGAGCGCCATTGCCCCACCGAGGCCATCACGCTGGTGGATCGTGACCCGGGGGTTGAGAACTCGCTGAAGATACCTGCCATCAACAACGAAAAATGCAACGGCTGCGGCGCGTGCGAGTACTACTGCCCGGCGCGCCCATTCAGCGCGATTTTCCTGGAAGGCCGTAAAACACACAGTTCAATTTAAGGACGTAAAACATGGAAAAAAAAGATATCAAAGAGCTAACCCGCAGGGATTTTCTGAAAATAGCCGGCGCCGGGGCGGTACTGACCGGAGCGGCGCTGGCGGGGTGTAAGCCGAGAAACAAGGTCTCGGCGGAAGGCGGCGCCCTGGGCGACGTGCCGACCGATAAAATGGAATATCGCGTAAATCACAATACAAGCGACAAGGTGTCGCTGCTCGGCTACGGGTGCATGCGCTGGCCCATGCGCAAAACATCAGGCGGCGGCGAAGAGGTTGACCAGGACGCGGTAAATGAGCTAATAGACTATGCCATAGGCCACGGCGTAAACTTCTTTGACACTGCCCCTCCCTATGTTCGCGGCTGGTCGGAGACGGCAACCGGAAAGGCGCTGAAACGCCATCCGAGAGATAAATTCTTTGTTTGCACCAAGCTCTCAACACACCGTGGCGCCGAGCTTCAGACTTTCCAAGGTTCTCGCGCGCTTTATGAAAAGTCCTTTAAAGACCTGCAAGTTGATTACATTGATTACTACCTGCTCCACAATATCGGCATCAGCGGGATGCAGGGCCTGATGCAGAGGTTCTATGACAACGGGATGCTGGATTTCCTGATAAAAGAACGCATAGCGGGGCGCATCCGCAATCTCGGCTGGACATTCCATGGCGACGTTAAATGTTTCGACTACCTGCTGGCCCAGCAGGACGAGCGCAAGGTTCTGTGGGACGCCGTGATGATCCAGTTAAACTACTACGACTGGAAATACGCTACCGGCATGAACACCCCAGCCGAGTACCTGATGGGCGAACTCGAAAAGCGCAACATCCAGGCAATAGTAATGGAACCGTTGTTGGGCGGCCGCCTGGCGAGAGTCAACCGCCAGGGCTTAAAGCTGCTCAAGGAGACGCACCCCGAGGACAGCGCCGCGAAATGGGCCTTCAGGTACGCCGGAAGCCATCCCAATGTACTCACCGTTTTGAGCGGCATGACCTATCTGGAACACCTGCAGGAAAATATCCGCACTTACTCGCCCCTGGAGCGCCTCAATGGGCCGGAATACGAGGTGCTGGAACAAGTGGCGGAAATACTCAATGACAGCAACTATATTCAATGCACCGAGTGTCAGTATTGCATGCCCTGTCCTTATGGACTGGACATACCGGGCATTTTCAGACACTACAACATTATAGTAAGTGAAGAAAAACGGCTGAAGTCTTCCAAAGACCCCAATTACGATAAATACAGGCGCGAGTTCCTGGTGGGCTACGACCGCGCCGTGCCGAAACTCCGCCAGGCGTCCCAATGCAACAGTTGCGGCAGATGCAAACCCGATTGCCCCCAGAGGCTGGATATTCCTAAAGAAATGCTGCGCGTTGACAAATACGCGGAACAGTTGAAACAAAAGATGGAGTTTTAGAGCCGTTCAACTTTGAAAAAGTTGAACCCTGACTTCTGGAGTCTGTCGCCTCACAAAACTACAGCGGTTTTGCAAGTGGCTCAATTATTCGGATTTTTTTCGGAGCGCGCGTGTTCAGATGTATCTTGGCCTTTCTGGTATTTAGCAGCCTGGCTGCCGACGGTCTGTCGGATTTGAAGGCCGCCCTTGGGCGTTACACCGCAAAATCAACGGTTAAGGGGACTCTTGAGGCGCAAGTTTGGAGCAGGCAGGGCAAGGGCAAGGATATGGTTGAAACAGGGGGTCGAGCGTCGGCATTGATTGAATACGGCCCCCAGGGTTTACGGATGGAGTGGAGCCGCCCATTCTTACAGCGGCTGGACAGCGAAGCGCGATCCCGCCTGAAGAACGGCCCCTCGGATAATCAGGCGTCTAACGCCCTTTGGGCTATGGAGTTACGCAGAACGCACAATTTATTGGATGGCTC
>JAISSN010000060.1 GCA_031273105.1 Holophagales bacterium | reverse complement strand
GCCGAAATGCGCAGCATTTCGAGAGGCAAGGAACGCTTACGATGCCGTATCCGTAGCAAGGCGAGACCGCGCTCTCGCCGCAGCCGACTACTTCAAAATTGCAGGACGCAATTTTGAAGCAGAATTGGAATAAAGAAGCGCAGACGCCACGACATATCCGAATGCAGCAATTTGTTTCATGGAGCGGAGCAGGCGTATAATTATCAACTGATTTTTTAGAGGCGCCCATGAAAATAATAGCAATCGTCCCATTTATGCTCGCGGCTCTCACCGCGTCGGCACAGAGCGTGTACGATACTGTTTTGCGGCAGATAGAGGCCAACAGCGCCACGCTCATTGCGTTGCGCCAGCAAATGGAAGTGGAGCAGGCCGACTACCCCGAGGGGCTTTATCCCCCTGGCCCTGAAGTGGAAATTGCCTACCTGCGGGGAAACCCTTACGTTGATGCTGGCAATCGTAAAGAATTTTCTATCAGCCAGTCCTTTGACTTCCCGACGGCGTACCGCTACCGCGGAAAAATCGCCGACCTGCAAAACGATAGCGCGGAATTCACATACAAGGCCCAGCGGCTTGATCTGCTGCTGGCGGCAAGGCGCGTTTGCGTTGAACTGATTTATAACAACGCCCTTGCCAGAGAATACGCCGCCCGGTTGCAAAACGCCGCCGACATTGCATCGGCTTATCAGTCCAGGTTTGACAAGGGCGACGTCAGCATTTTAGAACTCAACAAGGCAAAGCTAAACCTTGCCGTGGCGCGTACTGACGCAGCCAGGGCCGAAACCGAAAGGGCCGCTTTGTTAGCGGAGCTTAAAACCATGAACGGCGGCAAGGATATTGATTTTTCTGCAAACGCTTATCCACTGGCCTCACTGCCCGCCAACTTTGAGGATTGGTACGTCAGGGCGGAAACCAAAAGCCCCGTGATGCAAAACATGAAGGGGCAAGTAGAAATTGAGAAGCAGCAGGTAAAGCTGACCAGGGCGATGAACCTGCCTAAGTTTTTGTTAGGGTATGTGGGCGAAAGAAACATTGGCGATCGCTTTCATGGTGTATCCTTCGGAATATCTTTGCCCCTTTGGGAAAACAAAGGCAGGGTGGCTCAGGCAAAGGCGCAGGTATTGGCGGCTGAATACGCTTTGAAAGACACAAAGACGCAGTTTTACAATCGCCTGCAAACCCTTTACATCAAAGCCGCCGCGCTGCAAAAAGGCGCTCAGGGGGCAAGACAGTCGCTCTCTGACTACAACAGCGAGCCGTTGCTAAAGAAAGCATTGGACGCTGGCGAAATTTCTCTGATTAACTACATAATGGAAATTGAATATTATTTTGAAGCCATCACCAAGGTACTCGAGACAGAGCGCGACTTTGAATTGACATTGGCGGAGCTGGAAGCAGTGGAAATGTAGCGTTGCTATAGTAAAACAATTCGGAGTTTGTGATGGCTGTTAGGTGCGGCATTGTTGGGTTGCCTGGGGTAGGCAAGTCGGTACTATTTAACGCGATGACAAAGGGTAGCGCGGCAAGCGGCAATTTTTTGTTTTGCACTACGGCTGCCACCACCGGGGTTGTGGATGTGCCGGACGTCAGGTTGCTGAAATTAGCCAAAATTGTAAACCCTCAAAAGATTATTCACGCGACGCAGGAGTTTGTTGACATACCGGGCCTGGTCAGGGGCGCAAGCAAGGGAGAGGGGCTTGGCAACAGCTTTTTAACTGACATACGGGACATGAACGCCTTAGTCCAGGTCGCGCGCTGCTTTGAAAACCCCGATATTCCCCACGTGGAAGCCACGCTGGATCCTGTGAGAGATTTAGAAATCATTGACATGGAGCTAATCATCAAGGACATGGAAGTTATAGAAAAATCCCTTGAGCGCCATCAAAAAACGGCCAGGTCTGGCAACAAGGAAAGCCAGGCCATGGCGGCTACACTGGAAAAAATCCTGGCGGCGTTAAATGAAGGCAAGTGGGCTTCCACAGTAGAATTGGACAAAGACGAAATATTTTCCCTCAAGAGCTATTGCCTGCTTACGCAAAAGCCAATGCTGCTGGTGGGGAATATTGACGAAGGGGATATCCCGAACCCTGGCGCCAACCCCCACTACAAAGCCCTGGAGAGCGCGGCGGCGGCCAGGGGGATTCCCGTGATACCCATATGCGCCAAGCTGGAGGCGGACTTGGCCCAAATGGAGCCTGACGACCAGGCCATGTTCATGGAAGAAGCCGGGCTGCGTGAATCCGGCCTGACGCGATTCATTCGAGCCGGTTTTGCCCTGCTCAACTTGCAGACATACTTTACAGCCGGGCCTAAAGAAGTGCGCGCCTGGACAATACCAATGAGCGCAACGGCGCCCCAGGCGGCAGGCGTAATTCACAGCGACTTTGAACGCGGCTTCATCCGCGCCAAGGTCATTTCCTTTGACGATTTTGTAACCCACAAGGGCGAGCAAGGCGCGAAAGAAGCCGGCAAACAACGGCAGGAGGGAAAGAACTACGTGGTTAAGGATAATGACGTGATCGAGTTTTTGTTTAATGTGTGATGGCGGTAATCAGCAGCCCTGCCATCATGCCTGCCATCACGTCGTCCATCGTCGCGCCCCATCCGCCGGGGAGTGATTCCAGCCTGCGCGCGGGCCAGGGCTTCCATATATCAAACAGCCTGAATAGCAGAAACGCGCCAAACATGATTGCCAGAGCGTATCCCCAGGGGTCGCCGTTAATGGCTTCAACAACGCGCTGTCGGGCGGGCCAAAGGGCCAGGAACATCCCCGCCCATTCGTCAATGACTATAGCGTTTCCGCTTCAAAACCGCGGAATGCGCCATTGGCGCGTTACACCAATGGCGTCGCATACATTCCTGGCTGCGAAACGCGGTTTTGAACCTGAAATGCTATGGAACAACATGCCCCACCAGGTCATAGGCATAGGCCTCTGTTATTTGTACGTTCTGGATGGCGTATAACTCAGGCTCGCCGCCGACTATCAAAACGTTGCCGTCTATTTCAGGGGCCTGGCCTCTGTGGCGTCCTTTGATTATCAGGTCGGTCTCGTCGTGAAAGCCCTCCGCCATTACTTCAAGCGTCTTTCCGACTAAGGCCTGATTGCGCTTTTTGCTTATGCCCTGCTGTAGTTCCATCAAGATACGCCTGCGCTTTCCCTTGGTTCGCTTATGAACTGTATCTCCTAGTGAGAACGCCGATGTGCCTTCTTCCTGACTGTATGTGAATACGCCGACGTGATCAAACCGGGCTTCAGCTATAAAATCGCGCAGTTCGTTAAAGGCGGCTTCGTCTTCTCCGGGAAATCCCACGATGAAGTTAGACCTGATGAAAACTCCCTGGATACGCTTGCGGACGCGTTCAATCATCTCCATGAAGGTTTTAGAACTTCCGCCCCTCGCCATAGTTTTTAATATTCCGGCATGGGCGTGTTGCAGCGGGATATCCAGATATTTGCAGCAGTTGGGCGTTTCACCCATGGCGTCTAAAAGGCTGTCTGGCAAGCGGTTGGGGTAGGTATAGTGAACGCGGAACCACTTGAGGCCGTCTAATTTGCCTAATGCCCTGATCAGTGATTCAAGTGCGTTTGGCTGGCCCAGGTCTCTGCCAAAGTCCGTGGTGTCCTGTCCCACGAGGTTTATTTCCTGAACGCCTTGTTCAACCAGCCGCCTGGCTTCAGCGATGACGCCAGGAATAGTGCGGCTCCTCTGAGCGCCTCTTATGGCGGGGATAGCGCAAAAAGCGCAGGAGTGGTCGCATCCTTCACTTATCTTGATGTACGCGGAGGCTCTGTGGGTGGTGAGAAAACGGGGGCTGACCTCGCTGTACAGATACATCCGATCGCCCGCCGTCTTTGGCTCTCTATCCGAAGAACTTATTATTTCAACAATTTTTTCAATGTCCCTGGTTCCCGCCACGGCGTCTATTTCCGGCATGTCGGCCAGTAGTTGTTCTCTGTATCGCTCTACCAGACAACCGGCAACTATCAATTTTTTGCACGAGCCGCAGCGCTTCATGGAGGCGGCCTCAAGAATGGCCTGGATACTTTCTTCTTTGGCGCTGTCAATAAATCCGCAGGTATTCACTATCAATATTTCGGCTTCCCGGATGTCGTTTGTCAGAGCATAGCCCCCCAGTTGCAAATGCCCCAGCATGACCTCGCTGTCCACTAGGTTTTTAGGACATCCCAGGGAAATGAAGCCGACTTTCGTCATCAAAACTCCGAATTGTACAGGGCCGCATTCAATCAGGATTGAACGCGTCTTGGCAATCATAGCAATCATGCAGGCATTCAGTGTGGAGCGGCCACATTCAATCAGGATGGGGGGCAATTTTTTTGATCGTTGATTAAAAAATATATAAATAGTTAATAATAAAATTTTACTACGCAATTTATTCTAATTCCATAGGCATTTAGCTAATCGTTGAATTTTATTGAAGCTACTAGATACGGCGCGGTGTCGAGTACGAAGCCAAAATATGTCATGTGTATGATTTATTAATAAATTGGCATTTGTGTTTTGGAGCAATGTCCAAAAGGCATTTCGGTTTTTTGAGATTTTTGGTAACAAAAAAAATATTTTTTGCTTGGATGTACAAATTTCTCTGATATTGTAATTTTTAGTAGTAGAGTAGTTTTTGGGAATTGTTGTTATGAATCACGAGCGACGCTCATTTCGCAGGATGCCGATGGAGGCGGTGGTTGTCTTCCAGGAGCTCTCTTTCGAAAAAGAAGCTGAGAATGTTCAAGCAAAGTACAAAGACGTATCCGGGGGCGGCTTGTTGCTGGCCTCTTCGCGCGAGTTTCCGCTGGGCGTTATTTTAAAGCTGGAAATTCGGGTTCCGGGCTGGGGCAAGCACCATGATATTTCATTTGAGCCGTCCCACCACCTGGAGCTGAAGCCCCTGGTCGCCGTTGGCGAGGTGGTGCGCGTTGAAGCCATAGACGATGGCGAGTTTGAATTGGGGATAAAGTTCCTCAATGTGTATCCTGAAGACTTAAAAGCTCTTTTGGCCTTAATCAATTCTTCTGACCAGCCCTAAAACCATGGCCGGTCCGTTCATCATAAGGAGTCCGCTTTGAAGATACTTGTTGTCGATGATTCATCAACGATGCGGCGTATCATCATCAATACCCTGTCCAGGATCGGCTACACGAATGTCGTTGAGGCCGAACACGGCAAGGCTGGCTTGGAAAAGCTGGCCCAGGGCGGCATTGAGATGATTGTTACCGACTGGAATATGCCGGAAATGGATGGGCTTGAATTTGTGGGCGTAGTAAGAAGCACGGACACCAGTATCCCCATCCTCATGGTGACTACTAACGCGGCGAAGGAAGACATAGTGTCCGCGTTGCAGGCCGGCGTTAATAACTATGTAGTTAAGCCTTTCACCCCTGAAACCCTAAAAGAAAAAATCGAGTCTTTGCTCGGTTGATGGTACCGAGGAGAATCCATGGAACAAACTGAAATAGACGCCTTGATGACAATGGGAAAATCATCTAAAAAATCCAAAACGGCTTCTTCCGGCGCAAAACCGGCGTCTGAAGCTCCAGACGTCAATGCGCCCGCCGCAGACGCCAAGCCAGCCCCTGTCGCGCCGCCCCCCGCCGCGCCCGCTCCTGTCCCCCCCCCCGCCGCATCGGCGGCGGCAAAGCCAGCAACTCAAAAACCTGAGCAGCCGGCCAGACTAATAACGGAAATCGGCTCTGTCACTTCCGTGACAGAGCGAGAAACCAACAAGGTGATGGACAAGCTGGACATGATAAGTCGGTTGCTTGATCGTCAAAAAGACCTCATCACCGGAATGATGGGGAATGAAAACGCCCAAAACCCCGCGATCCAATCCGCGATCCAGCAGATCATGGGCGCGTCGTCCGATATACAAAACCAGGTTTATGAAGCCATGGATCTCATGCAGTTTCAGGACATAACCAGGCAAAAGCTGGAGCGCATCATTCACCACCTGCGCCAGATTCACGATTACATCCTTGATTTGCTTGGAACAGGCTTCCAGACAGAAGAACAAGAACACCACAAGGTTTCACTCAGCCGGACTATAGCCCAAACGGGCACGACACCCGATGAAAACAAGCCGCACGCGGATTCTGTTGTTGAAGAATTTATGCGCGCCCAAAAAAAGGACTGAGCTATGACTGCAACTGTAACTGAGGAGAGGACGGCTCACGATTTAGTTCCCTCAGGTCAACTTGTGACATTTACGCTGGACGATGTTGAATTTGGTCTGGACATAGCAAAAATCCAGGAGATAGTAAACCGTTCCGCCATCACGCCGGTTCCCGGTTCGCCGAGCTTTATACTTGGGGTTTTAAACCTTCGCGGTCAAATCATACCGATCATTGACACCCGCCTGAGATTCCATCTGGAGCCGACAGAGGTTACTGCTAAAACGCGCATAATCGTAATGAGCCTCGCCGATCAATCAACCGGCATGCAGGTTGACGCCGTCTCGGAAGTGGTCAAGTTGGACGACTTCTCGTTGCGCGAAACGCCGCCGCTGGTAGCCGGCGTCCGCAGCGACTACCTGGCCGGAATGGTTCAGGCTGGTAACCGCCTCATCACACTCATAGAGATGGACAAGATTCTCGACAGCGAGGAATTTGGTCAAAAAGAGTCCATCCAGACCGCAGCTACAGGGCAGGCTGTCGGCGGATTTTCTGAACACGCGCATGAAAGCGAAGAAGAAGAAATAGAAGATCTGCCCTTCGTCACATTTAGTTTGGGTAAAGAGTCCTTTGGCGTAAACCTTGAGTGCGTCGAGGAAATTGTAGAGCTTCCTTCCGTTACAAAAGTTCCAGACGCGCCTAATTACGTCATTGGCGTCATTTGCATCCGCGACAAGGTGGTCCCGCTTTTAAATCTGTTCCACATGTTCAGCGTGGAACCGCTCGCAAACGAGGACAAACCCGAAAGCAACATGGTCATCCTGGTATCCATCGGCAGCGCCAAGTTAGGGATCGCCGTTGACTCCATACAGGAAATCATCCACATAAAAAATAAAGACATTCTTCCGGCCCCGCAAACTCTGCAGGAAGAAGAAACCGCCAGGCTTGAGGGCGTTGTAATGCGGTCAGGCCGCATGGTCAGCCTCTTGAAAGTCATCCAAATCCTGAATGCAGAAGATCAGCAAAAACTGGCGAGCATGAGCCAGCATCTGGGCGTTCAGGAAATAGCTGAAGCGGAAGTGGGATTGACTGAAGAAATTTCAGTTGTCGCTTTTAGTCTGGCCAAAGAAATTTACGGGCTGGAGTTGCAGGAAGTCCGCGAAATTATCATGGTTGGGCTGGTAACGCCTGTACCCAGGGCGCCCTCCTTCATTCTTGGAGTATTAAACCTGCGCGGCGAAATTATTCCCGTAATTGATCTGAGATCGCGCTTTGGTCTGGAACATCAGGAAGCGACAGACCTCACGCGCATTATCGTCACGCCCATCGCCGATGTGTTCACCGGCCTGATAGTTGACTCTGTAACTGAAGTAAAGAACATTGACAAAAAGCTGCTGGAGCCTCCCCCTCAGGTAACGTCCGTCGGGGCAAACGCGTATATCACTCAGGTGGCCCGCACAAGCAAAGGCGTGGTATTCCTCCTGGATCTCCAACAGCTTTTGACGGATACGGAAAATCGTCAACTCAGCACCTTCCACGGTCACGGCAAAAAATAAGGGACTGACACTATGAGCGACAGCTTTATTCAAGATGATCCGAGCTTTTATGAAGATTTTCTCGTAGAGGCTCAAGAACACTTTGAAATGATCGAGCAGAATTTTTTGACGCTGGAGAGCAACCCCGGCGACCTGGAAATTCTTAACGGCATTTTTCGTAGCGTGCATACCATCAAGGGCGCTTCCGGCTTTCTGGGTCTGGATAAGATACAGGGGCTGGCCCACATTAGTGAAAACATATTGGATGAGCTCCGCAAGGGCAGGATGGTTGTTTCGCCTGAGGTTATGGAGGGCCTGTTTGACGCGGTTGACTTACTAAAGGTCTTGGTCAACGACGTTGGCATCTCGCTAAAGCATCAGGGTGAACCAGCTAATCCCGATACATCCGAGTTGATAAAGCGCCTGGAAGGCATTCGCAACAGCGCCCTGGGTTCATCCACCGCCGATAAACCTCCGGCGCCTGCCCCTACCAGCGTCACGTTCCCAGATTACTTGTCCGATATAAGCGCGGAAGCCAAATCAAAAATCACAGAAGCCGTTTTGCATGGTTCCACTGTTTGGTGCATAAGAGCCAAACTGCTCTCCAGCATTGTAAACACCCACTTTAATCCAGTCACGATGTTTTCAATGATCGAACTGATGGGCGATTCGGTCATATCAGAAAAAATACCCATTCCCCCCTCCGCCCGTGAACCCTGGCATACGGAACTCTATGATTTTGACCTGTTGATGGCGTTTGTGCCCCATGAAACAAATGAAGTGATTCAAAGGATGTTTGGCGGCATCAAAACTGCGGTTATCCGCTACTCCAGGTTTAATCCCGACGGAAATGTTGAGGAGTTATTCCAAAAAACCCCGCCAACGCCAGTGGCAGTACCCGTAGCCGCACCTGTAGCTCCAAAGCCGGTTGCTCCCCCGGCAGTTACAACGACCCCGGCGGCGGAAGCTCAACATCCCGCTAAGGCTGCCGCGGTACCCCCCGATAAAGTCGCTTCTGACACAATCCGCGTCAGCCAGGCCAAGTTAGACGGCTTTATGAACATCGTCGGCGAGCTTATCATGAGCAAGACGATGATCAGCCACGTTGTTGACCGCTTTGAAGAAATCCAAAACGAAGCCGTGGACGCCATAGTAAGGGATCTGCGCAGGGCCAGCGTTACGCTGGACCAGGTTTCCAAAGAGATACAGGCTTCCATCATGAGCATCCGCATGGTGCCCGTTAAGACGGTTTTCAGCAAATTCCCACGCATGTTGAGGGATTTAGCCAAGGCCAGCGGCAAAAAGATGGAACTCCAAATGGTTGGGGAAGACACCGAAATTGACAAGAGCCTCATCGAAGAGCTAGGCGACCCGCTGATACACTTGATCCGCAACTCGGCGGATCACGGCATCGAAAGCCCGGAAGTCCGCATAAGCGCGGGCAAGCCTGAAACCGGCATCGTTGTTTTGCGCGCCCGCCACGAGGGAGATAGCGTAATAGTCGAGATTGAAGACGACGGCAAGGGGATAGACCCTGTAATCATCAAACAAAAAGCCATTGAAAAAGGCATGCTGACCCAGGAGCGGGCCGAAACATTATCAAACGAAGACGCAATAAACTTTATTTTTGCCCCTGGTTTCAGCACCGCCGCCCAGGTGACGGACATATCCGGCCGCGGGGTGGGGATGGACGTGGTCAGATCAAACGTCCGCCGCCTGAATGGTAGCGTCCTGGTGCAAAGCGTGGTGGGCAAAGGGTCTATCTTTACCCTTAGGCTGCCCCTTACACTGGCAATCATTGAAGCCCTGCTGATGAAATCCAAAGAGCAGGTCTTTGCGCTGCCCGGCAGCGCTGTTGAAGAGACGCTTCTGGTAACCCAGTCAGACCTGTCTTACCTGACGCGCAGAAAAGCCCTTAACCTAAGGGGCGAAGTGCTTGGCATATCACGTTTAAGCGACCTGCTGAATCTCAACAACGATCAGGAAGCAGCGAACGCAGTTCCGCAAACCGGAGGCTTGCCCGTGGTCATCGTATCTGCGGGCGGACGCCGCATGGGGCTGATAGTTGACGCTTTTGTCAAGAGGCAGGAGATGGTCATTAAGCCGCTGGCCCCGTACCTCGCCAAGCTCCCGGGCATAAGCGGCGCCAGCATTTTGGGCGATGGCGGCGTTGTATTGATTCTTGACCCGGCTGAGTTGATCACTCTAGCGATTCAGGAGGCGTCATGAGCTCCGCGGTTGGGACTCATACTACAGACCAGGATAAGAGCGATAAGAGCGCCGACATAAACGTGTCCCACTCCCAGTATATGTCCTTTGTGATTAATGACCGCCATTACGCACTTGCTCTGTCTAATGTGGCGGAAATCACGCCATATAGCGAATTAAACCAGATGCCCCACACGCCTGAGTGCGTAGAGGGCCTTCTGGATTTGCGCGGACAAGTCCTGCCCGTCGTCAGCCTTAGGACTAAAATGGGCCTGCCCAGAAAAGCAAACCATAGCGCGGACAATATTTTAATTTTGACCCATGATGATTCCCGCATTGGTGTTTTGGTTGATCAGGTGGAGTCTGTCATCACGGCAAGCGAAGAAAACCAGATGCCGGTGACTCCCTTGCTTGAGGGCAAAGAAGGAGCCTGGGTCCGTGAAATCCTGCTTCTCAACGGGAAAGTCATTTTAGTACTGGAGCCGGAGTCTATAGTCCGCATAAGCGAAAACGAAAGGGAAAGTCAGAAATTAGTTGCTACCCAGATTAATGATGTTGAGCTAATGCTGGATGAGGGCCTGCGTAAATTGATAGCTTTGGCTGACTCCAAGGAAGACGAAAAAATATTTCCTCAAGTCAATAGCGTCATTGAACACACCGAATCTGAAATGACCAAGGTCATTGACCGCGTGGAGGCCATGCTCACCAGTACAGACACGGTCTTTACCGGTATCGGGCGCTTTAAGCAGGAAGTAGCCATGACCGGCGTGCAGGGATTTGACGAATTGAACGAGTTGGACACGGTTGCACATGATTTGCAGGATAAAATTTTCGACGTGATAAACCAGCTTCAGTACCAGGACATTGTCAGACAAAAACTGGAAAAAGTGCTTTCACACATTCTTGCAATGAACGAAGTCATCGCGCACGGCCTGGGCTGATTCATCCAATAATTTACCTCGGCGTCCCGCTATGTTGCTATGTTATTCAGGTTTGTGCCTGAACCGGAGTTTTTGTGGTTCGATCTTTTGTTGATGTCTGTAACCTGAAAGCGCATATTGGAGAAACCATCAGTGTTCGCGGCTGGGTGAGAAATGTCCGTGCGAGCAAGACCCGCTTTGTTGAACTGCGCGACGGCACAGGCTTTGTTCAGTGCGTCATTACCAATGCGGACGCTGACGCCGGAAGCTATGAACTGGCGGGAAATTTAAGCCAGGAGTGCGTAATCGAATTGACAGGCGTCGTTCAGAGCCACCCAAAAACGGGCGTGCCTGAAATTCTGGCTAAATCCCTTTCCCTGATTGCCGACAGCAACGACTATCCCATAACGCCAAAAGAACACGGAACGGCGTTCCTGATGGAACACCGCCACCTCTGGCTGCGCTCAAAGCGGCAGTGGGCCATACTCCGCGTACGTCATTTCATAACAAAGGCAATCCGCGACTTCTTTGACGGTGAAAACTTTACGCTCATTGACAGCCCGATATTGACGCCCTCGGCCTGTGAGGGGACGTCAACGCTGTTCGGAACGCCGTACTTTGATGAAGGCATGGCGTACCTCAGCCAGTCCGGTCAGCTCTATTTAGAGCCTGCTATAGCCGCCTTTGGCAAGGTGTATTGCTTTGGCCCCACGTTCAGGGCCGAAAAGAGCAAAACCCGCAGACACTTGACCGAATTTTGGATGGTTGAGCCGGAAGTGGCCTTTGCCCGTCTGGATGACGTCATGGCCCTCGGCGAGGGCATGATGAAATTCATTCTCTTGCGCGTTCTGGAGTCAAAACAGGAAGAATTGAAAATACTGGAAAGGGACGTAGCGCCGCTGGAAAACGCCCTTAATAACGAATACATCAGAATGACGTACTCTGAAAGCGTGGAGCGATTGAGGGCGCTCGGAAGCGACATACGATGGGGCCAGGATTTTGGCAATGACGATGAAACTATTTTGATGAACTCACTGGACAGGCCATGCTGGATACACCGTTTCCCCAGAGAATTTAAAGCTTTTTACATGGAGCCAGACCCGGACGATTCAAGGTTGGCGCTGGGGGCCGATTTACTGGCGCCGGAGGGCTACGGCGAAATCATAGGCGGGGGCGAGCGCGCTTCCAGCCTTGAATACCTGTTGGAGCAGATTGCTAAAGAGGGTCTGGATGAAAAAGACTACAAGTGGTATTTAGACGTTAGACGCTACGGATCGGTTCCCCACGGAGGCTTTGGTCTCGGCCTTGAGCGCGCCGTGGCCTGGATATGTAAATTGCCTCACGTCCGCGAAACCGGAGCGTATCCCAGGATGATGGGAACGCTTTGGCCGTGATTCATGGGGTCATGGGGAAGCCCGACGAGTGAGCGGCGGATGTTTGCCCCGGGGCCGCAGTGATGTCATTCTTAAAACAGAGTGTTTCAGGGAGATTTCATGAGCATGGATTTCAAAAAAATGGCCTGTGCGGGAATAATGCTCGCACTGGCATTGACTGGTTGTCGGGAGGGAGGCGACGGCGCCGAAGTGGTAATAGCCAAAATCGGCGCGGAAAAAATCACCGAAGCCGAATTCAATGAATTGGTCAACGCCCTTGTGGGGGATACGGAAAAGGCCGAAGAGTTTTTAACGGACGAGAGAAACCGCGGCCAGCGCAACGAGTTTCTTGCCAAGTATGTCGAAAGCAAGGGCATTATGATGCTGGCAAAAGAAGAAGGACTGGATAAAGATATCAGAGTTCGCCTCCAATTGGATGAAGCCATTACAAATGTCTATGTTCAGGCCTTTCTTGAGCGCCGATTGACCGACGCCGAGCCGACAGACGCCCAGATCCGCGAAGTTTATGACGAAGTAGCCGCCCAACAAAAGGCCAATGGCGTAACCATCCCATCCTTTGAGGAATCCAGGCCCTACCTGCCCCAGGCCTGGAAGCAGAAACAGCAGCAGGTAGTTGCCGAATCCCTTATGAAGGAGCTTAGAACAAAGTTTCCGGCCACTTTTGCGGATGAATACAAAGCCGTAAATAACCAGAGCGCGATTTCCAAATAAAATGGCGTTTGAGGTAATTGCAAAACCTCTGGAAACGTCGCAAGCCAGCGTGGCAGTCGCTGAAAAATTGGAGTCTGGAACCAGCGTTCATTGCAAATTCGGAGGTTTTGCAATTAGCTCTTTTTTTATTCGGAATTGCTTTTTTTCATCAGCATAAACCCCCCGCCGCCAACCGGCATTTTTACTATTGTCTCAAACATGGCTCGTTGCGCGTCTGTAAGCCCCCCCTGACTTGTCGGCCAATCCCTCATGGTGGCCACAAGCAAGGTTCCCGGCGGAAGAGCTTCCAGTTGGGCTATAGTGCGAAGCTCCGGCATCGTCAGATTATCCGTATAAATCATTGCCCCGCTGCGTATGGTTTGCCAGAAATAGACCTTGCGGCCCGTGATATGTGGCCGCGTGGCTATAGTCCAGGCTCTGTAGCCTTTGTGCGGTTCGAGTGATTTAAATCCCCAGGTTCCAGCCGCCAAAAACAATAACCCGACCGCTATCCCCACGTCCCACGCGAAATTACGCGCCCTGCCTCGTATAGCTCCCCAGGCAAACAGACACGCGCAAAATATCAGTATCAGGGATATTAGCTTTATCGGCCCCAGGTAGGGCGCGATTTTTAGCTGCAGCTTGCCGCCCAGGTTAAAAAACGCGGCGGCGCAGGCGGCAAGGCCAATAAACCCAAGCAGACCGGCGAAGAGAGCGCCAAAGCACCGCGCCCTGCGCGACGGCTCGGCTTCATTGATGAATCCTTGCAGCATTTCACCCACTAGCAACGCCACAAATGGGTAAATCATCAACACATATTTGCCCTGCTTGCTCTGGGAGCAGGAGAGCAGCAGTACAGGCACAATAACCGCCAGTATCGTGAAACGATGTAAAGAATTATGGCGCGCGCTGTTTTTATACTGAAAAATCAACATAGAGGGCAGCAAAAGCGTCCATGGCATGAGGTCGCCCGCGATATATTCGCCATAGCGCCACCATGGCTGAATGTGATCCCAGGCGTTTAGAGCGCGGTTGATGTTTTGATGTATGATCATGTTGTAGGCGTAAGCAGCGCCGCCCTTAACACTTGCGGCTATATACCAGGGCAGGACGACCAAAATCAGTATGGCGATTGCCCAGTCTATGCGCGTCTGCAGAAGCATTTTCCAGTCCCGCTGCCAGACTGCAAAGGCTATGAGAACAGCCGCCGACAATACAAGAGCCAGCGGCCCTTTGGCGAGAAAGGCCAGGCTTAGAGCCGCGTAAGCGATGATAAACCAGGTTTTGTGTTCGTTTTTAGAGAGAGCCTGGGCCTCGCCCCGCAGTATCAAATAGCCGGACAGCCAGGCAAGCCATGACCAGGCCACCAGCGCCGCAAAGAGCATGTCTATTTGTATAAACTGGGCCTGCCAAATCCATATAGGCGTAGTCGCCAACACAAGGGCGCTCAATTCAGCCGCGTTTTTATCGGCAAAGCGCGCGGCCCATTTTTGAATGCCCCAAACAAAAAGACCCGCTGACAGCATCGAAGGCAAACGCAGCGCCCAGGCTGAAACGCCGTTTGTAAAACCAAAGCCCCCTGTCAGCTTGTCGCCGGCTATCGCAAAGCCTTTCATCAGCCAATAAAAGAGTATGGGCTTTTCGTTGTAAGGTTCGCCGTTTAAGTAAGGCAACATCCAGCTTCCATACTCGCGCATTTCTCTCACGCACTGGGCAAAGTCCGGCTCGTCCGGCGCCCAGAGGCCCCTCGTGGGCAGCGTTGCCAGAAGCAGCAGAAAAAAGAGTATGGGCACGCGGTTTTCGCGCAGCGTCTGTTTAAAGTATTCGCTAATCATTGATTAATGCCAAGCCGCCCTCAACAGGTATTAAAAACAGATGAGCTAATTGCAAAACCTCTGAATTTGCCAGGAACGCTGGCGCCAGACCCTCACTTTTCAGCGACTACCCCGCTGTCTTGCGACGTTTCCAGAGGTATTGCAATTACCTCAGATAACAAATATTGCACCGCATTAATGCAACACATACGTTTCACCGTCAACTCACTCTTCACCCCCACTGCAAGTTAAAATATGTAGTTTCCTTTTTTTGGATAAATTGCCGCTACAAACTTATAGTATTTCCCATCTGTCCATGGTTTTTCAGGGAAACTTACAACAATGTATGCACTGCCAATACTCGTTTCTTCAAGCGATCCCTTCCTTGTATAATATTTAGGATCGGTCATAGACATTTGTTCATATTTTACTCCATTGTAATCGAAACGCGCCTTGCGTTTATCATTTTTATCCCAGTATATTACAAGATTAAAAACTTCAATAATTCTTAATGTTCCGTTGGGATTTAGAATGTCATTATTGGTCAGAAAATAAGAAAGGTTACCAAATATACCAACTTCGTTAAGTTGCTTGAGCTTGCCTACGTATTGGTTCGGGTCTTCGTTGGTTAAGCGAAAATCAAAATCTACGAGTACAACATTTTCTGATTGGTGTTTAAGTGGTGCGCGTATAACATTCACCTCAAAAATTTTTCCAACGTTTAGATTAGTTTTATCTACATCCGCTTGAATGAGAGAATCGCCCTCATGGTCAGCGACAAGTCTAATCCATTCGCCTAATTCGTTTACGCCAGCTACACAATATCCATACGTAACTTTGTCGTGGCGCACTTTAGTTGATTTTGCAAGAATCGCAACTTTCATTCGTTCCTGTTCTTTTTTTTGTTCTGGCCATGAGTAGTCTAGGTCGTCCAGATCAATTTCGTGTTCAAGGAGTTCACTACGACTATTTCTGTGAAAACCATTAGTGACGGACATGTCATGCTCCTTACAGGAAAATGGTCCATATAGACCAGAGTTTGCATAAGATCTCCTATAGATGGCCTATAAGTAGACTTGGGATTACCTCGGCTATTTTTTCTGCGGCGAGTCTGCGGTGGCATTTGTCAGGCGTGGGTTCGCTGCATAACAAAACAATGTTATGATACTGTGAATAGTTTTCATAAAACTTTTCGCAAAATTTGTTTTTGCTGTTACGATCTTGAATTAGTTTTTTGTATTTATATTCATATTCATTCCATGATATTTTTTTATCTTTATAATCATCAAGTATGTCTTTTGTGGGAGCAAATTCAAGCTTGTGTTCATAATTACAATTACATATTTCTTTTAAGAAATATGCCAAGTCGTCACACTTGGTAAATCCCGCAAGCTGCGTTTTGTTGTTTAATCTAATATCAAGCAACAAATCAATGTTATGTTTCTTAAGTATATCAAAAAATTGTTGTGCGTTTTTTTTAGTGAACCCAATCGTGTACAGCTTCATCGCCACCTCCTTTTATACGATAACCGATTTCCGCATTCCGCTTTTTATAGGCAGACGCGATAAGCAAATCCCGATTTTGCTCTCCAAACAAAGTCGGTTGATGCCAGTCAGGGAAATACTTGTCAAGTAACTGTGTTTCAATATCAGTCTGTTCCTCTGTTTGTCCATCTGGCAAGATGTGACAGACTCCATAGCCTTTATTATAAAAAACTCTTGAAACCATTATAGAACGATGGCAAGTAGCAGGATCTTTTTCCGCACACATAAGAGCTATTATGTATCCTTGCGCTATGGATTTTTTCAGCTTATCAAACCCACATTTAAATTGCTGAGATTCGGCAAACAGTTCAAAGTCTAAATATTTTTCATCTGAAAAATATTGCAAATCAGTCTGACGCGCGCCAAATTCTCCTGAATAGTTACGGTAGTGAATTTTGTTGCGCTTAAGTGTATTATCAATATTTTCTTTATTGTAGCATGAATATTTCGATGAATACGGTAGGCTACGCACATCTATGACTACATTAATGCTATAGCGTAATAATGTGTCAATAAAACCATTGACCGAAAAAGGTGAATATCCAATTGTAAACAAGCCTGCCAAAAAACCCACTCCTTATTCTAATTCTGAAACAAAAGCGAACGTCTCACAGACAAAAAACAATCGTGTAGTATTCGCACTTGTTAATACCGGCGGCGAGAAAGGTGTTTTGACGTTCGGCGACTGTTTGCTTGTACATCCGCCGCACTTAACAAGTAAGTATGTTCAGTCACTCTGGCGCCTCCATGAAACATTCAGTTTATACGAATTTGAGGAGCAAACGCAAGTAAAAATGTTTAATTGACCATCACCACCCCAGCAAATACGCAAATATCAGGGGCGCGACTATTGTAGCGTCGCTTTCGATTATGTATTTGGGCGTGTCAATGCCCAGCTTGCCCCAGGTAATTTTTTCGTTTGGCGCCGCGCCGCTGTAAGAGCCATAGCTCGTGGTGCTGTCGCTGATCTGGCAAAAATATCCCCATAGCGGCACGTTTTCACGCTCTAAGTCCTGGTGGAGCATGGGGACTACGCAAATGGGAAAATCCCCCGCTATTCCGCCGCCTATCTGGAACATGCCCAAGGGCGCGGCCCTGGTGGTTTCGGTGTAGTACTCGGCCAGCCATGTCATGTATTCGATGCCGCTGCGCACGGTGTGGACGTTCCTGACGTCGCCCCGGATTACAGCCGCCGCGTACATGTTGCCCAGAGTGCTGTCCTCCCACCCCGGGACGACTATAGGCACGTTATTTTCCATGGCCGCCAGCATCCAGGAGTGTTCGGGGTCTATCTGGTAGTATTTTTTGAGGGCGCCGGACTTGAGTATCTGTTGAAAGTATTCGTGGGGGAAATACCGCTTTCCGGCTTTGTCGGCGCTGGTCCAAACCTGCAGCATGGCCTTCTCAATGCGCCGCATGGCTTCCATCTCGGGTATGCATGTATCCGTGACGCGGTTCATGTGGCGGCTCAACAGCGCCGCTTCGTCTTTGGGCGTCAGGTCGCGGTAGTGGGGTACTTGCTCATAAAAGTCGTGGGCGACCAGGTTGAAAATGTCTTCTTCTAAATTTGCGCCCGTGCAGGTTATGAGATGAACTTTGTCCCGGCGGATCATCTCGGCCAGGGACAGGCCAAGCTCTGCGGTACTCATGGCGCCGGCGATGGAAATCATCATCCTGCCGCCCCTGGCCAGAAAAACGCGGTAGCCTTCTGCGGCGTCAACGAGGGCGGCGGCATTGAAGTGGCGGTAGTGGCGTTTAACGAAGGCCCCAACCGGCCCCGGTTCGGGGGGGGGGAGTTTTTTCTTTTTCTCAGGCATTTTGGCGCTCGCGCTTTTTCTTGTGACCATGGATTACCTCGGGGCAAAAATACAACGCCTTAATTGCACTATTGTACCGAATCAGAGCATTTTACTAAGGGCAATCCACCTGTCGGGCCGATGGAAATCAGGCGTACCGCCGCCCAGGTTCGCCAGGCTGACGAATTGCTGCGGCCTGCCCAGGCAAAAAGTGATATTTCCTTTTGTTGTACTGGCGTCAAAGGCAAGTTTTTGTGGAAGACTCTTCAATGAGACGGTCAGCGTACTATCCCAGGCTGTTTCGGACGGCGCGGCGCGTGTTGTGACGCCCTCCAGCGGCCCAGGGCCTGCAGTAACGCGATTTCTCGGGGAATCAAAGTCACAGCGCCACCATGCGCCTCGTGGTCCCAGGTTGAATTCCATATAGAACCCTGTTTGGGGATTGAGCAGGAATAATTCAATCACGTCGCTCTCCCAAAGACCCTCGACAAAGCGGCCATGGTTATCTTCCGCGATACACACGGGCGGCGCGCTCACCACGCCTTGCAGCGCAAGAACGCCGTCTTTTACGCTCAGCGCCCATCGGGGTCTGCCCGGCACAGCAACGCCATGCCAATCCA
>JAISSN010000059.1 GCA_031273105.1 Holophagales bacterium | reverse complement strand
GCCGAAATGCGTAGCATTTCGAGAGGCAAGGAACGCTTACGATGCCGTATCCGTAGCAAGGCGAGACCACGCTCTCGCCGCAGCCGACTACTTCAAAATTGCAGGACGCAATTTTGAAGCAGAAATGGAATTAAGCGCCTTGAAGCCAAAGGTGTGAAATTTCGTATTGAGCCAACCAAGGCAGAAAACGTAAAAATCGCCAATTTTGAAGACGCCTGCGGGAACCTGATACAGTTGATGACGCTCCGATTCCAATTGGAGCGAGGCCGGGGGGCCAGCGCGAGAAGCCGTTCTGACGCTCCAAGGCGCATTGACAGCGGCACAGGCGTATGACTCGCGCCTGGGCAGATGCTCCTGAGCCGGGCTGCGCCCAGAATTATAAATACGAAATCAGAAACATTTGCAGGCGCCTCGTCACTTATAGTTTTGACGGCGGCAATCCAAAGGGCGGGGCCGGCGGCGCAGTTGACGATTTATTCCAATTCTAAATAGAAATTGCTTTAATTTCTATTTAGAATTGGAATAACTTGAGCTATTTCAAGAAAAAAGTGATGTCGTGCTTTTATAGTCGTTCAACTTTGAAAAAGTTGAACCGTGCGGTGCGCGCAGACTGCGCTGATAGTGTAGCGAGCCGCCGACAGGCGGGGAGAGAAACGGGAAGCGCAGACGTATCTTGAATACTGCAAGACGCTTCTCAAGTTGAATCACTATAAAACAACTTTCTGCTTCAAGATTGCGGAACGCAATTTTGAAGCAGAAATGGAATTGCTACGGCTTGAACGGCCGCAAACCTCAGCCAATGACCGCCGTTGCGCAAGTCATTGGCGTTTCCAGCGCGCGGGCGGGGCAGAAATTTAACAGCGCCCTGTGCCGCACGCGATTGGAGTTGATGAGATGTCAAACTTAACACTACCCCTCTTGCCGCCCGTGCCAGTGATGCCGCTGACGGCGGACGAAAAGACGCACATTTTCAATAGCCTGATAGCCATTGACAAAGCCCGCGATTTGTGGCGCCCAGAGGTTCAGGAATACGTAAAACAGGCGTATATCCGCATCTGGTTAAGCCTCTGCCTGGACATCAAGGTAAGTCCGCTCCTGGCGGCGTCTACCAGCGCAAGCTGCTTTCAAACAGTGTTACCGCGCTTCCTGAGCGCGATTGAAAAACTGGGCCTGCACACACGCAAAAGCGTGGCCGAATGGCACGTCAACCGGATTGCCGCAGAAGCAAGCGCGGCGTGGCAGGACGCTACTATCAAGGCGCAAGCGCGGACGAGTGAGCCGGCTGCACGGCCAGCCTATAAGGCTCTTTGATTCTTATTCCAATTCTAAATAGAAATTGCTTTAATTTCTATTTAGAATTGGAATGCGCGACATAGATGTCGCGCCGAAATGCGCAGCATTTCGAGAGGCAAGGAACGCTTACGACGCCGCAGCCGACTACTTCAAAATTGCAGGACGCAATTTTGAAGCAGAATTGGAATTATAATACGGTCAGGCGGCAGGTCGCCGTTTTGCCGCCGTCTTCTGTAGTTACGGTTATTGTGGTCTGGCCCGTCCTGTAGGCCAGCACTATTCCGTATTGGGACACCGTGGCTATGCTTGGGTTGCTGCTCGCCCAGGTTATGGCTTTGTTGGTGGCGTTAACCGGCTCTACTGCCGCTATTAGGGTTTCGCCGGCGCCTGCGGCGAGGGTGAGGGTTGTTTTGTTAATGGTTACGCCTGTTACGTCAACGGGCAGCGTCGTCACCGAGCAGGTCGCGTTAAGGCCGCGGTCATAGGTTGTGGCTGTTATGACGGCGTTGCCGGGCTTGTTGGCTATAACCAGACCGCTGTCTGTAACCGCCGCCGCGTCCGCGTTGCTGCTGGTCCAGTACAGAGTTCTGTCTGTGGCGTTCAGCGGGCGGACGATGGCCGTGATCGTCTCGCGTTCGCCCGTCATGAGCGTCAGGTCTGTTTTGTTAAGGGTTATTTCAGTCACGGAAATAACGCTGCTGTCATTGTCGTCGCCGCCACAGGCAAGCGTCATGACAAGTATGGCTGGAAAAAAAAGAAGGCGCTTTCTCACGGGAGGCTCCATATTAATTACGGGTAAATGATAAATAGACAAAGCCGCGCTGCCCGCGCTGCGTCCGGCGCACATCGGAGGCGGGGCGAAACCGCTTGCGTCATGGCTGTATCGGAGGGGGTATCCATTTTGACTGTGATCTGTAAAACTCTGAGAGTTTTGCCAAAAGATTTGAAAGTATGGTACGAATACGCACGCGATGTCAAGCCGCCTTGAGAAAGCTGAGCTGCTCATTCCAATTCTGCTTCAAAATTGCGTCCTGCAATTTTGAAGCAGTCGGCTGCGGCGAGAGCGTGGTCTTGCCTTGCTACGGATACGGCGTCGTAAGCGTTCCTTGCCTCTCGAAATGCTACGAATCAGGCGGTACGCCGTCTTTCAGTTCCCACCACTCCGGGCTGCGGGGCTGGGGCGTACCTGGTATCAATTCCAACAGCCAGTTGCGAACTTCATCAATGCCGGTTTTATCAATGGCCGAAATTACGGCGGCCTGGGGGTGGCGGCGTTTTAAGTCCAGGCGCTGCGGGCGCGTCAGACGATCTGACTGATTTAGGGCCAATAGGCGGGGGTGGTCTCCGCATCCTATCTCCCACAAGGTAGTACCGACAATTCTTAAATGCTCTTCCATGTCTGGGTGGGCTGCGTCACTGACTATAACAAGGGCGTCCGATGTTTTAACCTCGCCCAGCGTGGAGCGAAAGGCGGCAACCAGCTGATGGGGCAGTTTCCGAATAAAGCCAACGGTGTCGGATATCAGCGCGTGCCTGGGGCCGCCTGTGTTTTCATCGTTTCCCAGCCACGCCTTGCGCGTTGTCGTGTCCAGCGTGGCAAAGAGCATGTCCGCAGGCTCACCTTCGCCCGTCAGGGCGCGCAAAAGCGTTGTTTTGCCTGCGTTGGTGTATCCCACGAGTGAAACCCTCGGCAGGCCAGGCTGCCTGCCCTCTCTTTGGGTTTGGCGTACGCGCTCCATGTGTTCCAACTCGCGTTTTAACTGGCTGATGCGAAGGCGCGTCATGCGGCGGTCAACTTCTATTTGAGTTTCCCCGGGTCCGCCCCGGATGCCAACGCCCCCAACCTGACGCTCCAGGTGGGTCCAGGCGCCCTTCAGCCGGGGCAGTTCGTACTCATAGCGGGCCAATTCCACTTGCGCTCTTGCTTCCCTTGTTTGCGCTCTTTGTTCAAAAATTGTCAAAATCAGCCCCGTGCGATCCATCGCCTTTAAGCCGGTGGTTTTTTCAATATTTCTAACCTGGCTGCCTGAAAGCTCGTCGTCGCAAATCAGGAGCGCAGCTCCCGAACCTTTGGCTTCGTCGGAAGCGAAAGCCAACTGCCCTTTGCCGTAAAAAGACCTCGGATCAACAAAGGGACGGCGGAGCCTTTGGCTTCCAACAGGCGTCATGCCGCAGGAACGCGCAAGTTCTTCAAGCTCAGCAAGGTGGTCTGTAATTACATCTTCGTGGTCGCCAGGCCCCTGACGGGCAATCAAGAGACATTTGGTTTCCATCAGGTTGGAATCCTCCAAATAAAAACAAGCTATGGTAAACTGAATTGGTACAATATGCATAGTTTCAGGCGGTACGAATTATGAATCTTTTTAGTTTTGGCAAAGACAAGCAGGAAAAAACGGGCAACCCAACCGTCATGGCCTATCTGGAAGACGCCATGATGACTAAGTGCCCCTGCATGATCATTGATCCCCACAAGATAGAGAAGCCCTGCACAATCGGCAGCATTCAGGAAGCGGAAGGCAAAATCAATCTGCAGCTCCACGCAAACCTGATAGCCGAAAAGGGTACGAAAATCGGCTTCATGGTGGTCATTGACAATATGAGGATTGGGGGAAGCAGCAAAGTTTACGAAGTCAAGCCAGGCAGCGCCGTGATTGAGATTCCAGCCTCTTTTGAACTCATGGAGCGCAGAAAAAAACAAAGGGCTAAAATAAACCCAAGGGAAGGCACTACCTTTACCCTGCTCTCCGGCCTCTTTGACGGGATCGGCATCACCGGCCTCGCGGAAAACATGTCAGAAGGCGGCGCCCGCGTTAAAGTAGAAAAAGCCCTGGAAATTAAAACTGAAAAGCCAATCAACATCACCGGCAGAACCTTGCACACAGGCCAGATATTCCCCATCGTCAAAGTTACAAAAATCCCCCGCAGCGTTGTGACGATGGAGTGCGGCGGCAAGTTGATCTATTCGGAGGTGACGGGCGGAAACCCCTATATTGGGATTTCCTTCGAGGAGTTAAAGAGCGAATTCGCAAAGGTGATTGACAATTTTGTGACGAGCCGCAATTCTCCCCTGCCCACGTCGCTGCCCCCAAGGGCCAGGCGGCAAGCGTCTGCCCCGGGACCCAAGATAGAACCCCACTCGTCAAAAGAAGAACACAAGGACGACAAGGACGACAAGAAAGACGACAGGAAAGAAGATCAGAAAAAAGAGACAAAAAAGGAAGAAAAAAAAGAAACCAAACAAGCTTCGTCCGTAAAAGAAGAACCGGCGTCACCGGCTGCTTCCAAGTCATCGCCTGCGCCAGAACCAACTCCAGACCCTGCGTCCGCAACCGCGCCGCCTGATACTGCCGATCAGCAATCCGCCCGGGCTGAAGCGCCGGCAACTCAAGCAAACGATGCTGCGCCGCCGGACGCTTCCCCCGCCGCGCCGGAAGACCTGGACATTCCAGCGCGTCACGCGCCTACGCCCCTGCAAAAGATAAAGCGCAAGGGCAGAACCATTGTCTTATTCGGCGCTGACGACGCGCCATTGGTTGTGTTGGAAAAAATGCTTCAGGCCGAAGGCTACGGCAAGGTGACCCGCCCTCAGAGCATGGAAGAACTTGTTGAAACCCCCCTCCCCCCAGGCGCGGGGCTTATTTTGCTGGATTTGGATATGCCCTTTGAACAATGCCTGGCCATAGCAGGCAGCATAAAGTCTTACATTGCGGATTCAATTCCATTGATACTGGTTTCAGAAGAAAGCCAAATAGGCGTCGGAGCTACTCTGGACGCCCAAAAAGCCGGCGTTTCCCTGCTGTTGCCGAGACCCCTGAAAATCAACGACGCTCTGTTCAATAGGATAGAAGATCTAATGGGGATTACGACAGGTTAGAGCAATTCAGCTTGCTTTATGGTTGCGGCATTTGTCCTTGACCAATTTCTGCTTTCTGATATTCTGTTTCTTCCGTTTATTCCGGAGTAGCTCAGTCGGTTAGAGCGCATGACTGTTAATCATGATGTCGTCGGTTCGAGTCCGACCTCCGGAGCCAAAGCAGCAGAACCGGTTTTCGGTGACCAATAGCCCCTCAGTTGGGGGCTGTTTTTTTCTGGGGATGTATCTATAGAGCGAGCCATCCTGAAAAAAGTTGGATTGTTCTCAATCGTCGCCTGCGTCCCCAAAAACCTCCCTTGGTTTTCCAGCGCCCCTGTCCGGGCCAACCAGACCTTCTTCTTCCATCCTGTCTATTATCCTGGCGGCACGGCCATATCCTATGTTCAACCTGCGTTGCAGCAAACTGGTGCTGGCCTTGCGCTCGCGCATCACTACGGCTACAGCGCGGTCGTAAATATCTTCGCCACCCCCTCCCTCCTCGCCCGTCGTCTGGGGATTATTACTGTCTTCTTCTGATTCCATGGCTTGAATGAGGGCCTGGTTGTAGTCTGGGCGGCCCCTTTCCTTCAGCCACTCTACCAGACGGAGGATTTCGTCTTCTTTGATCAGGGGCGCGTGGATGCGCTTTGGACGGCCAGTGCCCGGGGACAGGAATAACGCGTCCCCCTTGCCCAAAAGCTGTTCGCCGCCGCCTGAATCCAATATGGTTCTGCTGTCTATCTTTGTGTTCACTCGGTAACTCAGACGGGCCGGCAAATTGGCTTTGATGACGCCCGTGACGATATCAACGCTCGGCCTCTGCGTGGCCAATATCAGGTGGATTCCAACCGCCCTGGCCTTTTGGGCTATGCGGGCGATGCTTTCCTCAACCTCGCTCCGGCATACCATCATCAGGTCAGCCAATTCGTCAATAATAACCACCACATAAGGCAGAGGTTCAAGCTGTTGGGGCCTGTCCGGCCACTTTGGATTGGGCGTCCTGTCGGAAATATCTATCACCCCGCCTGCTTCAAACACTTTGTCGTTGAACTGTTCCAGATTTCTGACGGCCAACAGGGTCAATCGTCTGTATCGTTCCTCCATCTGAGCCACCACCCACTTGAGTATGCGCCCGGCCTCCCTCATGTCGGTGACAACCGGCGCCCACAGGTGGGGAATGCCTTCATATACGCCCAGTTCCACCATCTTGGGGTCAACCAGGATCAGCTTGACTTCATGTGATCTGGCGCGAAGCAGGATAGAACAAATCATGGCGTTCACGCCCACGCTCTTGCCGCTGCCCGTGCTGCCGCCTATCAGCAGGTGGGGCATCTTTGCCAGGTCGGCTACAATGGGGGCGCCGCCTAAATCTTTGCCCAGCGCCAGCGTTAAAAGGCTTTGAGCGTCTTTTCGCGATGGCTCCCTGAATTCAGGACTGTCAAGAATTTCCCTGAAACTGATGACTTCCCTTCGGGCGTTGGGAACTTCAATCCCTACCACGTTCTTGCCCAGAATCCTGTCTATGCGAACTTTCTCCGCTTTCAGGCCAAGGGCCAGGTCCTCTTCCATGCTCATTACTTTAGACAGGTGTACGCCCGGGTCAGGCGCAAATTCATAAACAGTGACCACTGGTCCCGGCTGCATTCCAGTGACGCTACCCTTGACCTTAAATTCAGTCAGTTTTTGCTGAATCAACGCCCTGGTATTCTCTAAAATCCGCGTGTCTGCGCGCTCCCATACCTGTGGGGGGTCAAACAGAAGGCGGGGCGGCAAGTCAAACCTGTCGGCAGGCGAAGTGTGGGGAGGGGTTGTGTCGGGGCGCGAGCGAGCGGCAGGCGATCCGGGGGGGTGGCCGGGCTGGCCGCGCAATTCGGGTATTTCGGGCAACGGCTGATTTGGAGTAGGCTCTGAAAGCCCTAAGGGCAGTTGCTCTATGGGGCGCCCCGCCGAGTCTTTAGTAACCCTGGGCTCCACCAGGGGCTGCTTTGGTTTGGGGGGAGGAGGCAAATCCTTCAGCAGGGGGGATGAGGGTATTGGTTCACGTGCAACCTTTGGTCCCGGCGCTACCGTCAGCACGTTGGGAAACTGAGAGCCGGGCGTTGCTGGCTCCAAAACGATGGGTTGTATCGGGAAGGGCAGTTTTTCAGAATAAATTGGCGGGAATTCTGTTTCTTTAGGCGGTTGGTTTTTGCGGCGGAACTCAGCGGTCTCTCTCTCGGCCTTCTCCAATGCGTCAACCGCTTGTTGGTGATCGTTTAATGTCTGAAGCAGACGACCGTCCGCGACGTCCAGTTCAGGCACTACTTCCGGCCCGTGCTGCTTCAATGTAAGAAAAGGACGCTTCACCATCCCGATAAAGGCCTGGAACCATATAGAAGGGATTGGCTTGAGCCATGGCCACGCCCTGTTTTCAAACCATCTGGCCAGGAGTTTGCCAAACGCTCGCGCAAGGGTCGGCGCTATAACAATCAGAGAGAGGATCATCAATACCGTGAGGGTGATCGGCAGACCGACCGACCCCAGTATCTTTTTTAATCCGGGCCACAGCGCGTAGCCTATCCATCCTCCGCATTGAATTTGCCCCGCGCTGGCGCCGCCGGGAGGCCAGTTGATTGTTCCAAACGCCCCCAGAAACGTCCACGAGGACATGGCAAATACCAGCCAAGCTACGCGCCTGCGCCATCTGGCGTACTCATGGGAGAGGGCGTCCCAGCCAATATATACAGGCAACAGCCATGCCCCAAGCCCTACCAGCGCCACAGGCAATCCCGCCAGGTTGGCCCCTATAAATCCGCACAAATTGCTGTAACTGCCCCCCACGCTGCCCTTGGATAACAGATTTGGGTCATTCGGGTGATAGCTGGCTAAAGAAAGAAGCGTCAAGGAGGCCAACAGCAGCAACAAACCCCTGCCAACCATTCTTCCATAGCCTGATGACACTAACTAAACCTCCATTAACACGAGTGGGAAGCGGGGAGTTAATATTGACGCGCTGCTATGCGGCGCAACCATATTTCCTGTCCACTCTCCATTCACCATTGTTATTATTATAGTCAACATTACGCGATTAGAGGTGTTTCGCAGAAAAAGGCCAGGTCATGCACATAGGGCTGCTTTCCGACTCATTCCAATTCTAAATATAAATTGCTTTAATTTCTATTTGGAATTGGAATGCGCGACACGGATGTCGCGCCGAAATGCGCAGCATTTCGAGAGGCAAGGCGAGACCACGCTCTCGCCGCAGCCGACTACTTCAAAATTGCAGGACGCAATTTTGAAGTA
>JAISSN010000022.1 GCA_031273105.1 Holophagales bacterium | reverse complement strand
CGGGATTTAGCCAGATATTGAAGCTGATGATTCTCACGTCGTCTTTTGTGTAACTTGTCTCTACCCAAAAATGATCGGAGGGCATGGCGCCAAATGTAGTCTTTTCGCCTTTTGGCTCTACCCTGTCTAGCTTGAGCGTTTTGACGCCTTTGCCATCGTTGAACTCAATTTCAACCGCCTGGGACGCCTGACCGTTTATTAAACCTTCAACGGCCTTTGCGCCATTCATGTCTTTGAGCGTGGTTTTTGAGTAGGTTTCTTCATTGCGTTCGATGATTGGCGCAACGGGTTTTCCGTCAACCTTGACTATCTCCCAGCCTGGCTTCACTCCAAGCGCGCCAGCCGGCGACTTGGCTTCAACCCGCGTCACTATGGCCCGCCCGTCCAATATGCGAAGCTCTATCCCAGGCGTATAGTCGCCTTTATTTTCGCCGTGCAGGTCGTCATACGTCGAGGCTGGAATGACTTTTATGTGCGTTTGCCCTAATAGCCCCAGCATCTCGTTCATGATATCGCGGCCTTCTTCGTTTGACGAGGCGTTTTCAATACGGGGTCTGTATTTTTCATAGACCCCCTGCCAGTCCAGACCGCCGAGGTCGGGGTCATAGTGTATGTCTTTCACCGTTGTCCAGACCTCTTCAAAGGAGGCTATTAGTAGTTGCTTTTGTTCGGGATCGAAATCATCCTGAAGAAAAGCGAGACAAGCAAGCGCGGCGACCGCCGGAATTGCGTAACGAATTGGCTTTAGCATGATCCACCATAGAATGAATACTCAGGGTGTCGCATGGCAAGAGGTTGTTCCCGGCTTTTTTAAATTCCCCGGCAAAATATGCCATCTGCTAAGCCTATCGCATGTGGCGCCTACGAATGTTGCTTTCCCGAGATAATTGCAAAACCTCCGAAAACATCGCAAGCCAGCGTAGCAGTCGCTGAAAAATGAGTATCTGGCGCTCGTGTTCCTGACAAATTCGGAGGTTTTGCAATCAGCTTGATTGAGCTACATAAAGTATTCTACCCCGGACCTGAATATTCCCATGTCCTTATCGCCCGGCACGTTTTGCCAGACATGGGAGCTGTATCGCTCGGCGTGGGCCATTTTGCCAAATACCCTGCCGTCACGGCTCAACAGACCCTCTATGGCCAGCGCGCTTCCATTGGGGTTGTATTCTAAATCCATGGACGGCTGCCCATTTTCGTCAACGTACTGGGTGGCTACCTGCCCTCTTGCAAGCAAGTCCTTAAACGCGGCCTCCGGTCCCACTACGCGGCCCTCGCCGTGGGCTATGGCAACCACATGCCTGTCGCCCGGCTCAACGCGCCTCAGCCAGGGGCTTGCGTTGGAGACAACCCGCGTCCAGGCCATGCGGCTCGTGTAGCGCAGTGAATTAAAGGTAAGCGTGGGGTTGGTTTCCCGCTGCTCCCCTATTTCGCCGTATGGTACCAAGCCAAGTTTGATGAGGGCCTGGAAGCCGTTGCATATGCCAATCATCAGGCCGTCGCGGTTGTTAAGCAATTCGTGAATGGCGTCCTTAACCCTGTGGGCGCGGTAAGCCGCCGCTATATATTTACCTGACCCATCAGGCTCATCGCCGGCGCTGAAGCCCCCGGGGATTACCACTATATTGGCCCTTGCGATAGCTCCAGCCATTGCCTCCAGACTTTCATCTATGGCGCCTGGCGTCAGGTTTCTGAACACAAAGGTTTCCGTAACAGCTCCCGCTCTTTCAAAGGCCGCAGCCGTGTCGTATTCGCAATTTGTGCCTGGGAAAACTGTCAATAATACGCGTGGTTTTGCTATTTTAATAAAAGGCGCTCCCGGGGCAGGCGCGATGTACGGGGCAAAGGCGGGCAGCGCGCTTGCCCGTTGACCGTCCGTCGTCGGAAATATTGGCTCCAAAGGGCTTTCCCAGGCCTTTTCAGCTTCAAAAAGGCATATTTCACAGCCGTTTACCTTGAACAAAGGCTCGGCAATGGTTTTGCCAATTATAGTGGCGGACAGTCCAATGTCTGTACCGGGAGCTAACTCCAGCACAAAAGACCCGGGGCGCGGCGCAAACCAAAAACCATCATCAGGCCCCGTCAACTCCATACCAATCGCGTTGCCGAAGGCCATTTTGGATAGCGTCGCCGCCAGGCCGTCCATGCCAACCGTATATATGGCTCGTACTTTTTGAGCGCGTACAAATTCGGCTATACGCGAATAAATTTTGTGCAGCGAATCCCAGTCCGGCAGTTCATCATCAGTGCGCGGCAGTTCAACCAAAACCAAACTGCTGCCGTGGATTTTTAGTTCCGGCGTCGCTATCTCATTGGCTTTAACAACGCCGACGGCGAAGGCCGCCAGGGTTGGCGGCACGTCCAAATCCTTAAAAGAGCCTGACATACTGTCTTTGCCGCCGACGGCGGGAGTTTCCATTGCCAGTTGGGCGTAAAGGGCGCCCAGCAATGCCGATACAGGCAGGCCCCACCGCTCGGGCACATTTAATAGTCTGCAAAAATACTCTTGGAGCGTGAAACGCAGCTTCCTGTGATCAGCGCCAACGGCAACCAGCTTTGCCGCCGCCGCTATAAACGCCCAGACAGCACCGTGAAAGGGAGACCAGCGACTGACCAGAGGAAAAAAAGCGTGGCTCATGGCGGAAGCGGTAAGGGTTTCGCCATTTTGCGCAGGGAATTTGGCTATCATGCTCTCCGTAGGCGTGCGCCTCCTCCTGCCGCCAAAGGGGAGCGTCAGGCTGGCCGCGCCGATGGTTGAGTCAAACCGCTCCACGAGGCCGCGCTGGGAGCAGGTATTCAGTTCCGCCAGGCGTGACATCCAGGCGGCGCGCACATCCGTAACGGGATTGAGCTTAAAGGGGCTGCCGGAAGGATTCGGGGCGACAATGCGCGCCCTTGAAAATGACCGCGCTCCGTTTGTGTCTAAAAAATCCCTGCCCAGGTCAACGATGGTTTTGCCGCGCCAGGTCATCATCAGCCGCTTGTCGCTTGTCGCCTCGGCGACGACGGCGGTTTCCAGATTTTCCCTGTCGGCAAGCGTCAGCAATGCGGGCAGGTCGTTTGGAGCAATCACGACGGCCATGCGCTCCTGGCTCTCAGCGATGGCAAGCTCAGTGCCATTAAGCCCTTCATACTTTTTTGGTATTACGTCCAGGTTTATTTTCAGACC
>JAISSN010000093.1 GCA_031273105.1 Holophagales bacterium | reverse complement strand
AACTTCTTTAAGATTAAAACTGCGGCATGTTATCTTTTTTACAGTGTTTTGCAATCTGGAGGAAGACGTGTTAGTTCAGTCAAATCTCGTAGGCGATTTTCTAAACGTTGTCGAGAAGGCCGCAATCGCTTGCGCCAGAAGCATTGGACATGGAGATCGCAAGCACAGCGATCACCTTGCAGTTGAGGCGATGCGGAGCGCCATGGACGAGATAGCCATGGACGGCACCATCGTCATCGGCGAAGGCGAGCGCGATGAAGCGCCAATGTTATTCGTCGGCGAGAAGGTAGGTATGGGAACTTCTTTTGAGCCGATTGACATCGCCGTGGATCCGCTGGAGGGGACAAATCTGTGCGCAACGGGCGCGGCAAACGCCATTGCCGTTTTGGCCGCCGCTGAAAAGGGCGGCTTGCTGCACGCTCCCGACCTGTACATGGAAAAGCTGGTTGTCGCCGCTCCGGCAAAGGGCAGGGTCAGCCTGGACTACCCCGTCGCCAAAAACCTGGCCATCATCGCGGAGGGCGCGGAGCGCAAAATAGAAGACCTCACAATAGTAGTGCTGGATCGCCCAAGGCATGAAAAACTGATCAGCGAAATACGTAGCGTCGGCGCCAGGATACAGTTAATAGGCGACGGCGATTTGAGCGGGGCGATTTCTGCGGCATTGAGCGGGACAGGCGTTCATGCCGTGATGGGCATTGGCGGCGCGCCGGAAGGCGTATTGTCCGCAGCGGCGTTAAAGTGCCTGAACGGGGAAATTCAGGCCAGGCTGCACACGGCGCAAAATACGGCTTCAAAGGAAAAAGCCGAAGCCATGGGGGTTGACTTCAACCGTATCTATTACACCGACGACCTGGCGCCCGGCGAAAATATTATCTTTGCCGCCTGCGGCGTGACAGACGGTAGTCTGCTTAAAGGCGTGAGGTTCTTTGGCGATGGCATCAGAACCACTAGCCTTCTTCTGACTTACAATCCCCGAAAAATCAGGTTTGTGGATACCGTCCACGTTGTAAGCGGGGAAAACGTCTTGGTTCGCTTTTAGTCTTTCAATAACATGAGAGACTTAGCTAATATTAGATAGTTTCACACGGCGCCTATGCAACCCCACTTAATCTTTCGTGTTCACAGCGACTTTCGATTGGGCCTTTGTCATGTGTCAAGAGCTTTGGCCACCGCAAGCATCTGGAAAACAATGGGGGGAATCGCCACTATTGCCATTAGCGGAGATCGTCGGGCCAAACTGATTGCAGCTGGCAAAGACCCTTTTTCAGAATCGCTATTGACTTGTTCCGCGATTTACCTGGGCGAATCAATAAATGAGCCGTTGCCCGACCATCTTAAATCCGAAGACACAGTGGCATTGCTTGATTTGAGGGACGCGACGCAGGATCAGGTAAAAGCGTTGCGCCCGCTGAAGGTAGCGATTATGGAAGACGACGGGGATGCCCACGAGTGCGCGGATCTTCTTTTCCAGCCCTATTTGGAAGGTATCAGGTGGAACAATAGCCCAGGCCGAAATAAAAAAGGTGACAAACCGCGCCCACACGAAGAACAGCGTAATGGTTGCCGCGTCCTGAAAGGTTCCGCGTACATTGTGTTGTCGGCCCTGACTCCGCAGCTGCAAACACTTCGCAAACAAATTCAGCCTCTGAGCGCAAAAAAACTGCTTGTGACTTTTGGAGGTACCGACGGCGCGGATCTGGCCCCGCGGGCTTTTGACGTCATAAAAAAGATTAACGAGAAAAATGGCTGGAACGGTCACTGTACCCTCTTAGCCCCTGGCGGGCTTGACGTTGCGGATACTCCGGGAATTTCCGTGTTGCCTGCCATACACAATCTAACCCTGCGCCTGCCCGATTTTGACGCTATTTGGTGCGCCTGTGGCATTACCCAGGCGGAATGCCTGTACTTAGGGATCCCGGTGGCAGCCTGGTCGCAAAATGACCGGCAAAACAGGATTATTGCCGACATTGCTCTTGAAGGCGCCTGTATTAACATGGGTTTTGGGCCGGAAGCAGACCTGGCCATTGTTCAGGAAGCTCTCGCCAACTGGCTCGGCCCTTTAGGACAGGAGTCGCGTCAGGAACAATCAATTAACGGCATGACGCTGGTTGATGGCTCCGGCGCTTCAAGGGTGGCCCAGGAGCTGTGGGACCTTGCGAAGCGATAAAGCCACCGATATTGAGCGTAGGGTTATGTTACACATTTAGGAGGTTCACATGATTTCCAGTTCGTTTGCCCTTATCCTGCTTCTGGTCGGCGGTCAGACGGCTGTTTTTGTACCGGATCCACCAGGCGGCCCAGGCAAAGAGTATATGTTTCCAATCGGCGACGACGAGCCTGGAGGAGGAGGAGGCGGCAAAAAGTACTCCTGCGACCCTGTGCTTGAACTTACCAACCCAAATGGATCGAAATATTGGGAAGTCTGGTATAAGAATCAGAAAGGCGGGGCGAACTACTCCAAAAAGTTTAGCTCATACGATGCTGCGCAACAGTGGCCAAAAAGATACTGGCTGCTACCAAAAAAGAAACTCTTTAGCAACAACTCTATGTTGACCATAACTCGGCGTAAGTGATGAAATCAATAATGTTATACCGCTTTTTTGACAAGGAAAGTGTCAAAGTCGGGTAGCAAGCTTCAATGTATTTCCTGATGTGCCCGCATAGCGCCTCTGTAGTGGCGAAACTGGCCCCGCGCAGGGACTTCCTGGTAAGGATGCCAAGCCATATTTCCACCATGTTCATCCAACTTGAATATGTAGGCGTGTAGTGGAAAAAGACATTCTCATGCTCCAGATGCGGATACGGCATCGCAAGCGTTCCAAGGAGCCAAACTTCGTGTCTTTTGTAGATGGCATGGTTGTCAAGGATTACGTGGTACTCCTCCGTGCTGGGCAGTTCCCGCAACAACCCCTCCATAAAAAGCCAGAAATCCTTTTTTGGTTTTTTGGCCCGAATCTGTCGTCTTGCCTTGTACCCTCCCATGATAGGGAGATTTTACATAGGTATGATAACTTATACAACTATAGAGCTTCCCCTAAATATTAGCGTTATTACGTAATTCAATTATGTCTAGTGGAAAAATGTGAGGTTTAGCGCCAGCGCTACTTTCCGGTTCAAAGCCGCAGTTATAGCATCACAAGCACTCCTGAGTGCTGAACGCGGGTTTGAACCGGAAAGGCTATAGACTTTAGCATGTTGACCCCCATACACAATTATAGGCTCAATTACATTTATTGCCATTAGTAGGTCAACTGTGGCCTTATGGCAAGAATCCGCGCACAGAGCCTGCATTTGTGATTTAGAAATGAGTTGCGCCTATGCCATGATGGATGCTCTGGTGCCCAAATGCTTCCCAGGCCAACTGGCGGAATCGCTGGGTATGGCCCCAATCAGAATCGCCATCGCTCCAGAGTTTGTAATGAACCAGCTCGTGTTCAAGAATCCTGGTCAAGAGCGATTCCGTGTCGCGGCAAAGACAACCGCAAGCTTCTATAGGCCATGGGCGATCCAGGCGGCGGATCAGGGGGATGGACAGTCGTATTTCAGGACGCCAGTTGCCCCTGTGGTTTTTTTCAATCACAAACAAACCCGCGCAGCGCGTCAAGCGCGGCGACCACACGACCGGAGGCGCTGGTATGTCCCACCCCGCGCGGACAATAGACTCTTGTGATTTTTGGCGAAGGATTGACATTGATTACAATTTTATTTGATTGACGCGCCCTGGACGCAACCATATTACAGGCAACGCAATTGAAAATCCATCTTCATTGGCTGAACAATTGGAAAATTGTTCCGCTCCACAATTCCAACGACTATAGTTAGATTAGTAAAGAGGAATCAGTCGCATGGCTCAGGCGGTCAAAGGCACAAGGGACTTGTTTGGCGCAGAGCTGCGCTGGTTTCAATGGATTGAATCTGTTACCCACCGCTGCATGGCGCGCCATGGCTATGAGGAAATCCGCACGCCCATACTGGAAGAAATAGAAGTTTTTAAGCGCAGCGTCGGCGAGTCGTCTGACATCGTCAACAAAGAAATGTACGACTTTATTGACAAGGGCGGTCGCCACGTAGCCATGCGCCCGGAAAACACGGCGGGCGTCGTAAGGGCAGCCATCCAGCACAGGTTTTTTGACACGAGCGACCCAAGGCGCTTGTACTACATAGGGCCGATGTTCCGCTATGAGCGTATGCAGGCCTGGCGATATCGCCAGTTCTGGCAAATAGGCGCGGAAATATTCGGCGTGGCCGCACCGGAAGCCGACGCCGAAAACCTGACGCTGCTCTTTGAGCTACTGCGTGAACTCGGACTGAGTAAGTTGAGCCTGAGTATCAACAGCGTCGGCGCGCCGGAATCCAGGCCGGCCTTTTATCAGGCTTTGAGAGCCTTCTTTGACAAGTCGGAATCTCAGTTTTGCGGAGATTGCCGCCGCCGCATCCTTGAAAACCCCTTGCGCGTATTGGATTGCAAGATTCCGAGCTGCCAGGCCGCGCTGGAAGGGCATCCCGTCATTACCGATTTTCTGGATGAAGCCAGCCGCGCTCACCACGCCAGGCTGAAAGAGTTATTAAACGCCCTCGAAATTCCCTTTGAAGAAAACCCGAGGCTCGTCCGCGGGCTTGATTACTACACCAGGACGGCCTTTGAAGTGCTGAGTTCAGACTTGGGAGCGCAGAGCGCATTGCTGGGCGGCGGGCGCTATGACGGTCTGGTGAAGCAACTGGGCGGACCTGACGTTCCCGGCTTTGGGTGGGCCATCGGCCTGGATCGTTTAGCCATGCTGACCCAGGCGATCCACGGCCTCCCCCCGGGCAAAAAGCCCGCCCTGCTCATACCAATGGGCCAAAGGGCCGCCCTGAAAGCAATGGTACTGGCCCGGGAATGGCGGAAGGCAGGTATGGACATTCAACTGGAAACCAGGAGTATTACCCTAAAAAAGGCCCTGCAAACCGCAAACAGGCGGGGCTTTCAACTAGCTATGATCCTGGGCGACAGCGAGATAGATCAAGGCATAATCACCGTTAAAGATTTAAACAAAGGGCTTCAGGAGGCAATACCCCAGGACGGCGCAGTTGCGTATTTGAGCAGCTCTCAATATTGATTGAATGCCGCTTGCTATCAGATTATCCTTTCTATAAGCGTTTTTTGCTTTGGCAATTATTTGCCTGATTGGTTTGCTATTACTCTGGAGGTAATTTGATGTCTGACGCTGCCCTGGCCTACCTGGCCTCACCGCATTTAGAGCCTGAGTTGAAGGCGGATTTGGAGGCTCTGATAAACGCGGCAAAAAATGATGATCGCGCGAAGATAGAATTAGAAGACAGGTTTTCCGAGCCGCTCTCCTTTGGCACAGCCGGGCTTCGCGGCCTCATGGCGGCGGGCCTGCGGCGAATGAACAAGCCCAACGTGAGGCGCGCTACGATGGCCCTGGCCGACATAGCAAAAAAGCGCGCGTCAGGGAAACTAAAGGCCCTGAAAGCTGTTGTTGGCTTTGACACCCGCAATCAATCCGCTGAATTTGCCCTTGAAGTCGCTCGGGTACTGGCAGCCGCCGGTTTTGACGTCTTTTTGGGAGAGCGCCCCCTGCCGACGCCCTTTCTCTGCTTTGCCATGCGAAAGCTTGAAACCGCCTGCGGCGTGATCATCACGGCGTCTCATAACCCAAAGGAATACAACGGCTATAAGGCATACGACGATAAGGGCGGACAGTTGGTCGCCCCCTGGGACGGAGAGGTCGAATCTGCCATGAACGCCCTGCCCCTCATCCCCGAGCCGCCCCAGGCGGACTGTGATTCAAGGATACAGGCCATACCAAAGGAAATTGAAGAAGCGTTTTTTCAGATGAGTTCCGGCTACAGGTTGAACCCAAGCCCCTTTGAACCGGCCAAGTTGTTGTTCACGCCCTTTCACGGCACCGGCGCGGCCTTTGTGCCGGAAGTATTTAAGAGGGCGGGGCTTCCGCTGCATGTGTGCGAGGCCCAGATGGTTCAGGACGGCAACTTTCCAACCGCGCCGCGGCCCAACCCCGAAGAAATGGCCGCATTTCGCGTGACGATTGAAGACGCAAACCGCATCGGGGCCGACGCCATCCTGGCGAATGATCCCGACGCCGACCGCCTTGGCGTGGTCATCAGGCAAAGGGGGGACTGGGTTCAAATGACGGGCAATGACATGGCCGCGCTTGCCCTTGATTATCTGGCGCGTTTTAAAGGCGTCAAGGGTTGCGTGGTGACGACCGTCGTCACCAGCGACTTTTTGGCGGAGACGGCTAAATACCACGGACTCAAAATGGTCTGGTGTCTCACCGGTTTCAAAAACATCGCCGTGGCGATGAACAGGCTGGAGGCCAACGGCGAGACATACGCCTTTGGCGCGGAAGAGAGCATAGGCAGCCTGCCCGACCACTCGCTACGCGACAAAGACGGCGTCACGGCGGCCCTGCTGTTTGGGGAGATGGTCGGCTACTACAAGACCCTCGGCATGAACCTCATTGAAGCCATTGTTGAACTTCAAAAGCGGGTTGGCGTTTTCTACAGCCGCATGGTCAACTTAGAAGACCCAAGCCCAGGCGGCCTCCAGAGATTCGCCGCGGCGATGGAGCGTATCCGCAACGCAGGATTGAGCGCCATTGCTGGTGAAGCCATAATCAGCTTGGAAGACTACGCCGTGTGCAAACACTATGAAAACGGCGGCGCCGAGCCGATTCTGGATCGCCCCGACAGCAAAGACATCGCCCGCCCAATAGAATTCAGCAACGTTTTGAAATTCCGCCTAAAATCAGGCGCTTTCATGGCCCTGCGTCCCAGCGGGACAGAGCCTAAGCTGAAAGTCTATCTGCAAAGCCGCACCGACGCCGCGCTGTTAGACCGCATGGAGGCCGAAGCTAGGGCGCTGCTGGGGTTGTAATGGATAGGACTTTTCGCTTTCTTGCTTCGCTAAAACTGGCGATTGGGCTGTTGGTGTTGCTCCTGATCGGCCTTGCCGTCGGGACGATAGTCGAGTCGCGCACAGACGCCGAGACCGCCGGCAAATGGGTCTATTACTCCTGGTGGTTCCTCGGACTGCAATCTCTGCTAGTTATCAACCTCGCCATGTCGCTGGTTGAGCTATTCCCCTGGAACAAAGGCCGCATTGGCTACGCCATAACCCACGCCTCGCTAGTGATTATCATGCTGGGCGCCGCAGTCACGTATTTTTTCAAAATTGAGGGAAGTCTGTCTTTATGGGAGGGCGATAGCGGCTCAACGGTGGTTAAACATGATACCGATGGGTGCTGTGTTCTATCGTCCTTTGAACTGCCCTTTACGGTGAGGCTGGACGACTTCGTTCTGGATACCTATCCGGGAACCAACAAGCCATCCGGCTATACCAGCTATGTCCAAGTAACCGACAAGCAGCAGGGCGGGCGCTCTTTTTCAGCGAAGATATGGATGAACAACGAACTGAGCTACAGAGGCTATTCGCTGTTTCAGTCCAGCTACCAGCAAAACCACGGAAGAGAGGCCGCGGTGCTTTCTGTTTCTAAAGACCCCGGCAAAAACATCGTTTTTACGGGTTATATTACGCTGTTAGCAGGCTTGGTGTGGACGTTGGTCAACCGGGCAAGGCCCGTCAGGAAAGAAGCGACCAAAACGATGGCGGCTCCGATATTGATATTAACCATCCTGTTGTTTGCGCCCTCTTTAATTGCCCAGGAGCAAACACAAACCGCGCCTGTTGCCTCAGCCCGGGTATTATCGCCAATCTTACCGTCGCGTCTGGCCCAACTGCCCGTGCAGCACGACGGCAGGGCCATGCCCTTTGACACCTTTGCCAGGGAAATGGTGAAAAAGATCACAGGCGGCAGCAGATGGCAGGGTGAAGCGCCTGTATTAACCGTGGCTCAGTGGCTCAACAACCCTGAAAATGCCGCCAATTCTAATAATATCAAAATCGGCTCCACTGATTTAGCCATTGCCATGGGCTATCCTGCCTCCACAAAATACGCTTCCTTTATACAGTTGATTCAAAACCAGGGTTTTTTACAGCAGTTGAACTTGTTCCAGCAATACAGGGCGCAGGGGATACCCTCCAACAAAACCATCAAGGCGGCTCTAAGTTTGGAGGAACGTCTCAGCTTGATGGATGGCTTACTATCCGGCCAAACCATACGCCCCATACCGGTTCCCGGCGAGCCAAATGCCGCCTGGCAAGCGCCGGAGGTTATTTCGAGCGATTCGCTTTCGAGGCTATTAGACGGCTCGCGCCTGGCGGGGTGGCCCGACGCGGAAAAGATCAACGGCGAGATACTCTATAATAAATTAAATACCCCGCGTATTTCCTGGGTCATCATGCTATGTTCCCTGACATTTTCTATAACGGCTTGGGTCAAAAAGCGCCGCTGGTTGGATATAGCTGCGTTTGCGCTACTGATATGCGGATTTGCCGCGATGAGCTGGGGCATAATCCTGCGCTGGCAGGCCGGTGAAAGAATACCCGCCGCAAACATGTATGAATCCATGTTGTTTCTAGCCTGGGGCGTGGGCTTGTTTGCCGTTGTCGCCTATGGCCTGTTGCGTAACCGGATTGTGGTGCTTAACGCGGCCGTCATGGCGGCCCTGGCAATGCTAATGACCGATTTATTACCCATGGATCACTTTATTCACCCAATTGCCCCTGTTTTGGCCGGAACTCCCTGGCTTGCCATCCATGTACCCATAATCATGGTTGGCTACGCCGTGTTGTCCCTCGGCGTCGTCGCCGCCCACATGCAAGTTGGCGTTTGGATGTTCTGCCCCAGGCGCCGGGATTTAGCCGATCGCTTTTATGACATGCTCTACTGGTATAACTTTGTGGGCGCGATTTTTCTGTTGGCAGGGATATTAACAGGCTCAATGTGGGCGGCTTTTTCCTGGGGAAGGTACTGGGGCTGGGATCCAAAGGAAGTCTGGTCTTTAGTGGCTTTCCTGGCTTACATGGCCATTATCCACGCTAAAGCTGGCCGCTTTATAGGCAAGTTTGGCGTGGCGGCGTTAAGTATTTTGGCCTTCCAGACAATTTTAATGACCTACCTGGGCGTCAACTTCGTCTTGGCATCTGGCCTGCACTCTTACGGCATGGGCGATTCGCCCATAGCGGCCTGGATGCTTCTGGCGGCGCTGGTTGAGGCGACCTTTATTGGTTTTGGCGCTCAAGCAATTTTGAAGCAGCAATGGAATAAATCATTCACACGCGCTGAGCCTTAACCGTATCGTTGTCCCGCGCCCTATCTCGCTTTCAACGTGCAACAGGCCGTTATGGGCTGTGATGATTCTATGGCTCACGGCCAGGCCCAATCCTGTTCCTTTTCTAAAGGTTGAATAAAAGGGGTCGAAGATGCGGGGCAGGGATTCGCTTGGTATGCCGCAACCGGTATCTTCTAAAGCAACGTGCCAGTGTGGTTTGGAATCAATGGTTTCTTTTGACGCCATTAGTGAAAGTCTGGGCTGTGGCGTTTTTTCCATAGCCCGCAGAGCGTTTTGCAGTAGGTTTACGGCTACTTGCCTTAGTAGGTCCTGGTCCGCGTACCACGTTGCGTATGCCGGAATTTTATTGCGCCATTCCAGCCCGTCAGGTACGCCTATGGCCGATTTTGCGTCTTCCCAAAAAGCTTTAAGGTGAATGGCGGAGGGCCTGGGCGTCAGGTCGCGGCTGAAGGTGAGGATATTTGTGACCAGAGTGTTGAGACGCTGAACGCCTTCCTGTACTTTGCGCGATAGCTCCAGGGGTTCAGGGTTGGATTGAAGGTCCTCTACCAACATCCCGGCAAATAGTGTAAGGCTGCCCAAGGGGTTTCTTATTTCATGGGCCAGCTCTGCGGCCATCATGCCCATTGCTTGTAGGCGTTCTTCCCTGGTGGCCTGTTGCGCGCGAAGATGCTGTTCCGTGACGTTGCGGAGTATTACTATCTGGCCTGCCACCGTTGACCTGGCCTCTTGCTCCAGAAAGTGTTCCATGCCTTCAATGTCTTTGAAGCGCCTCAGGCCGTTGGGCGAGCCGGGTTCCCAGGGCGGTGGGCCGTCCAAAAATGTGCCGGGCAGGGCTTCTGGGCGATTTGAGAAGCGGGGCTCCCCATTCTCACCCAGTACCCATATAGCAAACGGGACGGCTTCCAGCACGGTTTGAAACTCGTTTTGCAGTAACTCCAACTGCTTTTGCAACAATTCGTAGCGGGCCTGTAATTGTTCCGAAGCTGCCGTAAAGGCGGCAAACGCCTCCATCAACTGACGCTGTTCGGTCAACTGAGGCGGTTCGGTCAATTGAGGCTGGTCGGTGGCGTTCGACATTATGATTCCAGAATTCTGCTGAGTTCATCCCTGTCAACGCCGCTTGGCTCTGAATTAACTATTTCTATGAGTTTGTCCCTTCCTTCCTGTCCGCAAGCCGCCATGGCCTTTGCCGCGGCAATGCGGATTTCAAGAGGTTCGGCTGTAGTGATGATGCGGCCCTTGCGCTTTACAAACTCTATTAAAACCGGAAGCGATTCACGAGACGGGTTTGCAACCAATACATTCAGCGCCATTGCCCTCAGACGGTCGGGATTGTTTGTTTCAACGGCGTAGCCGAGGGCAGCCGGAATGGCCTCCGGCGCAGGTATATGGGCTAATCCGAAAAGTATTTCCTCAAAGATTTCAGGCTCGGCGTCATTAATAATCCTCAGGAACGGCCCGACGGCCTGTTTTCCAAAGCCGCGCCAGAGCGTCCGCGCCGCCGTCTTTTTTACCCTCAAGTCTGGATGCTGGAGGCACTTGACCACACCCGCGTAACAGGATTGGTCAGCCATCTCGGCTATTAGTATCAGAGTATTTCTGACTACGTACCATCGGCCTGAGTCGAGGTATTTAACCAGCTCGGAGAGAATGTCATTGCCAAAAGAGCGAATAGAATCCATGATCTGACCGCGGCGGCGGCGGTCACTTTCTTCAGAGAGCATTTCCATCAGAAATTCAACCGCGCCAACGCCCAGCGCCTTCAGCCAGGGCAACGCAGTTCCGTTAAAATAATCGGCGCCCAATTCAAAATAACTCTGTATAACCGGTTCAACATTTGCCCTTGCGCATAAGTGGGACTTGATGTTTGCAACTAAGCGCGCTTTAGAAGAGGTCGGCGGCCCAGAGGCGCAACATCTGTCAAGGGCTGCCAGTATTTCTGTCGCCAGTGAAAATTCATTGCTTTTGATATACGCCGTAATCGCATGTATCAAGCCCCTGTAGGCAGAAGCTATTATCTGGGCTTCCGGCTCCCTGCCGAAATTAGCTACCAACGATTTAACAACCTGTTTCCTGGCTTCTTTGGAAATAGAACTTGTCTCAAAAGAAGAAGCTATAAATTCTAAGGTTCTGGCGGCGTTTTCACGAAGAGCGGCGTCTCCGTTGGCGACAGCGTAAATAATTTTTTCGAGCATGTTATGAGAAAAATCCGGCGGCTGCTTTTCCAGAACCTGGGAAATCAGCCTGTTTCGCTGATTTTCGGCTATCCCCCACAGGCCCCCGTATTTTTCAAGATGGATCAGTTGGTCTTTTAGGGGTATATAGTCCCATTGGATGCGGTCTTTTACTTCTGAGACATCACGGGCTTCTTTTCCTGATTTTAGCCAATGGGTGCCAAAGGCTTTATAAAGCTCTGAAACATCGCCCTTAACGGTGATGGCGGAATAAACGGCGTCTTTTAAACCGCTCCACTCAGCGCCTTCGTTGTGAAGTTTTATAGCCGACTTGGCCAATATGTCGGGAATAAAACCATCCATGACTTTGTTCAGGCT
>JAISSN010000089.1 GCA_031273105.1 Holophagales bacterium | reverse complement strand
GACTTTGAACTTGACAACATGGTCTATGCCGTCCATGGCCTCACGCATGAAGAAATCGCCATAGTTGAAGGCTTGGTATAATTCATACTTTGGAGGCCCCGTGTCCGCTACAGACCCCCGCAGAGATGAAAGCCGCGTGATCCGCGCTCCGCGCGGCAATGAACTGCATTGTAAGAACTGGCTCAGCGAAGCGGCTTACCGCATGATTCAAAATAACTTAGACCCCGACGTGGCCGAAAATCCAAAGAGCCTGGTAGTCTATGGCGGTATCGGGCGGGCCGCCAGGAATTGGGCCTGTTTCGACGCAATTCTGGAGTGCCTGAAAAATCTGGAAGAAGACGAAACCCTCCTGATTCAATCCGGCAAGCCCGTTGGCGTATGGAAAAGCACTCCTGACAGCCCCAGGGTCTTGATAGCCAACTCCAACCTGGTGCCAAAGTGGGCCAACTGGGAACACTTTAATGAATTAGACCGCAGGGGCCTGTTCATGTATGGCCAGATGACGGCCGGCAGTTGGATTTATATCGGCGCACAGGGGATAGTGCAGGGGACGTATGAAACCTTTGCGGAAGCCGGCCGTCAGCACTGCGGCGGTGATTTAAGCGGCAAGTGGATTTTAACCGCCGGCCTTGGCGGCATGGGCGGCGCCCAGCCCCTTGCGGCAACCTTTGCGGGCGCAGTGAGCTTGATAGTCGAGTGCCAGCAGACCAGCATAGACTTTCGTCTTCGCACCCGCTACGTTGATGTCCAGGCTAAAAATATGGATCACGCCATTGAACTCATCAAGGCGCGCACAGCCAAAAAAGAAGCCGTTTCCATAGCTCTGCTGGGCAACGCCGCCGAGGTGTTGCCTGAACTGGTGAATCGCGTCAAAAATGAAAGCGCCCCTAAGCCTGAGATCGTCACAGACCAGACCAGCGCTCACGATTTGGTGCATGGCTACTTGCCCGCTGGCTGGAGCGTGGAGCAGTGGAAGGCCGCCCAACTGGATTCTGCAAAACACGATGAGATAAAGGCCGCCGCCGGAAAATCATGCGCCATACATGTTAAGGCCATGCTGGATTTTAAGGCATTGGGATGCGCCGTGGTTGACTACGGCAACAATATACGCCAGGTTGCGCTGGATAATGGCGTCGCCAACGCCTTTGACTTTCCGGGCTTTGTCCCTGCCTATATCAGGCCGTTGTTTTGCGAAGGCAAGGGGCCTTTCCGCTGGGTCGCCCTGAGCGGCGACCCCGAGGATATTTACAAGACAGACGCCAGAATCAAGGAGATTTTTCCACAGAATAAACGCGTTCATCGCTGGCTGGACATGGCGCGGGAACGCATCAGTTTTCAGGGGCTGCCCGCCCGCATCTGCTGGCTGGGCCTCGGCGAGCGCCACCTGGCCGGTCTGGCCTTCAACGAGATGGTTAAGACGGGCGAGTTAAAAGCGCCCATCGTCATTGGCCGCGACCACCTGGACACGGGAAGCGTCGCCAGCCCAAACAGGGAAACCGAGAGCATGATGGACGGCACGGACGCCGTCTCCGACTGGCCCCTGCTCAACGCCATGCTCAACGCAGCGGGCGGCGCCACCTGGGTCAGCTTTCACCACGGCGGCGGCGTCGGCATGGGCTACAGCCAGCATTCAGGTGTGGTCATAGTGGCCGACGGTACGGAACAAGCCGCGAAACGCCTGGAGCGCGTACTCTGGAACGACTGCGGAACTGGCGTAATGCGCCACGCCGACGCCGGATACGAATTAGCCAAAAAGACAGCCAAAGAAAAGGGATTAAAGCTGCCGATGATTGACTATTCCATTTCTACATATAATATGCTATAATTATTTTTCAACAGGAGATAGTTATGGCACGTTTGCCTGGGGGTCATGAAGTTTTGGAGAAAGCCAAAGAGTTGTTGACAAAAGCAAAAGAAGCCGATGATTTGCGAGTGCTTCAGGCAGTTGTTTTCCCGCTTGCATATGGGTTGACAACGCAAGAAACGGCAATTGCGATAGGGAGAAGCGTCCGGTGGACTACAAAAGCGAGAAACGGCTTTATTCGCAGCGGGGGGCTATTGCAAAAACCATCCAATAAGACCAGGAACAGGGCGCACATGTCTAAAGAAGAAGAAAGAGCCTTCCTTGCTCCATTTTTCGGAAATGCGGTCCAGGGAGGAGTACTGGTAGTCAGTGGGATACATGAAGCGCTGGAAGAACATATGGGCCGCAGAATTTCCCTGGCATCCGTATATAAGCTCCTGCATAGGAACGGTTGGCGCAAGCTGGCTCCAGACAAGCGCAATTAGGTATCGTATGGATGCGATTCACTCATTCAAAGGTGTTGAGCCCCTCATGTTTTCGGGATTTTGCATAGAAAACAGGCCGCCCGGCGGCGATGAGCCAAAAAGCGCCATAAATAGTTTGTTAAATATTCTAATAAATTATTCATTACCCCCCCCCCCCCCACAATAAACGTTTTATAAATAAATGTTTTATAAATAGAGTTTTTCAGAAAAAGCTGGCAGCTCTTTGTTATGGCGGCAACGCGGGAATTGTTGAATGTCCGTCTAGGCAGATTGAGTTGATTTGGCGTACTGCACAGCTAAACCCATCATTTCAAAATGGGGCCGCCCGCTTTTGGGCCAGCCCCGCAACTCTTTCCATGTCCTAAAGGAGGAATACAATGGGAAAGTACATCTCCGCCCTGATAGCAATAGCCGCGCTAACGGCGGCTTCCACGCCTCTGGCAAGCCAGGGCTTACTAAAGAAGCTGGGAGACAAGGCCAAGGAGGTCAAGGAAAAAATCGAAAATAAGGGGGAGAAAACCACCGATAGCGTGACAGACAAAACCCCTGGCCAGGAAGAACAGGCTAAAAGCCTGGCCGGAAGCGGCCAGAAAGCCGCGTCCGGCCCGCAGGCACAGAAGGCGCAGACGACGCTAAAGCCCATTTTTACGGAGCAAAGCAAAAAAATCGTCATACCTAAAGAAGGTTACGTTTTCCCCGAAATCCGCGAAGGATTGATTGCTATCGCCAAATATCCCCAAATGATGTACGTCAAAGCGGACAGCGGCGAATACGTATGGGGGACGGACTTCAGCTTCACACGCGGAAACGATGCCAATTCTGCCTATTTTTCTGGCGGCGCGATGATGGCCTGGCGCACAAAGCCCGATGATTACGCGCCATTACCCTTCATCATTTACCCGGACGGCAAATACCGCGATTTTCCCACCGGGACAAAAAATGCGGTGGGGATGCCCAATGATGTTTTTGCCGCCTCCGGTTTTGTGGAAGGATACGCCCTGGTTCAGAGGGGGAACATGATGAGTTCTACCCAGTCCTTCATTGACAAAGACGGCAAAAACGCATTCCCTCAGCTTACAAGTAAGCAGACAGGCACTTTCGGCGACATGACCGTTTATCCCTTGAGGGAAAAGCGGCGCGCGTACTACAACGCCGAACTGAAAAAATATGGCTATGCCGACGCTAATGGGGCAATTGTAATAAAGCCGGCATTTGACAAGGCCCTGAATTTCAGCGAGGGGCTGGCCGCCGTCCTGACCGCGGATGGCAAATGGGGTTTTATAGACCCGACGGGCAAGATGGTTATTCCCGCCACATATAGGCTAAGGCCGGGGCGTTTCAGCGAAGGCTTGGCCGCCGTGAGGATTGGCGACAATGAAAGCGATTATGAAATGGCCTACATAGACAAAACCGGCAAAAGGGTTATAGAGAGTAAAAAGTGGAACCTGAACGAATTCCACGGCGGCTTTGCGCTGGTCGGTACGGGCTGCGAAAAGCTTTATGTCATTAACGACAAGTTTGAAGAAGTACGCAATCTGACGGCGGACTTTTACTATGGCGGCAATGGCTTTGGCGTGTGCAACTTTTCAATGCTTTCTGGAAACGTCTTGGATAGGGTATGGGGAATTGATTTCCCAAACGGGAGCCAGACGCTCAACCAGAGCGGCATTGGCCCCGGCGACGTCTTTGCCCCCAATGGTACTATCCTGTATAATTGCGTTGACGCCGATGGCGGGAGCGTGAGCCTGCACGGCATGACCGAAGGCGGCTTGATGTTTTGCCAGGTTATGATTAACAACGAGCCGCGCCTGAAGGAAAAGAGCATAAACCTGCCCTGCTTCATCAATAAAAAAGGCGAGATAGTCTATTATTTTGAGGCCGGCCTTGAAGGATACGAGGGCAAAAAGCCCGTGCAGGTGAAATAAAGTATGATCAATCAGTGTTAAAAACAGGGCTTGCCCTGTTTTTAACACTGATTGAAAATTGCTGGACCTAACTTTATTTCGTTTCTAAATCAAAATTGAAAAGCGCGATTTTGATTCAAAAAGCTGTCAACAATCTCAACCCCTCAACCTATTTTTAGAATTAAAAACGATGCGCGTCCGGGAATTTGATAAAACCATTATTCCCCTTGACTCAATTTCGCGTTCAGAATTTTTTGCTGAGGTTTATTACATCAAGCCAGTTGCAAAACTTCCGTTTTGCAACTTCAACGAAAATGCGCCATTGCCGCTTTCAAGGGTTTTACAAGCGGCTCAAATTACAAACATTAAGAACAATACAGCCCATTCCTTTTGGACGTCTCTATTGACGAACAAATACGGAGTTAGCAATGGAATTTACAGCGTTATCTCCCACATCAAGGCGGATAGCTTGACCGTCAACCCATAGCGTGGCCCGCCAAATTTCGCGAACCACTTCAGTTCCCGCTACGTACACGACGCCGTTGAATACAAATATAGACATAGGGTATCCGGAAGACGTTGCGGGAACAAGCTGATGCAGGGCGTCTCCGTTTTTCATTACCACGGCTGTACTGGCGTCATCATTGCCATATTCTACAGCCGCGTAAACATCATTACCATCCACATAGATTGAATGGGCCCAGCCATAATCATATCCTGGCGGATTGGGATAGGTGAATAACACGTTGCCATCCTTCCAGACCGTAGCCTGCTGAACGCCGTCATTTCTTGCCGCCCCGCATATATACTTGTCCGCGCCGGATACATAAATTGCGTCACCCCTCGCAGGGGTGTTACCTGACATGTGACTCCGCGAGCTTCCTTCCCAACAGGCAGCATAAGAAGCGGTATTGGAATAATCGGTTCCCGCGACATACGCTGCGCCGCCAGATACAAAGACGCTCAAAGCTTCGGCATTTTCAGAGTCGGAGCTTAGAGTAGCCTGCGTTCCATTTGTATAGAGCCTGGGAACATAATAATTTCTTAATGTATCCCAATCCCAAACCTCAGCGGTTCCCGCAACATACACTGTGCCGCCGGACACAAAGACAGAATAAGCAAATTCATCTGTCCAGTGGTTGTCCGCGGTGTTGGATCCCCATGCCAAAATCTGCATTCCCGCAAAATCATTTTTCCATAGAACAGCGTTGTTAGTCCAATCGGCATCCGGATGATAGTCATGTCGTCCGGCCACATAGACATTGCCTGTGTCGTCCACAAAAATTGAATTACCTTCCGAAAAAACGTATCCATCAATATACTCCTGAGGCACGAGGTCTTTGCGCTCGGCGTCTTTCCAATACACGGCTACCATGGCGAAAGGCACATATATTGTTCCCGCCACATAAACAACCGGCTCGCCGAACTCAGATACGTTCACGTTGCAGCTTGCCGTTTTACCGCCATCCTCTGTTGTCACGGTGATTGTGGCGGAACCTGGGGTTACGCCCGTTACGGTCGCCGTAATGCCGTTTGGCGCGAGCGCCACGTTGCTGCTGCTACTACTCCAGGTAACGTTTTTGTTTGTTGCGTCAGCGGGCAGCACGTTTGCCGTGATCTGTTGGGTAAGACCTACGGGTATGCTTGCCGTTGGCGGCGTCACCGTAACGCCCGCGACGGCTACTACTGCAGGGGCAGCGGTAATGGTTACGACGCAGGTTCCAGTATGGCCGCCATCTTCGGTTGTCACGGTGATTGTGGCGGAACCTGGGGTTACGCCTGTTACGGTTGCCGCAAGGCTGTTTGGCGCGAGCGTCACATTACCGTTGCTGCTCGTCCAGGTAACGTTTTTGTTTGCTGCGTTAGCGGGCAGCACGTTTGCCGTTAGCTGTTGCGGCGCCGCGCCTGCGGTCATGCTTAACGTTGAAGGCGTCACAGTAACGCCCGTGACAGGGATGCCAACGGTCACGTCGCAGTAGTCCGTTTTGTTTCCGTCAGCGGTCGTCACCGTGATTCTGGCGTTGCCATAGGCTTTACCTGTAACAAGGCCGGTTGGCGAAACATCTGCTATGTTCGGGTAGTTGGCAGACCATGTTACCTCTTTATTTTTAGCGTTGCCTGGCGCAACCGTGTGATTGAGTTGCCGTGCGCCGTCTATGGGTATGGTTACTATTTTCGGCGTCACCGTAACGCTTGTTACGCTGACATCGCCTTTGCCTCCTCCTCCGCAGGCAATAAAAGCAATCGTAAATATCATGGCCATAATGATCGCGATGAAGTGATAGAGAAGCTTTTTCATGATAAAAACCCCAAACTTACATATTATCTCAAGGGCAATTTTCTTTGCAATATGACTTTTCTATGGTTTCACGGCAAAAACACCATATTGTCATTATTGACTAAAACCCCAACCCGTGAGCGCCCTGATATTATCACTGGTAACATTATATATGCGTGATATATCGCATCCGCGCAGTTCGGCCAGGCATTTTGCCGTGTGCGTCACCAGCGCGGGTTCGTTGCGCTTGCCACGATACGGGATTGGCGCCAGAAACGGCGCGTCTGTCTCCACCAGGATTCTATTTTCAGGAGCCCAAATAGCCGCTTCCCTTATGGCTTCAGTTTTTTTGGGAAAGGTCAGGACGCCTGAAAAACTGATATAAAAGCCTAAGTCAACGGCTCTTTTGGCAAAGGCCAGGTCTTCGGAAAAACAATGAAAAACGCCGCCAACCATGGACGCGCCCTCTTCTTCTAAAACCCGCAACGTGGCCTCTGGCGCTGAACGAGTGTGGATCATGAGAGGTTTTTTTAACACTTTCGCCAACCGTATTTGGGCGCGGAACACATACTCCTGCTGCTCCCTGGAACTCAAATCGTAATGCCAGTCCAGACCCGTTTCCCCCATAAAGAGCGCCAGCGGCGACTCAAAGAGTGCGCATAACCCCTGTTCTGTATTGGAATCCCATGTCTTAGCGTCATGGGGATGGATTCCCAGAGACGCGCGGATGTTGTCATTTGATTGGGCCAGTTTTAATACGTTTTTGGAATCTTCCAAATCAGTCCCAACGGCGATTAATCCGCACACACCCGCAAGGCGGGCGCGGCCCAATACGGCTTCTATGTCAATATCTTTTTGATAGCTGCCTGTCAGGTGGCAATGGGCATCTATGAGCATCCAAAAAATTATACCGCTTGCCCAATTTGTTTTTCTGGTGTAGGATTATTTTCTTGTATGAACAAGCCGCAGGCAATTTTGGTCTGCGGTCGGTTCCCGGAGGTACCTACATGAAGCCGGATATTCATCCAAAAATGCACGTTGTCACCGTCAGATGCGCTTGTGGCAATGAGTTTCCAACCCGCTCCACAAAGCCGGAAATGCGTGTTGAAACCTGCGCTACATGCCATCCCTTTTACACCGGCAAGCAGCGCGAAGTCGCCCTCACGGGCCGTGTGGAAAAATTCCACAAGAAATACGCAAAAGTTAGCGCAAACCAGTAGCGCCGCCATCCCTGGGAACGGGCCGATTACCGTCGGCCCGTTTTCTTTGTTTATGGTCGTCAGATTTAATGGATCCAGACGCGAAGCCGTGAAAGGAACATAATGGAAGAACAGCTTGAGACGCTTGAGGCCAGGTTTCAGGAAGTCGAGGCGCAGCTACAAGACCCGGCCTGCGTCAGCGACCCCAAACGACTAAGAGACCTGACGCGCCTAAGGGCTGAGCTGGAGCCTGTTGTCAAAGCCTGGTCAGACCAGCGCAATTTTATTAAACAATTAGAAGAAGCCGAGTCAATCGTTTTTGACCGCGACATGGATTCCGACTTAAAGGAAATGGCGCAGGACGAAATACCGGAGTTAAAAAAATCAATTCAGGATGGCGAGGAAACCCTCAAGCGTCTGCTGGCGCCTAAAGACCCCAAAGACGCCCGCAACGTGATTCTTGAGGTCAGGGCGGGTACGGGCGGCGAGGAAGCTGCCTTGTTTGCTGGAGAGCTGTTCAGGATGTACGTGAGGTTTGCGGAGCGACGCGGCTTTAATGTGTCAGTACTGGACGAAAACGAAGCGGACATGGGTGGCCTGAAAGAAGTCATCGCCCAAATTGAAGGCGACGGCGCATATAGCCTGTTCCGCTTTGAATCCGGCGTTCATAGGGTACAGCGCGTTCCCAAGACCGAGAGCCAGGGCAGGGTGCATACCTCCGCCGCAACGGTAGCCGTAATGCCCGAGGCCGAAGAAGTTGATGTCCAAATAAACGAAAAAGACCTCCGCATAGACGAATTCTGTTCCGGCGGCAAGGGCGGTCAGGGCGTCAATACTACGTATTCGGCTGTCCGCATCACGCATCTGCCCACAAACACCGTGGTTCAATGCCAGGACGAGCGCAGCAAGTTGAAAAACCTGGCAAAAGCCATGACCGTATTGCGTTCCCGCCTGCTGGAAAAAGTCATGCAGGAACAAGGCGCGCAAACGTCCGCGCTAAGAAAATCGCAGGTGGGTAGCGGAGACCGCTCTGAAAAGATAAGAACCTATAACTTTCCCCAAAGCCGGGTCACGGACCACCGGATAAACGTCACCATTCATCAACTGGAAACCTTTATGCAGGGCCAGATTGAACCCATACTGGAGCCGCTCCGCACGGCCTTTGAAGCGGAGAGGTTATCCCGTTTCTGAATCGGGATTCCCTCAACAATCCTGATAAAATTGCGCATATGCCTCAGCTACGGAGTGGAACGAAACTTATGCGCCTTGATTAAACCAAGAAAACGTGTTCCGCTCCACAAGTTAAACGACTATATCATTCAAAGTTAAACTGCTCTAGCTTACAGATCGGCTTTTTTTAGGACTTTGAAATAGTGGAGGATGACAATCCTCCGCAACTCTGCTCTGCCGTAGCTTTTGCTCTTTATTCCCCTCCACTCGCAAAAACGGAGCGGGCAACCCCCGTGAAGCCCGATTCTTTCAGACTATGCGCCACGCCGTTTTTCCACAGTGTTGGAATAGGCGTTCCTGTTGCGTCCTCTTCATACCCCGCCACATACGCATCGCCGCCAGACACATAAACAGAATGCGCGTAGGCGTTGTTGTTGTTTCCTTCGCTGAGCCTTTTAACGATACCATTTTTCCAAAGCAGCGCAATGAATATCCCGTCTTCGTTCCGCTCATTTCCCGCTACATAAACATCACCGCCAGACACAAAAACCGATGAAGCGTCCGCGGTCACTTGAAGAACCTGGAGCGAACTATTTTTCCATAATAAGGCGCGGGGCGCGCCAATCCAGTCTGTTCCAGCCACATACACGTCGTCGCCTGATACAAATACTGAATCCGCGCGCGCGTAACGGGAAAAAACATACCCGCTGTCATTATCAAGGCGTTGCGGGACGCCATTTATCCACAGCGTGGCAAAGTAGTTTTCTTCGCTCCCGGCTACATATACGTTATCGCCCGATACAAATACTGAATACGCGTTTGTGCTTTCGCTTCCATCGCCAAGGCGCCGTGGAACGCCATTCACCCACAGCGTAGCGACGTCTATGCCGTCTTTGTTTTCTTCATGCCCGGCCACATAGACATTGCCCTTTGACACGAAAACCGACTTGGCGGCGCCAATGGCGTTTTCACCGCTAAGGCGCCTTCCTTCGCCATTTTTCCAAAGCATGGCTATCTTGCCGCCCAGCTGGGGCAGGCGCTCTTCCCCAGCCACATAGATATCGTCGCCTGACACAAATACAGAATTGGCGGTGACATAGCCAGGCTCGCCCCCTTCGCCGGAAAGTCGCTGAATTACGCCATTTTTCCAGAGCGCGCCTATCTCTCCAACCACATAAACATCATCGCGCTTTACGCTGGCGTTGACGTTTGCGTCTATGCCCTTGCAGGCCATAAGCGCAAACGCAAGAGACACCACAACCGCCGTTAGTGACTTTTTCATAAAGATATACTCCCGATTATTCAGAGGTAAAAAAAGCGTGTCGCGCAGACGTTCAATCCGCGCAATTCAAGCTATTTCCTGGATAAAAAGCATGATGTTCCTAAAACATAACAACTATCTTGGAACAACATGAAATGTCACCTCTGTTTCCCGCCTCTGTTTGGCCCAGGGGTCATAAATTGAAAATCTGGCGGTAATATCCACGGGCGATGTAATATCCTCCGGCGCCGTGTAATTACAGGGATACGTATAGACAAAATGTCCATAGGTTCCACCACCTCCATACGTGGTAAAGTGCGGCTCTAATATCCCCTCTCCAACCAACAGCCCGCCGATTTCTCCCAAATAGCCGCCAAGCCCAGCCACGCTACTATGCAGCTGAATATCATCAGCGGGGACTGGCTTTGCCATGAGCTTAAATTCGTATGTCCCGCCAGCCGCTATCGTGACAGAAGATGGCTGGCCGCCCTGTTCGTTTTCGCCCAGGCTATGGTCTATATAAAACTCCATAGATTCGACAGAAGAGGAAACATGAAATTCAAAATGCCCTGCGTCTTGTTGCCACGCATTCACATACCTGTTAAAGGCTTTTACATATAATATGTCAAACCAAAAATATTGTGATTGCGCATGATCTACGTCTGACAGAGCGTCAATTGAAGGGGGACGATAGAGTATCTTCATGCTGTTTCCCGTATATTCCCTAGAGAAATCCATTGGCGTTAGGTTTTCTGGCGATGCGTCATCATCAAAATGATAAATGCTACCATAGCCCGAGAAAGAAAACCGCATCCGTACCGGTTCTGAAGAAAGGGGTCCATAATGTTTACAAATTAGTTCATAAGGAATGCCAAATGTTCCCTGTTTTACACTACCCACAGAACCATGTTGACCGTTCAATGTAGCGTGAACTCTTTCCTCATACTTTGGTCCCGTCTGTCTGGAATTCTCCGGACAACCAATAATGCCGGGCAACACCAGCAACAATAACATAAACAAGCGAAGTGATTTCATGATCATTCTCCTCATCAATCATCAGACGTAATGCCCTTGAGCCTGGGCAATCTGGTGACAATAATTTCCGGCGGGCCGCTGCCGTCGCCGTCCGGGTCGGACGTGAGGGCGGAGGATGTGATTGTAAAATCTAAGGGTACGCCTCCGGGCGCGTTGTTGTAGGAATCCACGTCGTATAATGACTTGGTCTCAGGCTTCTGCAGCCGAATTCTGGTTTCGGTCAAGCCCGCGCCGTCAGGCCCAAAAACCCAGACGCTAGTGCCAGGATACCTGGAAATACCTTGAATATCACTGGTTTCGAACACTGGAGCTGGCGGCTCAATTATCGTCGTCATAAAGCGTTCGGCGTTATAGTCGCTGAATCTGACCGTTTTGTGTGTTTCTGAAAGAGGCGGATAAGACATGACATCCCAGTGGATTTGTACCCCGCCTTCACCACGCATGTTCTCTTTGGTGTGTATGTTTGGGTGGTAACCTGGATATTGTGACTGACCAGAACTGGCACAGAAGGCGGCGGATCACTTGGATATGGATCCGGCTCCCAAGGAGTCTGAATTTCGGGTTTCGAGTCAAAGGGAGGAATGTAGTATTCATATACTGGAATTGTTGTATAGACCTGGTACTTGATCTTACCTTCCATAGTAGGAAACATGGTATTAAACGAAAAACTGTGCTGCTTAGCCGGCTGTACGGCGGCGACGGACAGTGTCAGCGCGGGTACGCACATTCCCGCAAGTATTAGTGTGAGAGATCTTTGTCTCATAATTCCTCCAAAAGGATGGCTGAAATGTCGAATGGGCGCTTTGTCCATTCGTCACACCTTTATACGACCATAGCCTGGAATTTGTGACATGAGAAAAAAATTTTTGAAAATTTGAGAGTATTGAGCCACTTGCAAAACCTATGTGATTTTGCGAGATGACAATTTTCAGAGGGTAGATTGTCGTATAAAAGGTAGGCAAACAGGCGGAGGCCTGAGCAAAAACGTCTTTGACAGGGCTGAGCAGCCCATTTTGGACATGGCTACG
>JAISSN010000015.1 GCA_031273105.1 Holophagales bacterium | reverse complement strand
AGCATCCGCAAATCGTCTGCATTAACAGCTTTTTCCAATAGCTTCTGAGCCTTTTCCAAAACCTCGTGACCTCTCGGCAGACGCGCCATAATTACCCTCCGATGAAAATAATTATTACATAATCTATTTAGAATTGGAATGAAAACCCGGAAACGCTGGAAAAAATAAAAACAGAATACTATCGTGTTTTTGTCGTCGGCGGCAATGTATATGTACTTGGCGCAAGGGACAGTTATAAAGCCGGCGGAATAAAACACCCCAAGGTTAATGTGCTGTGGAAAAATGGCAGGGTGGCAGAAGTTTTTACTGATTACATATTTGGAGAATCCATAGCGTCTTTCTTTGTGGTGGAATGAATATTGTCGAAGTTATTCTAAAGACAAGCGCGACCTAGACATTGACTCTGGCCGCCAAAAATTCGCGCAATGTTTGAGGAATATTAGGACATCCGCGTCTGCATTCAACAAGGTCCTCTGCCTCGCAGGCCATTCTGTTCGCAAAACAGTTTAATACCCGCTCTGCTATGACGCCATCAATAAAATTGGATATTGACGGGCTATTTATGTTTTTCGCGCTTGCCGCTGTTTCCTTAACGGGACGTCCGTCAACAACATTCTGCGCGACAACGCTGACGATATCTCCTATTGCGTCGTATTGGACAACGTAATCGGGAGTATTGTGGACATTTTCTATATATTTGTTCAGCGCCGCCATCGTATCAGACAGGCTCTGAAGCTCGCCCACGCTAACACCCTCGCTGCGTATGCCGCCGATATCCAGACGATAGAATTTGTCGTCGCCCTCAATGCGGTACATTAGGTCGGAATTTCCTTTAAACGCAGCCTCGACCGCGAGGCGTTGGAAAACGTCTTCCGTGTGGTAGTCTCTGATGTAAGGCTCTCCGCCTGCCCAGAGTTGATAACGAACGGTGGTGGTTGTCATAGAGTTCTCCTTTTCACACTACCTACTGCTTTTCAAACAACTTCGCCTTTCAGCCAGTGCGGCCCGGCGTCTGTGATTTTTGCGCTTATCAGGCGGCCAAAGGGGGCGGGGCGGTTATTTGGGTTTTCCAGGCGGACGTTGCGCCACTTGGCCGTGCGGGCCAGCCAGTAACTCTGTTGGCTTTGCTGGCCCTCCTGACCCCCCTGCCCCTCTATGGGGCCTTGGCTCTCTATACGCGCTTGTATTATTTTTCCCACCTCCCGGCGATGGCTCATGTGGGTAAGCTCTGTCTGACGGGCTTGCAGCCTCGCCAACCTCTCGTGTTTCACGCTGTCTGATATATCGTCGGTTAATTTAAGGGCCGGGGTATCCGGCCTTGGGCTGTAAATAAAGCTAAACGAAGCGTCAAATTTGATTTTTTCTAAAATAGACATCGTTGCTTCAAAATCGTCGTCTGTTTCTCCCGGAAAGCCCACGATGAAATCTGTGGAGAGGCACATGTCAGCGCGCCATTCCCCCAGATACCCGACGCGCTCTATGTAATCCCCGGACGTATAGCCCCGCCCCATGCGGCGCAGGATTTTATCCGACCCGCTTTGAATGGGCATGTGCAAAAATGGAGCGATTTTTGGAATATTCACCAATGCCTGGGCTAAGTCTCGCGTAAAGTTCATCGGGTGGCTGGTTGTAAAGCGAATCCACTCCAGGCCGTCAATCTCGGCAACCTGATAGAGCAGCTCGGCAAACGCGCACCCGCCCTGATAGCTGTTCACGTTTTGGCCCAGCAGCTCTATTTCACGATATCCGCGCTCTGCAAGGCCCCTGATTTCGGCCAATATTTCAGGCGCAGGGCGATGGCGCTCCGCGCCCCTGGTTGTGGGAACAACGCAATAGGCGCAGGCGTGGTTGCAGCCTTCAATGATGGTCACAAGGGCTTTGGCTGCGGGACCGCGCTGGATCACTTCCGGCGGAAATAAGTGGTTGTCAGCGTAGAAATTTGTATCAATGACGCGGCCCCCGCCGGAAAGAGCGTCGGCGACCAGTTTGGGCAGTTGTTTTAGGGCCGTCGTTCCCATGACCAGGTCAACGTACGGCGCGCGCTTAAAAATTTTTTCCTTTTCCTGCTGGGCCAGACAACCAGCGACGCCGATGAGCATTGGACTATTGGCGCTATTGGCGCGATTTGCTTTGGCTTCCTTTAATCTGCCCAATTCTGAAAACACTTTGTGGGCTGCCTTTTCGCGCACCGAACAAGTGTTGAGCAAAACCAGGTCTGCGTCGTCAATGCCGCAGGCTGGCGAAAAACCGGCGTTGAGCAACAGCCCCGACATCTTTTCAGTGTCGTGGTCATTCATCTGGCAGCCCCAGGTCAGAATGTGGAACTTCATCTCAATTTAATAAAAACCCAACGCCTTGCCAGATTTTGAGGCGGACGCTCCCATCCAGAGTAGTCGCTGGTTCAAAGGCCAGGCGTTTTGCCGCCTCCAGGCAGGCTTCATGGGCCTTTAATACCCACTCTGTTTCATCCCCGGGCAGGCCCTGTATTAAACGCACGTCAACCGGCTCGCCCAATTCATTTATCAGGCAATTGACAACGACGACGCCGGACACCCTTTTGACACTCGGCGTCATGCGCCGCAGGTTGAGGCACTTTGCCGGAAGGATGTCAGGCCCGAGCTGAACTAGCGCTCCCCCTCTGGGGTTTGCGGCGTCATCTACTTTGGTTCTCAATGACGCAATTTCCTTTTCCAGCGATTCAACTCTGTTGTTGCTATTCCTTAAATCGTTCTTTGTCTGCTGCAATTCTTTCAATAAGGACTGCCCCCCTGACTGGTTTTCTCTCAGCGTGGTCTCTAATTGATCTCTCGCCGCCACAGCCTGTTCTCTTTGCGCGTTGGCTTCGTCGAGCTGGCGGGATAACTCGGCGTATTCCTGTCTCAGTTCATCTAATTCCTGTTTCAGAGCGTCCCGCTCCTGGGTGAGCGCCTTGGCCTGATTACTGGTATTGGAAGCCGCGGCGGTGTTTTTTTTCTGCGCGGCGGCGGGAGTCGCTACAAAACAGGCGAAGGCAAGAAGCATCAGGGGCCTTAAGGGGATCAAGCGGAATGTGAACATGGCGTCTCCAAAAAAGCAAATATTACAGAGCCTCTCCGATGAGATTTGGTTTATTCATTTTGATTCAGAGATGGACAAAGAACAATAAGCAATTCCCTGATTGCGTCGTTCAACAGCTCCGGGTGGTGCCTGGCCAGAAGAGCCTCTGTGTCCAACAGCGGTCTTGAGATAATGGGGACGCCGCCGTGAATATTATCCGGCAAGTCTTCATCGGCAAATAGTTGCGCCCCGCCTTCCATCAGATACCTTTCCAGCACATCGGGACTAAGAGGCGTTTCGTTGGCAAGAACGGCTGACAGCTTTATTTGACCAAAGGATTGTATTGCGTCAATGTGGTCGGCCAGGTTTAAGCCGCTGCACTCCCCGGATTCAGCCATGATGTTTGCCACATACGCCACCGGCGCGCCGGATCTAGCTATTGCGGCGCGGATTTCCGGAAAAAGAAGGTTTGGTATAGTGCTTGTGTACAGACTGCCCGGCGCCAGAATCACTACGTCGGCGTTAAGAATGGCCAGAATCGCCTCCGGAACCGGCTCGGCGTCAAGGGGCTCCAGCCATAGTTTCTTCAACGGGGGGTTGCAGCGGGCGATGCTGGTTTCGCCTTCAAATTTATTTCCGGCGGCGTCCTCGGCGCAGAGCGTCATTTGGGTCAGCGTTGCCGGATAGAGCCTGCCGGCGGTGACAAGCACGCTTGAAAGCTGCCTTATGGCCGCTACCCAGCTGCCGCACAGGTCCGCCATGGCCGAAAGCATAAGATTGCCCAGACTGTGACCGGCCAGGGCGCCATCGCCCTTAAACCTGTAATCCAGCAGGTCGCCAAGGATTGACCCTTTCAGACCCAAGGCCGAAAGGCAGTTGCGCAAATCTCCCGGGGGTATTATCCCCAGCTCCTCCCGCAAACGGCCCGATGAGCCGCCGTTATCAGAAACGGCGACAATTCCCGTTAAACGCCAGGGATTATTTTCTCTTACGGTATTGGGCTTGAGCGCCCTGAGCAGCGCGGCCAGGCCCGTTCCGCCGCCTACCGCGACTACGCGCAGGGGCGCTTCAACATCTATGGCCAACGTCTAATCTAGCTCAAAGCCGGTGAATGTGGGTGACCTGCGGCACAGCTTGAATTCCGGCTCCAGCCTATAGACGTGTAACAGCGCCGGGTCTATGCCAATGGCGCTTTTTAAGCTGTCGGCGGCCAACTCCGTTTTTTGCAGCTTGGCAAAGGCCAATGATTTCAAATAGTGGGCATTGGCGTTGGTATTCTCGTTTTTGAGAATTATGTCGAGCTTATCCAACGCTGCTTCAGGCTGCTTGTCATTCAACAGGAAAACGGCTTCCTGGAGGGGTTCAACTTCAATAGGCGCGGTCTTTTTGTGCTTCTCATGGGCTATATAATTTCCGGCAACCCTTGCGACGCCAAAATTGCCAACATTTGTGGCTTCAGCGGCAACCGCCTCAAATATCGGAATCGCCTCTGCGGCTTTGTTTGCGCTAATCAGTTCAATGGCCATGGATAATTTAGATTCCAAAAGCCCTTCCGCTTTTTTGGATTTAGCTGGCTTTGGTTTTGCTGGCATCGGTCACCTCGCGCTTCAAGCAATTTATTATTATATCAGCTTCTTTTAAATTTGTAATTTTTATGTGCTTTTAAAAATCGCTGATTCGCGGTTCAGGAATTTAGTCGAAATGTAGGTCAGCAGCACGGCAAGACCAACTGTCATACAGAACGCTGTCAGATACTCCATAACACTCGCCTGCTGAGCAAACAGTTTGCGAATGACAAGGCTTACGTTCACGATTGGGATATACGGCAAAATCCCCATCTTTTCTATGCCCGGCGCCATTGAAAAGACCCCCAGGAAAAGAACCAGGAGGACAACCGGCATCATGGACGTCCCCGCCTCTTGTGTATTTTTGGCCTGAACGCCTAAAAATACGATTAAATTTGAAAACAGCAGGCCCAGGGGAATCATCAGCAACAGCGTAAGCGTAATTACCGTGGGATCCACGACAGCGGCAATGCCGGACAATTGAGCCGCTTCCTCCGCAGCAACCGCCGCGTATCCATCGCTAACTTCCCTGCCGCCAAACAGCGTCCCCATCGAAAAGGTCATCGCGCCGATATTGATTACCGAATTGACGATCCCCATAAAGAAAACGTAGAGTAATTTCCCCCAAATGATTTCGTGGCGCGGAAGACCTGTGGCAAGCAGCGTGATGAGCGTTCCCCTCTCCCGCTCTCCGGCTGTGACATATATGCCAAGCTGCATGGAGCCTACAAAAAGCATCAGCATCAGCATATAGGGCAACATCGTCCCCAGCAATTTGGCTAAAAGAAGCTCCTCGCCGCCAACCTGTCGCGATTGAATACTCGTGGGCGCGGCAAGCTGGCTTGATGCGCCCAGCTTTTGCAATCTGTCCTGAACCGTTGCGTTATTCAGTTCACGCAGGGCGTCCTCCAGCCTCTTCATGGCAACGCGTCCGGTTTTTTCTACACGGTTGTAGAGTACATCCACGGCTACCGTTTTTTGTTCAGCCATGTCTTGCGCGGCGCTTGCCCCGAGCGTAACGAGCATCTCAAGTTGATCGTCCTTTATAGCCTGCCTGGCCTTTTCGTCGTCCTCAGGGGCGGGAACCAGCGTAAAATCGTTGGTCCTGGCTTGAATGAGAGATTCTATAACATTTGAAGGGTCTATGAGGGCAATGCGCGTCTGGCTGGAACGCGCCTGCTGATCTTCCCTTTGCCCCATCTTGCCAATCATGCCAAACAGCAGCGGATACAGAATAATCGGTACAGCAAGCGTAAAAAACATCGTTTTGCGGTCTTTGGTAAATTCCAGTATTTCTTTTTTAAAAACCAGCCAAACGCCTTTCATGCCACACCTCCATCGGCAGCCAGTTTGAAGAAGACTTCGTCCAGGGTACCGACGCCATATTGGGAGAGTATTTCTTTGGGGGGCGCATCGCCATGAAGTTTTCCGTCAAAGATGATCCCCACCCTGTCACACATTTGCTCGACCATGGGCATTACGTGGGTGCTTACAATCACCGCGCGCTCTTCTTCCTTCATGATTTTTAATAAGTCTAAAACGGTTTTTGCCGTCAGTACGTCCAGGCCGGTCGTAGGCTCGTCAAACAGCACCGCCTTTGGGTCGTGCAGCAGGGCCCTGGCTATTGACACTTTTTGCTTTTGGCCTGACGAAAAGGATTCCATCTTCACGTCGGCAAAATCGGTGAGGTCAAGTCTTTCGAGCATGTGCATCCCCCGGCGCTCGGCAACTTTTGGGTCAACACCCTGGAATTCGCCAAAAATCCTCAACAATTCACGGGGCGTAAAGCGTCCATAGACTCCGAGGTCTGTTGATAAGAAGCCGATGCATCTCCGCACTTTTTCGGAAGCCGTCATTGCGTCATGGTCAAAAACCGTTATTGAGCCGCTCTGGGGTTCCATGAGACCGGCGATCATTCTGAGCGTCGTTGACTTGCCCGCCCCGTTTGGGCCGAGCAGCCCGTATATTTCGCCGGGCTTAACGTGAAAGCTGATGCCCTTGACGGCGTCTATCGTCTTTTTCTTGCGCGTCTTTTTGTCTTTGACAACAAAGGTCTTGTGAATGTCAACAACATGGATCACGGCGCGCTCCGAAGCTACTGGCTTGACTATACGCGATTTTGCCGTGATTTGCAAGCAAATTCAAGCTTGGAGCAATTCAAGTTTTATAGTGGCGATGTGTACGTGAGTTAAGCGCAGGGATATAGTTTTGATAGCTAATAATTATATCAACGACCTCTTCCAGGCTCAGATTGCTTGAATCCAGTTCAACAGCGCCGTCCGCTTTGCGCAGCGGGCTTATATCCCGCGTGGAGTCTATGTGGTCGCGCCTGACCTGGTCTTTTAGCACTTCTTCAAAAGTCGTCTGTATTCCTTTGGCCTTAAGTTCTAAAAACCGCCTTTGCGCCCTTACTTCCTGGCTGGCTGTCAGAAAAATTTTGCGTGCGGCGTCGGGGAAAACGACGGAGCCTATGTCTCTGCCGTCAACTACCCATTTGCCATTTTTGCCCAATTCACGCTGGAGCCTGACCAGGGCTTCCCGTACACTGCCATCGGCGCTGACGGCGGAGACGTTTTTGGTGACTTCTGAATTGCGTATAGCCTCTGAAACGTCTTCGCCATTTATAAAAAATAACTCCCCCAGCTGTTTATAATCAAGAGAAGCCAAAACGCGCTTAAGCCCTGTCTTATCGTCAATGGAGACGTTAGTCCTGAGAAGCGCCAGCGTAACGGCGCGATACATGGCCCCGGTGTCCATGTAGCTCCAGTTCAGCAGTGACGCCACACGCTTGGCGGCGGTTGACTTGCCTACCCCGGAGGGTCCGTCAATAGCGATTATATTTTTCATCTTTTTTCCTTTACCGCGCCTCTAAGACAATCTTCATTAACAAAAATTACAGAGTAATTTGGATTTGGAAAGATATCAGCGGCGGCGTACCAAATCGCGCGTACGCTCGCGGATTTCCTGTCCAGTCAGTATTTCAGCCAGCGTTGTGTGGGCGGGCGTCAGCACCATGCAGAGAAAGGAGAGGGGTAAAAAGGCTACTGACAACAACATGAAAAGACTGAAAGACAGGCGCTTTTCAGGTTGGGAGTCGGCAATGCCAAAACCCATGCGGAGCATGGCGGCGGAGCTGCCGGTTAACAACATCGGCAGCATGAAGTAGGCCCATGATACCAGAAAATGCAGCGTTATCAGGTAGGGCCAAAAGTCTCCGTAGGCTCGGCCAGGGGGCAGATTTAACTGCCAGCAGACCGTGAAAACTATCAAACAGTTTAGTACCAGGAGAGAAACGGCTTCCTGGCACTCCATGAGAGCAAGGCGCCAAAAGATGCTCTGACCGTCCGCTTGTTCAGGCTCAGCGGCGGCTGCAGACGCAACGCCTGAGTTATCCCGGTAATAATCCTGATTGCCCGCATCCGGGCCGGAAAGATTATGGGTTCCTCCGCTCAGGTCAACAGGCGCGATTCTCCCAAGCGCAGGAGCAGACAGGATTTTTGGCGTTCCATGCCCCCTTTGTTGCGGCGCTTCCGCGTCTTTTGACACTTGAAACAGCAGAGGCCTTTTAAGGGGAGGGCGAGAGATTGGTATGCCGCATACAGGACACTCAATGGTCAGGGGACTCAATTTGTGGCGGCAACTGGGGCAAGCGTTACTGGCGGTCATAGTCATCCCAATAGCTCAATCCAGCGCCGTTGTTCATCTTCCGGGGCCGATTGCAGATAGTCCAATAGCTTAAGCCTGGCGCGCCAGGCAAGGTCATTGGGGAAAAGTGCCGCGCCCATCGAAAGCTGCGAGCGGGCGCTATCCCACCTGCCTAGTCTGGCGTATGCGCGCGCCGCCAGGAGAGTGATCCTGGCCAGGTTTTCGCGGGTTCTCATATCGCCAGGATTTTGCATCAGACGGGCTTCGAGCAGTTTCTCAGCACTGTCTAAATTACCTGCGGCCATAAGCTGATTGAAGCTGCCTCCCTTTGCATCCTGTGGCAAGGGCAAGGCGGCCATCGCGCGTTTTGCGTCCTCCAGTAGTTTAGGGGCGGATGTGTCCATCGGGTCTCTCTTGATGGCTTCCTGGGCCAGCATGAAAGCTTTTATGGGGCTGTCCGCCATTGCCGCCCTGGCCTGAGCGCCCAGCTCCGCTGTTGTCAGCGCAAGAGGCTCAACCTTCTCATATTGAGCGGCTTGTTTGATAGCCGCTTCTCTGATGGCTGTCTGAGCGGCATTGAGCAGCGCGTCTTTTTGCGTAGCCTTGATCCAAAATGCTCCGACGACTAACAGCAGAGCGGCCACAAGTGAAATTGCCAAAACACGCGGCCTGGGCAATAGCGGCGAAATATGTATATCATCGTGCAGGCTCGGTCCGTGCCTGCTCAGCGCAGGGCTGTGTGTAACAGCGTCTGGCATTTGAGTTATTGGGTTTTTGGCTGATGCCGATGCTGACCGCTTATCATGAGGAGCGATTGGATCTCCCGTGGTTTTGCCAAAGCGATTTTTTGAAGCAGACTCGCCTGAATCGTCCTCCGCAGTCGCTGTACGGGATGACTGATTCCGGAAAGGCGCGGTTGCGGAACTCGCGTTTCCGTTGCGTATGCGGTTCGTTTCCGTTGCGCCGCTTGAGGATATAGAAGGCAGGGCTGTTGGGCCGTCATCCTCTGGCCGCGCCTGGGTTAAGCCGGGGCCGCAATCCGACGGAATAATTGCCTTTTCGTTATCCAGATCGGATTGGGCCAGGCTTAAATAGCTCTTAATCAGACTATTATCAGGGTCGAGGGCCAACGCCTCGCTCCAGGCGACCACGGCATTTTCAAGTTGCCCCATTTCATATAAATTGGAGCCGCGATCAATGAGCAGCCTGATTTCTTCATCACCGCCTGTTTTTTTCGGCAAGGCGGGGGCGCGTCTCTCAATCTCTATGTTGACAAAGCCGCTTTCCGCATAAGAAATATTCGATGGCGGATGGCCGGAGCAGCCAGAAGTCTTTGGGTCTAACTGATCTGAATTGTCATCAAGAGGCTTTTCGGCAAGCGGCGAATCGCTCCCTTCCTGTGCCGGACGCTGGAGGTCATCCGGCATCGGGAGACCCAGCTCCCTGCGCACTCCCCGGGCATAGCTTTGAACAAGGCTTTGACCTGGGTCAATGGCAAATGCCTTTTCCCATGCTTCTAAAGCTCCTTGCAAGTCACCTTCGTCGTACAGTGAACGCCCTTTCAATAAATAGCGTTCAAATTCCGCGCTGGCCGAGGCAGGGCTCTCGTCCTGCGCGTCATCGGACTGAGGTAGCTCATCCCGCCCATCCTTGCTTTCTTCGCTTAACGGCTGGGCTTGAAGAGACGCGGCCGGCGCGTCAGAGTCTGTTCCTGACACGGCGCTTTCAGCATCGGCCCCGGCGGCCAGACTATCCCTGACCTTGCGCAGACCGGCTTTAGCTTCGCTATTGGCAGGATCAATTTTCAGGATTGCCTGCCAAAGCTGCCCAGCCATGGTTATTTTACCGACATCAAAGAGGGCGGCGGCGTGTTTCAGGTGTTCCTCAAGTGTTTTCCCCACGCAAGATAGTTTATCTTAAACAGCTCCTGAATAGTTGTCGGCGGCGCCCTTTTCAAGCGCCATCTTGACCATGATGTGCGCCCTGGCCAATTCCGGCTCCACCCTGTTTCGCAGCTCTAATTCCAATTCTAAAATGAAGGCGCGGTTTGGGCCAAATGCGCCTTTGCCTTGAGTCCCTTAAGGTTTTCTTTTACCTGCGGGGATTTTATGCGATATTTTGCAAAATGTATGACAATTCCTAATGAAAAGCGCTTTTCGTGCCGATAAGTATTAAAGGGAGATGTTATGAACTTGTCAAGTATCACGCCTCAAGCGGTCTTCGTCGGCAAGCTGGCCGCGACGGGGAGAGAATTTTCAATACTGGCGACTAGGAACGCCATAGACACGATGCAGGCCGAAGGACAAATGATGGTTCAGTTGCTCCAACAGGCGAGCGTTGGGCAAAATGTCAACACGATCGCCTGAAAGCCATGAGTTTCACTGCGCAATACAAAAGTTATATAGCTTCAATCGAATACTCTGAAGAGGACGCCTGTTATGTTGGCGAAGTCGTCGGGATGAAAAAATGAAGCATCGCATATGAGGTGATTGCAAAACTTCTGAAAACGTCGCAAGCCAGCGCGGCGGTCGCTGAAAGGTGAGTGTCTGGCGCCCGTGTTCCTGGCGAATTCTGAGGTTTTGCAATTATAGCCATTCAACTTTGAAAAAGTTGAATCGCGCGGTGCGCGTGGGACGCCACCCAAGAGCCGTTGGTCTTTGGTGCTGCTTAGGCAG
>JAISSN010000014.1 GCA_031273105.1 Holophagales bacterium | reverse complement strand
ATAGAATTGCTGCTCAATAAGCCCATTGTCGCCCTTGAAATTCTCGCAGACATGCCTCAACTCTCCGAAGACGCCCTGCCTGTATGCGAGCGCGCTCTAAAGAACTGCCTTATACTGGGAACGATACAAAGCGGCCTGGAAATAATCAGCAGCAATATAGTGGAAATGGCCAAGCGCGGACTTGGGGATTTCGCAAAGCAGGCGCTGTATAACGCGCTCGGCATACAGCCTATTCCCGAGTACTGGCTGGTCTTAGCGGAAATAGCCCACCAGAACGGCGCGCGGGATGAGCGAATTGAATCGTTGAAATACGTCTTGAGCCTGCTTGCTCCAGACGACCCGCGCTACGACTCCGTCCGCAAGATGTTGCTAAGCCTCGGCGTCAGCCCTGAGGCGCTTAACATCAAAGGCCCGCCTGACGTCATGGGACAGGGCGACAATCAGGAACAGGGTCCGAAAGCCGCAGGCTTAGATCCGCGCCGATTAACGCAAGCGCGTCACTTGTTAAAAGAAGCGAAACAACTGGAAGACTCGGCGAAACACGACAAGGCCTTAGAAACCTATTTGCAAATCCTTGAAATTGACCCAGCTAATCTGGATGTCATCAAGCGGGTGGCCGAGATTTATAAATCCACCGGAATGCTCACCAAGGCGCAGGCCCACTTGATTAAAGCAGCCGAAGTCCTGGCGGCTCTCGGAAAGTCGGAATTAGCCCTGAAATGCCTGGATAAGGCGGAAGAACTCATACCAGGTTCAACCAGAGTAGCCAGGCTCATGCTGGAAAGCGCCCTTGCCGCCCCCCCCGCTCCAGCAGGGGACGCGCTGATCCAATTAGACATATCGCTTCCGCCGCTGGATGGAGTTGAGACAGTGAAACTGCCTCCCCTCGCCCTTGACGCCGCGTCCCAAGCCAGCAACGCGATTCCGCCTTTGGATTTTGAAGCTGTTCAGGCCCTGCCTGTTATAGAAATGGACGAGCCGGAACAATTTCCGGCGGCCATTACGCCTGTTTCTGTTCCTGAGACGCCTGGTTCAGCCTGGCAAACTGTTCCCCTGAACGACTTTGCATTGCCCCCGTCGAACATAACCCTTCCCGATTTTAACGAACCTGCGCCAACCCAGGACGCAATTGGCGATGCCTTGCGCGATGCTCTGGTTTCCATTGATTTTCAACTTGACTATGCCAGCCCCGCCGACGCAAAGATAGAAATTGAGAAGGCATTGACTATTTATCACGACCATCCCGAATTGTTAAAGCGCCTTGAGAGGGTTAAAGAAAAACTGAGTCAGCCTGGGGCGGTGAAAGAACCCCAATCGCTAACTAAAGAACACGCTTTCCTTGACATTTCAGACCTTCTCGACTTGTCCTTTGATTCGCCCCAGGGTTCAGTAGAAACCAGCGACGACACTCAGGCGGTCCAGCAGATACAAAGCGCGGAAGAAATATACAATGCTTTCAGGGACGAGGTGGCCCAACAAGTCGGCGGCGATGATTACGACACCCATTACAACCTGGGCATTGGCTATAAAGAAATGTTGCTTTTTGAGCCGGCCGTCGAAGCCTTCAAAAAAGCTATGCGCGATCCTGAGCGCACGCTGGAATGTTGCTCTATGCTGGCCCTATGCGAGGCCAACAGGGGCAATGTTGACGCCGCAATAGAATGGTTGCGCAAGGGCATTGACGACCCGGGATTCCCCCCCGCGGACAGCGTTGGCCTCAGGCAAGACTTGGTCGTCTTGCTTCAACGGGCGGGAAGACATCAGGAAGCCCAGGCCCAGCTTCAGGAAGTTCAAAGGTTATCCGGTGCTGGCCAATTTAATCAGTAACCGATAATTAAACTGATGCGCACTGCCCTTGAATTTCTGTTACTGGACGGCTTCGACCCCGACACTGGGGAACTGGCTATGCGGGTTGGCCTGACTCAGGCAGCCCCCGATGACCCCAGGTTTCTGCGCTTGAAGCTGCACCTGGGACGCGCGAACGACCCGTTGCAGCCTTTAAAAAGGGAGCTTGCCTCCCACTTGAGGCTTCCGCTACCCGCGCTGTGGGAGCGGGGCCTGAAGCTGATCATCCACGCCGTTGAAGAAGACATGGCAAGGCCCAACGGCAGAGACCCTGCCCTGCACTTGTGGGTTCAAACCCAAATATTGCACCCGACCGATGAAAGGCGGAGTACCCTGAATCACTCTATTGAATCCCAGGCGCAGATTTTATTCGATTGGGCGCAAAGGCTGGAATCCAAAAACGAACTTGCCAGGACTGCGGAATTGCTGGAGAGAATGCTGCTGTTAAGTCCCGGGAACGTCAGCGCCCTCAGATGGCTGGCCTCGCTGCTGCGGGAATTGGGCCTTGTTGAGGAATGCGTTGAAATAACAGAACAATGGCTGCGCTTCGCGCAAGGCGAACCCGAGGCTTTCGTCCGCCACGGCGAGGCGCTGCTCTACACGGAGAGGCCCAGAGAGGCGCTGAAAATATTTCAGGAACTGCTGCGGTCCAACCCCATGCACCCAATGGCCCATATTGGCGCGGCCCAGGCCAAGGGCCTGCTGGGAGGCGACCCTTACCCCCACCTGGACGCAGCCCTTGAACTGGATAGAGCCACGACGCTCTCTGTTCTCAGGGAGACCTTTGACTACCGCTCTCTAGTGCGCGCTGAATTTGAGGCGTTCTATTTATTAAACGAGCTTCCCGGCCTTTTGGGCGTCACGCCCGGCGAGATTAAAGTATTTATAAACAAACACCGCTTGCCCCTTGACCCTAAGAACAGATCAGTCTATGAGTCTGAATTATCCCGATGGGCGGGTATCCAAAACCGTTATAATCTATTGCCTTACGGCCTTCACTGGTCGGCGCCGACGCCGGTCAGGCTGCCAGAGGTATTCTAGGAGTAAAAACCATGAACCCGCCAAATGCCCTGCGATCATCCAGCCTGCCCATCGAAAGAGTGCGGCGGGGCAAAGTCAGAGACGTGTACGACCTGGGCGGCGCATTGCTGATTGTAGCAACCGACAGGGTAAGCGCCTTTGACGTGGTAATGAATGAGCCTATCCCCGACAAGGGCAAAATATTAACCCAGGTGGCTAATTTCTGGTTCGGCGCCACTAAGGACATACTGCCCAATCATCTGCTCGCCACAAACGTGAGTGATTATCCGGCTGAATTGCAAAAGTACGCTGAACAGTTGGAGGGGCGCTCAGTCATGGTTAAAAAGGCCGTGGTGGCGCCCATTGAGTGCATAGTTCGGGGCTATCTGGCGGGCAGCGGCCTAAAGGAATACGAAAAACAGGGCGCCGTCTGCGGCATAGCCCTCCCGCCCGGCCTGGGAATGGCCCATGAACTGCCCGAGCCTATATTCACGCCCTCTACAAAGGCCGAGGAAGGCCACGATGAAAATATCAGCTTTGAACAGATGACGGCAATCGTGGGCCTTGAATTATCAGAGCGCCTGCGGGAACTGAGCCTGGCCCTCTATAAGCGCGGACGCCAACTGGCGGCGGAGCGAAATATTATACTGGCCGACACCAAGTTTGAATTCGGCCAACTGGACGGCGGCGACCTGATACTGATTGATGAAGTATTGACGCCTGATTCCAGCAGGTACTGGCCGATGGAAAATTATGAACCCGGCAAAAACCCGCCCAGCCTTGATAAGCAATATCTAAGGGATTACCTTTCATCTCTGAAGGACTGGAACAAACAACCCCCTCCGCCAACCCTGCCGCAGGAAGTGATTCAAAATGTCCGGGCGCGCTATCTGGATTTAGCCGGCAGGTTTGGGATTACTGTATGACATTGTCAACAAGCCCGAAAACAGGCTTGTTGACAGTATAGTCGTTCAACTTTGAAAAAGTTGAACCGCGCGGTGCGCGCAGACTGCGCTGAGAGTGTAGCGAGCCGCCGACAGGCGGGGAGAGAAACGGAAAGCGCAGACGTATCTTGAATACTGCAAGACGCTTCTCAAGTTGAATCACTATAAAATTAAAACGGCGACATGGCAGCCCCTCGTCACACTAGCTGCATCCCGTAGTCGCTCCGCAGGTCTGGCACTTGAGGCAGGCGCCGTTTCTGACCAAGGTCAGATGACCGCACTCTATACATGGGTCGCCTGTGAAGCCCTTTTCCCTGGCGGCCTGATAGGCGTCTTTTGCTGGTGAGACAAAGTAGTTGGGCTGGGATAATTTCAACGGCGTTTGCTCCACTGAATTTTCTGGGAAGAGCGGCGTCATCTTGGTGTACTGGCCCTGGAAGACTTGGGCCTGGCTCTCCGGCTTCCGGCCTATCAGGTTGATAAATTCTTCTTCCGGTATCTGGGCCAATTCATAGCGCCCGAGATAACTGATGGCTAACTCGCGGAATACAAAATCTATGAGGCTGGTGCTGAATTTGACTGTGTCTGAACCCTGCACCATACCCTGAGGCTCGAATTTGGTAAACAGAAACGCCTCGCAAAATTCTTCCAGAGGAACTCCGTACTGCAGGCCCATGGATATAGCGATGGCAAAGCAGTTGAGAACGGCGCGGAAGCCAGCCCCCTCTTTGTGCAGGTCCAAAAAGATTTCGCCCAGGGCGCCGTCTTCGTATTCCCCCGTCCGCAAATAGAGCTTGGTTCCGCCTATGGTTGCCGACTGGGTGTAACCGGCGCGGCGGTCTGGCATTTTACGGCGGTACACTCTTACGACTTTTTGCGTCAGCGCCTTGGCCAGGGCGTCGGACTTTTCTGACGCGGATGATTCCTCATCCAACAGTACATCGGCGCCTTCCAGGAGATCCAGATTTGTGGCCATGGCCTGGCTCATCTTGGAACCGTCTCTGTAAATGGCCACGGCTTTAAGCATCATCTTCCAACTGGCCTCGTGAATGGAAGCTATCTGGGATGCGGTGTATTCCACGGGTAAATTGATGGTCTTGCTTATGGCGCCCGAAATGAACGGCTGGGCGGCGGCCATCATGCGCAGGTGGCCTTCGGGTGTTATAAACCGCTTGCCCTTTCTGCCGCATTTATTGGCGCAGTCGAATATGGGCAGGTGTTCCTGCCGGATATGGGGGGCGCCTTCAATCGTCAAGGCCCCTGTCAGAGCCTCTACAAAGGTTTTGATGCGGTCAACGGGAAAATCCTCGTTGAGGCGATCCATGTCCAATATATATGAAGGGTCGAAAGCGCCGGGGAGCTTTTGCTCCAGGGCGCGAATTTCAACGTCTGTCAAGCCGCTGTTCAGTAAATCCCTGCGGCTGATGCCGGGGGTCTGGTCTGTAATCTGCTGCCAGCCCGCTACGTATCGCTCTATTTCCTTTATCTGCTCGCTTGTGTACCCCAGGTTCAACAGCGCCGTGGGCAGGGCGCTGTTAACCAGCTTGAAGTACCCGCCCCCTGCCAGCTTTTTAAATTTAACCAGGGCAAAGTCCGGCTCTATACCTGTGGTGTCGCAGTCCATCAGCAGGCCTATTGTTCCCGTTGGAGCTAAGACTGTCACCTGGGCGTTTCTGTAGCCGTGTTCCGACCCCAGTTCAAGGGCGCGATCCCAGCTCTGGCGGGCCGTTTGGAGCAACTCCTTGGGTATGTCCGTTCCGCGCAGACCCTGTGGTTTGATTGAAAGCATTTCGTACTCGCTTTCCGGAGCGTTGTGGGCGGCGCGGCGGTGGTTTCGTACAACCCGCAACATGTGTTCTCTGTTGCGGGAGTACCCGGGGAACGGCCCCAACTCCTTTGCCATCTCCGCGCTTGCCGCGTAGGCGTCGCCTGTGAGTATGGCGCTCAGAGCCGCGCACCATTGGGTACCAGCCTCGCTGTCATAAGGGATGCCAAGGCGCATCAGCATCGCGCCCAGGTTGGCGTACCCTAGCCCCAGGGTTCTGAAGTCATAACTGAGGCGGGCTATTCGCTCGCTGGGAAACTGGGCCATCAGAACAGACAACTCTAAAACCACGGTCCACAATCTAATGGCGTGGCGATAGCTTGCTATGTCGAAGCCCCCGCCGGGTTTGAGGAAGGCGCAGAGATTCAGTGAGGCAAGGTTGCAGGCCGTGTCGTCCAGGAACATGTATTCACTGCATGGGTTGGAGGCGTTTATGCGCCCGTCTTCCGGACAGGTGTGCCACTCGTTGATAGTGGTGTCGAATTGGATTCCGGGGTCAGCGCAGGCCCAGGCCGCGAAGTTGATGCGATCCCAAAGACCCTTGGCTTTTACGGTTCTGAGTACGTCGCCGTTTGTTCTGCGGGTTAAGTCCCAGGCGCCGTCTTTTTGCAGCGCCCTCATAAAGGCTTCGGGAACGCGGACGCTGTTGTTAGAGTTCATGCCGGAAACAGACGCATAGGCCTCGCCGTCCCAGGCCGTGTCAAAGATTTTAAGATCACGGCGGAAGTCGCCCATTGCCAGGCGATGCAGACACTGTGTCAGAAAAGGTCCAGGAACGCCATCGCGCTTTGCCTTGGCTATGACGCGGCGGAGCCTTTCGTTTGTCTTTGGGTTTGTGTCCTTTGTAGCGGATTTTTCAACGGCTTCGCACATTAAATTCCAGTGCTTCCCCAGCAGTAGCGAACCCGCCGCTATCATGGCTACTTTGCGCTCTTCGCCTACCTTCCAGTCAACAAAGGCTTCTATGTCAGGGTGGTCTAAGTTCAGGCACAACATCTTTGCGGCCCTGCGGGTGGTCCCGCCGGATTTTATTGCTCCGGCGGCCCTGTCGCCCACATGGAGGAAACTCATCAACCCTGAGCTGTAGCCGCCTCCGGAAAGAGGCTCCTCTGCGCCACGAAGGTTGGAAAAATTGGTGCCCGTGCCGGAGCCGTACTTGAATATCCTGGCCTCTCGCTTCCACAGATCCATGATGCCGCCGTCGTTGACCAGATCGTCGGCGATACTCTGTATAAAACACGCATGTGGCTGTGGACGCTCGTAGGCCGACGTACTTTGCTGCAATTCCCCTGAAATAGGGTCCACGTAGGAGTGACCCTGGGCAGGACCCGTTATCCCGTACGCGAAGTGCAACCCGGTGTTAAACCATTGAGGGCTGTTGGGGGCGCACATCTGGCTGGCCAGCATGTACACCAGCTCATCGTAAAAGCACTGAGCGTCTTCAGAGGTGTCAAAGTAGCCGTGCTTCACGCCCCAATGCCTCCAGCAGCCCGCCATCCTGTGGAATACCTGTCTGGAGTCCCGCTCTCCCTGCGCCTCCTGACCGTTTGTATTCACGCCTTCCCGACGAAAGTACTTCTGGGCGAGGATGTCAACGGCCACCTGAGACCATGTTTCCGGCACGTTGATGTCGCTGGCTTCAAAGACCACCGTGCCGTCCAATTTTGTTATTTTGCTGTCCCTGGGTACAAAGGCGATTCCCTCCAGCGGATCGCGGCCTGAAACGGTGAAATGGCGGGAAAATTTCATGGACAGCCTCTTTGGAACTCTGAAAAACTAAAGACGTGAACAGGCCCGAAGGAGAAAATGCCTGCCAGTCCGAAAAAAATCACAACCTGAATCGACAGGCCCTGACCACAATGGGTAGTGCAAGGTCTTAAGAATACCCCAAAATATTGTGGTGTCAAGTAGAGAATTTGAAAAAAACCGAAGGGGGTTATTTTGACGCGCTAGATCAGAATTTAGTTGAAAAATAAGGCCATATTATGCGTGTTAATTAAATGAGTACAAGGAGAAATAGCGATAATTGCTTTGCCGTCAATGGCTTAAAAAATACATTATTTATTTATAAAATAATATATAAATAAATAATTCCAATTCTACTTCAAAATTGCGTCCTGCAATTTTGAAGTAGTCGGCTGCGGCGAGAGCGTGGTCTCGCCTTGCCTCTCGAAATGCTGCGCATTTCGGCGCGACATCCGTGTCGCGCATTCCAATTC
>JAISSN010000012.1 GCA_031273105.1 Holophagales bacterium | reverse complement strand
ATTCCAATTCTACTTCAAAATTGCGTCCTGCAATTTTGAAGTGGTCGGCTGCGGCGAGAGCGTGGTCTCGCCTTGCTACGGATACGGCATCGTAAGCGTTCCTTGCCTCTCGAAATGCTACGCATTTCGGCGCGACATCCGTGTCGCGCATTCACCTTGTCAGCTTGCGATATTTGATTCTGTGCGGTTCAAAGGGCTTTAGTCCCAGAATGTCTTTTCTGTATTGTTCGTATTCCGTGTAGTTGCCGTCAAAGTATTCAATCCTGGAGTCGCCTTCAAAGGCCAAAATGTGTGTGGCCAGGCGATCCAGGAACCACCTGTCATGGCTGACGATTATCGCGCTGCCGGCAAAGCTCTCTATGGATTCTTCCAGCGAACGCATGGTGTTTACGTCCAGGTCGTTTGTGGGTTCGTCGAAAAACAACAGGTTTGATTCGTTCTTTAATGTCAGCGCCAGATTCAGGCGGTTCTGCTGGCCGCCGCTCAATTCCCTGACCACTTTTTGCTGGTCTTCGCCCTTAAAGCCAAAGCGGCTCAGCCACGCCCGTACGTTTATTTCCCTCCCGCCTAAAGGGATCACCTCATAGCCGCCGCTGACGGCCTCAAACACGCTCTTTTCAATATCCAGGCCAGATCGCAACTGGTCAGCGCAGGCCATTTTTATAGTTTCGCCAATCCTGATATTTCCCGCGTCAGGTTTTTCCTGACCCGTCATCAGGCGCAGCAGCGTGGTCTTACCCGCGCCGTTGGCGCCGATCACGCCTAAAATCCCCGCCCTTGGCACTTGAAATGAAAGGTTTTCAAACAGGACTTTGTCTCCGTATGCCTTTGTAACGCCGTCAAACTCCACAACCACGTCCCCCAGGCGCGGACCGTTGGGGATATAAATCTCCAGTTCCGTTTCCCTCTCACGGGCGTCCAGGTTTGCTAATTTTTCATAGTTGGCTATGCGGGCCTTGCTCTTGGCGTGCTGACCCTTGGGGGACATGCGAATCCACTCCAGCTCGCGCTCAAGTGTCTTTTGGCGCTTATTGTCCTGCTTTTCTTCCTGGGCAAGCCTATTCTTCTTTTGCTCCAGCCAGCCTGAGTAATTGCCCTTCCAGGGAATGCCTTCTCCTCTGTCCAGTTCCAAAATCCACTCGGCGACGTGGTCTAAAAAATACCTGTCGTGGGTTACGGCGATAACAGTACCTTTGTAATTCTGTAAGTGTTTTTCAAGCCAGGCCACGGTCTCCGCGTCCAGGTGGTTCGTAGGTTCGTCCAGCAGCAAAATGTCCGGCTTCTGTATGAGCAGCCTGCAAAGAGCCACGCGACGGCGCTCACCGCCGGATAGTGTTTTTATTGGCGTGTCAGGGTCGGGGCAGCGCAGGGCGTCCATGGCCTGTTCCAGGCGCGAGTCCAGATCCCAGCAATCGGCGGCGTCAATTTTGTCCTGCAACCCGGCCTGTTTTGCCAGAAGCGCGTCGTAGTCTGCATCGGCGTCGGCGAACCGCTCGCTTATCTCGTTATACTCCCGCAGCCACCCGGCTTGTTCAGCCGCGCCTTCTTCCACTATTTCCCGCACGGTTTTGGATTCATCCAGCAGCGGCTCCTGCTCCAAAAGTCCGGTTGTGTAGCCCTTACTAAGAATGGCCGTGCCGTTAAAATCCTGATCAACGCCCGCCATGATGCGTAATACCGTGGATTTGCCTGAGCCGTTCAGCCCCAGAACGCCTATCTTTGCGCCATAGTAGTAACCAAGACTGATGTCTTTGATGACGGGCTTGTTGTTATAGATTTTCGAGACGCGCATCATCGAGTAGATGATCGCAGGCTCCTCTTGTTTTGCCATTGGCTTCTCCTGACGCGGACGGGCAACGGAAAGCCGGGCCTAAATGACGCTGAGCATTTTATCCATCGCGGCTAAATCGGCCTGGGCTTTGAATATTTGGCGATATTCGGCGTAGTCTTTCAGTGCCTGCGGGCGGTTGCCCTCCAGTTGCCTGATTTGCAGAAGCGCGATCCAATACAGGTTTGACCAGGCGCGGTCGGGCTTTGCGTCTTTGTGGAGTATAGAAATAACGTCGTAGGCCTCCGCAGCCTGTCCGAGAGCTATGTGTCGGTTAGCCAGGCGGAGGCGAGACCAGGGATCCGTTGGGGCGGGCAGGGGTGTGGCGTCGTCGCCCAATTCCACTTTCCATGTTGAAACGATGCCGTTGGCGATGGCTTTGCATGGGCCTGGGGCTGTGCGCGCAAGCTCTTCCAGCCTTGGCAGCGCGTTGCGCATGCGCTGTTCTTTTTCATCAGGCGTTGCAGTGTCCGAGCGGTTGCCCTGCACTTCGGCGATCAGCGCGGCCAGGGCGGTTTCATGCTGTTCGATTTTGTGTTGCCGCCACAAATTCCAGAAAACCAATCCGGCGATCACAACCAGAATGGCTACGCCCGCGATGACAAATCGCTTCACCAATTCTGAGCGCTCGTCCATGCCGGAGGCAACCTTGTGTTGAAACGCCGTGAGGCTCTGGGCCGGCTTTTGAATGCGAATTTCTTTTTGTTTGATGTCTGCCTTGCTTGCCATGTTATTAATAACTCCCAAAAAATCAGACCTGCGCAAAACAGTTTATACCAAGGAGGCGCTTTGTTACGATGTGTTTTTAAACCTGATTGATTACTGCCGTTCAACTTTGAAAAAGTTGAACCGTGCGGCGCACGCTGGCTGCGCTGTTCGTTCCGCGAGCCGCCGATAGGCGGGGAGCGAAACGAAAGGCGCAGACGTCACTTTGACGCCGCATGCTGCTTCTCAAAATTGAACCGCTCTGACTCTATGAAATATCGCCCCTCCCCATCCATATCAGCCCTGGTGGTAGTCTCCGCCGCTTTCTTTACCGATACGATTCTGTACTACATACTGGTTCCCCTTCTGCCCTATTACCAGCGCGCCTATGGTTTAAGCCAGACGGACATCGGGGTATTATTCGGATGCTATGCCGCGAGTTTACTGCTTGGAACGATTCCGATAGGCAAGTTGGGCGACATGGTGGGGCGGCGCAGGATGATGCTGTGGGGGCTGGTCGGGCTTTGGGGAACCACGCTTTTGTTCGCCTTTGGGACATCGTTCAGCTTATTGGTTTTTGCCAGGGTACTCCAGGGGCTTTCGGCCACGGCCACCTGGACCAGCGGCATGGCGCTGGTGGCAGACCATTGGCCCGCCAGGCATCGCGGCAAGGCGATGAGTACATGCTTTGCGTTTGCAAACCTGGGCGCGCTGGTGGGGCCGCCGTTTTCAGGATATATATCGGAGTACTGGGGCGTTCGCGCCCCGTTCATAGTCGCCGGTGGGATAGCCCTCGTTGACGCCTTGCTCAGGGTCTGGCTGTTGCAGGATAAAGAAAAGGGAGTCATTGAGATAGTTCCACTCAGGCGTCTGCTCAAAAACAAAACCATCTGCCTGTACGTTGGCGTTTTGGGCATGGGGTCGGGGCTTTGGGCCATTCTGGAATCTGTCATGCCCACTGATTTTGACTCAAGGGGCTGGTCTCAGAGCGTCATCGGCCTGTGTTTTGCTTTCGCGGCTCTGGCGCACACGCTTACGTCGCCGTTGGCGGGGGCTATGGCGGACAAATTCAGCCGAAAAAATATGGTCGTGGCTGGTCTGCTGCTGACGACCTTTTTGCTGCCCGCGCCCGCCTTAGTGCATGGCCTGGCGCCAACCTTCGCCCTGATGATTGGCCTTGGACTGGTGGCGACGCTGGTGGCAAGTCCCGTAAGCCCAGCCGTCACCTCTGCCGTTGACGCCCTGGGGACGGGGGGCGGGGGATATTCTTCCGCCTTTGGCTTGCTCAATTTATCATATGCGGCGGGGATGATGGTCGGGCCACTGCTCGGCGGCGTTGGCGTTGACGCCATAGGATTAAAGCTGAGCCTGGCGATTTGCGGCCTGGGCTTCGGGGTGTACGCGCTGGTAATCAGACGGCTGCTGCCGGAGGAAATATCTGACGCCAATCCAACTTGAAAGGCAGGCGCTCTTCCTGTTTTTCAAGTTGCGGCTATCAGCTTTGTTCCATGCTCATAGCCCTTTTGCAAGGCTTTGAGGTTGAGGTCTTCGGTACCTTTGGGAACAGAATCCAGCGTGGCGCTGCGGAAGGCTTCAAATGAGCAAAGACCCGTGACGCCCGCGAAGAAGCCTGTCATTACTATATTCAGCACCAGTCTGCGGCCCACTTCTTCGGCGAGGCGGGTTGCGGGTATGGGGTAGGTCTTGACGCCTTCCGGCAGGCTGTCGCCCAGTTTTACCAACTCCTCTTCGTAAAGGAGCGTACCGCCGGGCTTGAGCGTTGGCGCAAAGAGGTTATAGGCGTCCTGGCTCATTACGGCCAGGATATCCAGGTTTGTCACGTAGGGATACCCAATAACGCTGTCCGAAACCGTTACCTGGGCTGAACACGCGCTGCCCCTGGCCTCCGGCCCAAACGCCTGAATCAGCGTGGCGTGTTTGCCTTCATATATGCTTGCCGCCTTGCCTATGACCGAAGCGCAAAGAATTACGCCCTGACCCCCAAGGCCGCCGATGCGAATCTCTGTTTTAGCCATTCTGCCCCCCTCAAGAGCCATAAGGCGCGTAAGAATCGCCCAGCGCCGCGCAAAGGTGTTTGTTCATGGATTCAAGCCAGGTTGGGCGTTCACGGTCCACAAACTTGCCCACGATGATTTCGCCCTGGAACGTCAACTGGGCTTCCTTTGTGTCCGCGCCATGTTTAATCACGCTCTTTTCTTTGTAGTATTTAACCTGGTCAACGCCGTCGCCCAGCTTGTTGCGGCGGCTGTAAAGGGTGGGGCAGGGGCAGAGAACCTCAATGAAGCGCAGGCCCTTCTTGAGCAGGCCCTCTTCCATGGCCTTGGCGAGCTGGCGGACGTGATATATGGTCCAGCGGGCTACGTAAGTTGCGCCGCAGGCGTCCGCCACGAAGGGCAGATTAAAGGACGGCTCAAAGTTCCCGTAGGGCATGGTGGTTTGCGTCGGCCCCAGGGGCGTCGTCGGGGCCACCTGTCCGCCCGTCATGCCGTAAGTATAGTTGTTTACACAGACGACCAGCAGGTCCATGTTTCGCCTGGCGGCGTGGAAAAAGTGATTTCCGCCTATGGCAAACAGGTCGCCGTCGCCGGAATATACAACAACGTTTAACTCCGGGTTGCCCAGCTTTAATCCCGTGGCAAAGGGGATCGCCCTCCCGTGCGTGGTGTGGAAGCTGTCCAGGTTTAAGTATCCGGCCACCCTTCCCGTGCAGCCTATGCCCGAAACCACGGCCACCTTGTCCAGGTTGAGGCCGCAACCGGCCAGCGCCCTGGCAAAGCAGTTGAGACTAGTGCCGATACCGCACCCGGGACACCATATATGGGGGATGCGCTCACGCCTGAGAACCTTGAATACCGGGTTTTGGATATCCAGGTCTTTATATTCGCCGCATGTTGTCATCGTAGTCATCGCACCGCCTCCAGGATGGCGTTAAGTATAATTTCCGGCTCATGTACTGTGCCGCCAGCGTGGGGTACCGGTATTATCCTGGCTTTCCCCGATACGGCTCTGTCCAGTTCCCTGACCATCTGGCCCATGTTGAGTTCAGGAAAGACAAAGGCTTTGATTTTAGAGGCCATTTCACGGAACAGCGATTCGGGGAAAGGCCAGCAAATAACCAGTCGGGCGTGGCCCACTTTAAGTCCTTTGGCTCTGGCTTCGTCAATGGCGGCCTGGGCTATCCTGCTGGTGATGCCGTATGAAACAACAACTATATCGGCGCCATCACAGTTGTCCATCCGCACGTCAACGAGCTTGTGGAGGTTTCGCCTGATTTTTTCTATCAGCCTGTCCATCATTTTTTTCTGAGCGGCGGCTGTCATCACGGGATACCCGCGGTCATCGTGCGTCAGCCCTGTGGTGTGAATTTTATAGCCATCGCCCGCCTTTATCATCTCCGGCGCCAAGTCGTCCTGCGTGGTGGCGTACAGGGTAAATTCGCTCGGTTTTTTGTTAGTGTACTTGCGGGGCGTGACTTCTATTTTATCAGCGGGCGGGATTTCAACCCGCTCTGTCATGTGGCCGACGACTTCGTCCATCATAAAGAAAACCGGACACCTGTAGGTTTCCGACAGGTTGAAAGCGGTGATCATCAGGTCAAAGCACTCCTGGGGGCTGTTTGGCGAAAGGGCGATTATTTCATAGTCGCCGTGGCTGCCCCACTTGATTTGCTGCATGTCCTGCTGGGCTGGCTGGGTCGGCAGTCCCGTGGACGGGCCGCAGCGCTGGACGTCAACCCATACGCTGGGCGTCTCCGTCCATACGGCGAAGCCGATGTGCTCCATCATCAGCGACAGGCCGGGGCCGCTGGTTACGCTCATTACTTTTTTTCCTGCCCAGGCCGCGCCCTGTATGGCTATGGAAGAGGCAATTTCATCTTCCATCTGGATAAAAACCCCGCCAACCTTTGGAATACGAGCGGCGAAGCGCTCAACGACTTCCGTAGAGGGCGTAATAGGATAACCGGCGGCAAAGCGGCAGCCTGCGGCGATAGCGCCCTCGCAGGCGGCGTGGTCGCCGTCCATGAAGTGAACGCCGGTCAATACTCCTTTGGGATCTGCCTTCAAGGTTTCCTCCCTTTCAAATCAAAGGTCAAAAGCGTCGGAGACGCTAACCTGCGCCAACGTTCCGCGAACCAGCGACAGTCGGCGAGCGAAATGGAAGCGCAGTTGTAAACATTCATTTTTGTTTTCTCAAGCGCGTTGATCATAAATCAAATATTAGCGTTTATTCTAATAGCGCAACAACGCGCCGATAGATTCAAGACGTAGCCTGGGTTAACCCCTGCCCGGACTGTTTCATGCGCATTTCTTCCAGGTCTTTGTACCGTACGCCGAAGATGGCGAAATCAGGGCAGTAGAGGCCGCACAGATCGCAGCCGTTACATTTTTCAGCGTTGGCGAGGATGGGAAAGTGATAGCCCTTGTGGTTGAATTCCTTTGAAAAGCAAATGGCTCCGGTGGGGCAGAAGTCAATGCAGTATGAGCAACCCTTGCAGAGCGCCTCCTTGACAAAGACCGTGCCCTTGCCCCTTTTTTCTGTGGATTCATCCGTCATGGCGTTCCCCCTCACGGCTCAAATTATAGCCGTTTTGTCTTGTGAAACAGAACATTTTTCATTTGAGCTAATTGCAAAACCTCCGAATTTGCCAAGAACGCGGGCGCAAGACACTCATTATTTTCAAGTGCGCTGGCTATAAAATAGGACATGATCTGTTTTTCAGCATTCCCGACTTCAGCCCCATGAAAAAGATATGGGATATTTCTCCCCTGATTTCACCAGACGGGCCTGTTTTTCCAGGCGACGCGCCTTATAGGGTAAAGTGGGTCTCGAATTACTCACCGGAAAACCCATTAAACCTGTGTTCCATCAACCTGTCGCCGCATATCGGCGCCCACGCTGACGCGCCGCTGCACATATCAGAGGGCGGACAGGCCATATCTGATATTGACCTTTGGCCCTTCATTGGGACGTGCAGGGTCATACACGCTCTGAACTGCGGCCCTTTGATATTTCCAAAACACTTAATGCACGCGCCCGCCCCGCTGCCGGAGCGAATCCTGATAAGAAGCCGCCTGGCTGCCCCCAGTGTCTGGGAGTCTAACTTTACGGCCTTAGCGCCCGAAACGATTCAGTGGCTCCACGAGCAAAACGTCAGGCTCATTGGAATTGACGCGCCTTCCATAGACCCTTTGAACAGCAAAACCCTCCCCAGCCATAATAAGCTGTTTGAAGTAAATATGCGGATATTGGAAAACCTGGTTCTTGATGAAATACCAGAAAAC
>JAISSN010000164.1 GCA_031273105.1 Holophagales bacterium | reverse complement strand
CTTGTGTACCTTACTCGCTCAAAACGGATCTGGGTGGAGCTTACAAATTTACTGATACCATCCCTGAATGAGTCGGATTCAGACATTGATAACCTGGCCCGTTGGATAGGCGCGAACCTGGGATATAACGTTCCACTGCATTTTTCGGCATTTCACCCCGAATACCGAATGCAAAACCTCCCCAGAACGCCATATAACACGTTGCGCCTGGCTAGAGAACGGGCGCTGGTCCACGGATTAAAACATGTTTATATTGGAAACACGCCTCAGCCACAAATTACCTTTTGTCCCCACTGCCAAGGGGAACTCGTCCGGCGCGAGGGCTACAATGTGAGTAAACATGGTATTTTGACCAACAAATGCCCCGATTGCGCCGCAGAGATAGCGGGGGTATTTTGATGTTTTTCGTTTCTGCATCAAGATTGCGGCGCCGCAATCTTGATATAGAGAGTTATGCCGGTAGCCTGACCTTGTTTTCAGCCTCGAAAGAACTGGTATCACGCCTATAGAATCAAAGTATGATGAAACAATGAGTATAGAGCGCGCATGACAATGGCTGGGACAAATATCAGGGCCGCCTTTGTGTCAACCAATTCTATTGTTCAGGGCGAATCGGTAGCGATTCTTTGGAAGCCGTTACTTGAGCAAGGGTTTGAAATCATTGATGAAACTGTGCGGCTTTAGTAAAGACATGACTGAAGCTGATGTCGTGGCTGGGTTAATGGAGATGTATAGCTACAGAAACATAATAAAGCCAACTGACCAATGTCGCCAACGCTGACCTATCCTGACTGATGGAGATCCCGTGCCCGAATCAATACCGTTTCAAACTATCGCCGTGTCATACGTCGCTTTGCTGTTAAGCCTCAGCGTTCACGAGTGCGCCCACGCGGCAAGCGCGTACTGGCTGGAAGACGACACGGCCAGGAGACTGGGGCGCATGACGCTCAACCCGCTGGCCCACATTGACTTATTGGGAACCCTTGTACTCCCTCTGTTTGGCATGATTACGGGCTGGAGGGTGCTTGGGTGGGCAAAGCCGGTGCCCGTTGACCCGCGCAATCTAAGCCGCAAATTTTCACAGAGGATTGGCATGGCAATGGTGGCTGGCGCAGGTCCGGCGTCAAACATACTGCTTTCCTTTGTGTGCATGGCGCTTTTAGCCATAGCCGTCCGGGTTTTTGTCTCCGGGTTTCAGGGCGCGAGTCCTGCGGAATTATCAGGCTTCAAACAAAATATATTCATAGGCGCTATGTACGCGCCCGTAGAACGATTTTCCGACATACCCAATATCAGCACGGGGACGATTTTCACAATTACGCTGTTGGGCAGGATGGTTAGCATAAACATCGGCCTCGCCATATTTAACCTGCTACCCTTCGGCCCCCTGGACGGCGCAAGCATTTTGCGCGGCTTTTTGCCCTGGCGGCTATTGCCGGTCTTCGATAAAGTGCAGCCCGTCGTCAGCATTGTCATATTAGTGCTGTTTCTTGTAGGCTCAATAAGATACATACTCGGCCCCTTGTTTTGGCTTGCAGACACGTTTTATATAAGGCCGCTGTTAAAATTATTTCTTTTGTGATTCAGGAGATTACCAAGATGACGACAATTTTATCCGGCGTCCAGCCATCCGGTTCTCTCCACGTGGGCAACTTAGTGGGCGCCATAGAAAATTATGTCAGGCTCCAACATGAGGCTGTGGTTATTGAAAATAGCCAAAAGGGGCCTCTGGAAGCCAGCCGCGCCGAAAGCGAGAGGTATGGCGCTCCTGATCCTGGTAAAGCGCCTACAGAGCTGTACTACATGATTGCCGACTGGCACTCCCTGACGTCAAGATTCGACAGCACAGAATCCATAATGCCCGCCATTTTTGAGGTGACTGCCACCTTCCTGGCAGCAGGGCTGGATCCTGATAAGTGCGCCCTCTTTGCCCAGAGCCAAATAAAAGAACACGCCGAATTGCACCTGCTGTTCAGCATGGCGACGCCCCTGTCCTGGCTGGAGAGGGTGCCGACATATAAAGAAAAGCTGCAAAACAGTAGCGCAGACCTTGGCAGCTACGGCTTTCTCGGATATCCAGTTCTCCAGGCCGCCGACATCCTGGTTTATAAAGCCAACAGTGTCCCCGTGGGGGAAGACCAGTTGTTCCACCTCGAACTTACAAGGGAAATAGCGCGGCGCTTTAATTTCCTGTATCAAAGAGAAGTTTTTCCAGAATCACAGGCTGTGCTGACACAGGCCCCAAAAGTCCCGGGCATTGACGGGCGCAAGATGTCCAAGACCTACGACAACGGGATATACCTGCGTGATACGCCGGATCAGATAATGCACAAGTGTACGCGCCAGATGGCCTCCGACACGGCCCGGGTACGCAAGTCTGACCCTGGCGACCCCAATGTATGCACAGCTCATACGTTCCACAAACTATTCAGCCCCGCCGAAACAGTTGACGAAATAGCCGGACAGTGTAAAAACGCCGGTATAGGCTGTTTCGACTGCAAAAAGAGGTTGGCCGAAAGACTCATAGAGCGCGTTGAACCCCTGCGCGAGCGCATAGAGGCGCACTTGGCGGACACATCCAACCTGAAGACAGTGCTGCGGAACGGAGCGGAAAGGGCGCGCGCAAGGGCAAAAGCCACGATGGCGGAAGTCAGGGAAGTAATGCGTCTGCCCATATTTTAAGCTCAGCCGCTCCCTCTGCTGTTACATGGCTGGCCTTCCCAAACACGCCGCCCAATACTGTGATTTTTCCCTTATTTTAATCCTTATAGGGCAAAGCCCAGCCGCTTCCAAATACGTAAAAGCCCATTCCGCTAGAGTTTCGGCTGTAGGATTGCGTCCTCTTAGAGCCTTCTGCTCATTGAGTAATGAACAATTCACTCCCGCAGTCCAATCATTGAGCGCCCTGCCTAACCCCGTTGAGTCGCTGCCCTTAACCGTGGCCTCAATTTCCCACACATGACCGTGGCGCGGCTCACAAAACGCCGGCAGCGAGTGGTAGTGGTCGGCCTCAAACTGGCGGCGCTCAGTAATCAAAAGATCGCACATAATGTTAAGTTTATAGTCAATCAACCCAAAAAACTGTTTGTGTCTTTATTAACTCATCGCTCTCCACTGTTATAGTTTTCTAGTGGTCAATGGTGACTGCGCTCTTGAATTGTCCATGACCTCTCACATCGGAAAATTTGAAATCATACGCTCCATCGGGAAGGGCGCTATGGGAGAGGTCTTTCTCGGCAAAGACCCGCTCCTCGGTCGTGAAGTGGCAATTAAAACCATTCAGACTGACGGCGGTTTCGACGATGAAGCCAAAGCCAGATTTCAATTTGAAGCAAGGGCCACCGCCGCTTTGAATCATCCCAATATCGTGACCGTTTTCGATTTCGGCCATCAGGACGACAAGGCGTACCTCGTGATGGAGTACGTTGACGGCAATACCCTTGAGGCGCTCATTGCCAATGGGACTTCAAAACAGACTTTGCTGGAGGTGCTGGCCCAGGTGTGCGACGGACTTGCCTACGCCCATGAAGAAGGATTGGTACACAGGGACATCAAACCCGGCAACATACTTGTTTCCGTGCGCGGTAAAAGGTATCACGCAAAACTTGTTGATTTCGGCGTAGCTCAGCCTGAGCGCGGCAGCCAGACCGAAGATGGCGAATGGATGGGGTCTGTTCATTACATGGCGCCGGAATATTTAAAGTCTGGAAGCGCAACCGCCAGCGCAGACCTCTTTGCCGTAGGGGTTATTCTCTACGAAATACTGTCCGGCGGGCGCAAACCCTTTGACGGCGAAGACGCCACAGGCGTATTGAGCGCCATCATCAGCCAGCCGATCCCGCCCTTGACAACCATTAACCTGGGAGGGCTTCCGCCCACTCTGCTGGCGGTTGTCGCCAAGGCCCTTGATAAAGACCCCCTCAACCGATACCCGGACGCCGAATCACTGGGGCAGGCTATCTTGAACGCCCTCAGCGCCACGCCTGCTAATACTACAGCCGCCGTAAGGCCGGAACTGATGAATGTTGTGGTCGGTAGAGGCGGACAGGCCACTTGTCTAAGTCTGCGCGTGGCCCTGAGGCAAGCCGCCTCCGGCGCCCAAATTCGCGTGTTGCCCGGCGTGTATAAAGAATCAATAGTGATTGATAAAGACGTGGTAATAGTTGGCGAAAACGGCGACCCCTCCAAGGTAATTATAGAAACCACCGGTCCCCCCGCAGTCAGGGTGAAGTCAGGGCGGCCTATTTTGAAAGACTTGACGCTGAGGTCAACACAAGAGCAAATTGACGCTTTGGTTGATGTGGTCGAGGGCCATGCGACATTGAAAACTTGTTTGCTGGCCGCGCTTGGAAATTGCGCTATAAATGTGGAATTTGGCGCTGAAGTCGCCATGCAGGACTGTATCATAACCGGTCATGGACGGGAGCTGCTGTCTGTGCGCGGAAAGGCGGATTTGCATGGCGGGTATTACTCCGGCGCCACAAAAGCGGCTGTTTCTATACTAAAAAACGGACAAGGCACTTTACAGCATGTTAATTTGGGGCCTGGGGATGGCGTTGGACTCATGCTGGAAGGCCAGGCAAAGGCAAGCCTTGATGATACCGTTATAAAAGAATTTGACGAAGGCTGTCTGGAGTTGAATTCCACATCCGAAATATATGCCAGAAACAGCCAATTTTTATCCAGCAAATTTGCCGGACTAATTCAAAGCGGACAAAGTAAAGCCATAATGGAAAATTGTCAGTTTACCCAGCATGAAGGATCAGGCGTTCACGCAACCGGTGAAGCTGAAGCGGAACTGAAAGAGTGTAAATTAAATGAAAATATAGGCTATGGAATTTCATTACTGGGCGGCGGAATGATAATGCTGGATTCCTGCGAAATATCCAGAAACCGGGAAATAGGTGTTTTAGTTCATCAAAACGGCATAATTCGCCTTCTCCAGTGCAAGATCAGAGAAGGCCAAGCCGAGGGCGTTCACTGTTTTTCCAACGCCGAGGCCAACCTTGAGCTGTGCGACATCAGAGAAAATACCAGAGACGGCATACAGATTGAATCAGCCAGCTACGTCACCATGAAACAATGCGTAATCCATGATAACCAGGGCGCGGGTATGCTTTTGGAAGAAAATACGGACGTATTTCTGGAATCCTGCGTAATTCAAAAAAACGCCGCCGGAAGCATATCGCTACCGGCGGGCGGCAAACACCCCACGCTGTTGGGAAACAGTCATATTGAGGCGTATGAACAGTCAAATTCAATCAAATCAATATCGTGAAGCCCGTTTAAATAAACTCAAAAAGATTGAAGAGTTGGGCATTGAAGCCTGGCCAGCCAAAGCGCGGCGGACTCAAGGAATATCAGGCATAGTCGCCGATTATCGCGATGCTGAAAAGTGGACGGCTGAGCGGCTGGAACAGAGCAAAATAGCGGTTTCCATAATGGGCCGCCTGATTTCATTCAGGGAAATGGGCAAAAGCGTTTTTGGGCATTTAAGCGAAAACGGCCAAAGGCTACAGGTCTTTTTTCGTAAAAATGACCTGGATGAAGCCGATCCAAAAGCGTGGGAATTGTTAAAACTGCTTGACCTGGGCGATTTCATCAGCGTTTCGGGCACCCTGATGCGTACCAAGACGGGCGAGTTGAGCGTCCGCGCCCACACCATACAGTTTTTGAGCAAGGCCCTCTTGCCGATGCCCGAAAAGTGGCACGGATTACAGGACAAGGAGCAACGCATACGCCAGCGATATTTGGACCTGGCCACCAACCCTGACGTTATGGACGCATTCCAGAAGCGGAGCCGCATACTTGCCACTGTCCGGCGGGAAATGGAGGCTATGGGCTACTTAGAGGTGGAAACGCCCATGATGCACCCCATTCCAGGCGGCGCGACGGCCCGGCCCTTTATCACGCACCACAACGCCCTTGACCTTGACCTGTACATGAGAATCGCGCCGGAGTTATACCTCAAGCGCCTTATAGTGGGCGGCTTTGAAAAGGTTTATGAAGTCAACAGAAATTTTCGAAACGAGGGTTTGAGCCAGCGTCATAATCCTGAATTCACCATGCTGGAGTGCTACGCAGCCGGACAAGACCTCAGGGACATGATGGAAGTAGCGGAGCGCGTCTTCCACGCCAGCGCCGTCTGCGTGATGGGTTCTGAAACGCTCCCCTTTGCCGGACATGAAATCAGCTATGCAATTCCATTTAGCAGAATGACGCTCAAAGACGCCGTCTCATTGCATGGCGGCATTGAAAGGGCGCGGCTTGATAACCCTGATGAAATCAAAAAACTGGCCAGGGAGTTTCATATTCAGGATAGCGATAAAAAAAAACCGGGCGCGCTGCTGGGCGACCTCTTTGAACTTCATGCCGAAGAACATCTGATTCAGCCGACCTTTATTATTGACTATCCGATAGAGCTATCGCCCCTGACCAAAGAATTACCCGACCAGCCGGGCTTTGTGGATCGCTTTGAGCTGTTTGTCGCCGGCATGGAACTGGCAAACGCTTACTCTGAGTTAAATGATCCGATAGTTCAGCTAAAGCGATTTCAGGATCAGTTGCTTGAGCGCGAAGCGGGCAACGATGAGGCAATGTTGTTGGACATGGATTTTATCCTGAGCCTCGAACACGGCTTCCCGCCCACCGGCGGGCTTGGAGTGGGCATTGACAGGCTCGTAATGTTAATGACGGACAACCCAAGTATCCGGGATGTTATTCTGTTCCCATTGATGCGCCCTCAGATTGCGCAGTCAGCAAATTTGGCTGACCAGGGTTAGGAGCCGCTATGTTGCCTTGGTTTGAAACGCTCTCCGGCACAGACCGCTTTTTCCTGATTTGCGCTTTTATAGGTTCGCTTGGCGTGTTGTTGCGCCTTGTGAGCCAAATCTTTGGTTTCGCCGGGGGCGACCTGGATGGCGGCATTGACGGCGATATCAGCGATGGCGCGGGACACGCTGACGCGCATCACGATGGGGACGGCTTTAAGATAATCAGCGTCCATAGCCTTGCCGCGTTTTTCATGATGTTTGGCCTGGTGGGCTTTGCCCTAAACAGGGAAAACCAGGCCCCCCTGATTGTTTCGATTGTCCTGGGCGCTGCCGCCGGAGCTATAGCCGTATGGGTGATAGCTAGGTTGTTTAGCATGGCCGGCAAACTCCAAAGCATAGGGAACATCGACATCAACAAGGCCGTCGGATGCCGCGGCGTCGTCTATCTGCAAATACCAAAGGGCGCCAGCGGGCGCGTTATAGTCAATATTCACGGACGCCAGCGGGAAATGGACGCCGTGTCTGTCAATGGCGAAGAAATAGCCACGGGGACGCCAATCGTTGTGGTTAAAATTGAAGAAACAATTGCCGTGGTTGATTTGGTTGTTCAACATCCCTAAACAGGAGCCTCTATGCCGCTACAACTCAACGCCTGGGCCTTGCCGATCATCGCGCTGGCGATACTGGTTTTCACAACTATGATGTTTTTGGCGTCGCGCTATAAGCGATGCCCGTCTGACAGAATCCTGGTGGTTTTCGGCAAAGTTGGCGCGGGGCAATCGGCAAAGTGCATACACGGCGGCGGCGTCCTGGTCTGGCCGCTGATACAGGACTACGCCTACATGAGCCTGCGCCCCATGACTATCAGTATTCCTCTGCAAAAAGCCCTCTCCATGCAGAATATCCGCATCAACGTGCCGTCAACCTTCACCGTCGGCATCAGCACGGAGCAGGAGATCATGACATCCGCCGCAGAGCGTCTTTTGAACCTGACAGCCAATCAGATTGAGGAGATGGCTAAGGAGATAATTTTTGGTCAGCTTCGCTTGACCGTAGCTTCGCTGACCATAGAGCAGATCAACCAGGACCGCGAGAGCTTTTTAAGCTCCATCCGCAAAAACGTAGAGCCTGAGCTAAAAAAAATCGGACTGTACCTTATAAACGTTAATATTACCGATATTACGGATGAATCCGGCTACATAGACAGCATCGGTAAAAAAGCCGCAGCCGAAGCTATCAACCAAGCCAAAGTTGACGTGGCCGAGCAGGAGAAAAAAGGCGCCATAGGTCAGGCCGAGGCCACGAGGGAAAAAGAAATCCGCGTAGCCGAAAACCTTGCCGAATCAGAAAAAGGGCAAAAAAAGGCCGAAGCCGATAAGCGCGTCTATGTCAAACACCAGGAAGCAAGCGCGGTGACAGGTGAAAACGAGGCCCAGGCCAATATCGCCAAAACTAACGCCCTGTTGGCCATACAGCTTGCCGAAAACGCCGCAGCCTCAGAAAAGGGTCAAAAGAAGGCCGAGGCCGATAAGCGCGTCTATGTCAAACACCAGGAAGCCGATGCCGTAACGGGTGAAAACGAGGCGCTGGCCAATATCGCCAAGACTAATGCTGAACTTGCCGTTCAGCAGGCCGAGGCCCTCAAGAGGGGCGAAGTAGCTAAAAGGGAAGCCGAAGTTGACATCCAAAAGGCCCAGTACTTGGCGGAGCAGGAGCGTTTGAACGCCGAACAGGTGGTGCGCCAGGAAATTGAAAAGAGAAAGGTAGAGATTGCTGCGGAAGCCATGGCCGAAAAAACGCGCAGAGAGGCCAGGGGCGAGGCTGACGCCATACTCCTGAAATACCTGGCCGAAGCCGAGGGCGTGCGAAAGGTGCTGGAGAGCAAGGCGTACGGGTACCAAAGCCTGGTGGCAAGTTGCAACGGCGACGCAAAGTCTGCGGCTACATTGCTCATGACAGAAAAAATAGAGCAGATTGTGAGCCTGCAAGTGGAAGCCATACGCAATATTAAAATTGACAAGATCACGGTGTGGGACGGCGTTGCCGGCAAGGATGGAAGCACGTCAACAAGTCAGTTTATGGCTGGCCTCATAAAGAGCCTGCCGCCACTCCACGACGTAGCGGGTCTGGCCGGTATTGAGTTGCCTAAATACCTGGGAAAGATTGCCAACGAAAAAGACGAAAAACCTGAAGACCCCCCCGACGCGACATGAAAGACGATTTGACTCAAAGTTTATTTCCCCCTTGACATTTCATATGAGGGGAGGTATGTAGTGTTCTGTAGTTTGTGATGTATGAGCTATATTGCTCTTGTTTCGGGGGCAGGGAATGCTTAGTTTCATCATAGGTTTGATAGTCAGGTTCATCTCCAGAGTATGGGCGCGAATTTCAGAGCGGTTGAGTTTTGAGAAAGCTGAACGTTTTTGGTCAGGATTTGTTTGCAGGTTATGGCAGAGTGATGTTTCCTAGATTCCCGTAAACACGTAACGATAAAACATCTAACTCCATTGATTACAAAAAATACGTTGATTTAGGTGTCTCGTTACGAGTCAACACATAACGAGACGCCTGAATTGCCAAAAATCCTTATGAAACATAGCTTT
>JAISSN010000009.1 GCA_031273105.1 Holophagales bacterium | reverse complement strand
ACGCCATCGCAAACATTCCAAACGTCTATGGGAAAATTGGCTATGTAGTGAAGACTTTGAACATCTCTCTCTAATGATTTCAATGATTTCAATGATTTACTACCTCTATACCCTCCCAGTTGTCAAAGTCGGGTTAGCTACCAAGGAGCTGGATGGATTTGATTTTAGTAATAATTATATACAGGTATCCATCAGCCACCGCTTTTAAACTAAAAAACCAACCCCCATGCCCAGAACTGACCTAGAAGGGTTTTGGGCGTGGGGTGTGGCAAAACGCCGATGGGCCGAGCCACTTGAAAAACCTCCTGATAGCGTTGCGCGCCAGTGTGACAATTCCTGAAAAATGCGCGTCTGACGCCCGCGTTTTCGGCAAGGTCGGAGGTTTTGCAATTAGCTCAATAGAATACATAACGTCAATAATTTTGTTATTGCACGCCGTTATTTCATCAAGTATTAGTTCAATAGCTGAAAGGTTATTGAGGTCATAAAGGTATTCAAGGGGCAGTATTCTTTTCTTGGAATTGGTTTTATTGGCGCGTTTTGTCAGCTTGGCGTTGCTTTCAGATACACCCAGCCTGTCCCAATTACGCTTTGTCGCCTGCGAGATTATGGCGTTGGTCAATGATGCTCGTCTCCGCTGGGTTTGCCGATGAACTGCACCCTGGGGGCGGCAAAAATCAAGTAGAGCGCGAAAACGGCGATGGCGCATCCATCCACGATCATTGCCGGAATAAAAAACTGCTCCAGGTATGGATACAGGAAACCCAGGAAGCCAAGCAGCATCGTCAGACACCCGATCACGATCAGGCGCTCTCCCCAGCGGCGGGCGGCGCTCTCCGGCAACGCGACTTCATCGGGGACGACTCCAAGTGGGTTTTTGATTTCGCCTGCCAGTTGGGCGCCTTGAAAAACCAGAATGAAAGCGGCTATGAACAGAAAAACATAAGTCAGCATCGCAAGGCTCCTAATGAACGATTGAGTTTATTGTGGCATGAGTGAGGGACTGTGGTCAATACCGCTGGATCAACGACTTCTGAAAAACAGGGCTTGCCCTGTTTTTCAACTTGGTTGAATATATTACACAGAGGTGCCAATGTCTCTTGATGCTGCGTCGTCTTTCATTCGCTGGATCCACTTCGTCGCCCTGTTTTTCGCGGGCGGCTGTATGCCGGTTTGCCTTATGCTCTCTGGCTTTGAAGATACCCAGGAGGACATTCGCGGTCTGTCCGCGGTGATCTGGAAAAAAATAGCGATTTGGGCCATGAGGGTTGCTGTTCTCACGGGAGCGGTGATGTTCCTCATGGCCTTATTCAAAGGCGGCAAGCCCTTTTCCCAGCCGCACTTGATGTTCATGCTGGGCTTGTCGCCCTTTTTGATATTGCTCTGCGAAAAAACCCCAAAGTCGCTGGGCGCGGGCAAGAGGGGTATCGCCATGCTGATAACCGCGCTTTTTTTGGCGACATCCTTTGTGGCCACGTACGGCAGGGTTGCATTCAGCCCCGAAACCGCGCCCGCATCCACGCCAGATCCCCAGCCCGCGCCCGCCGCATCCGCTGAGCCAGAGCAGTTGACCCAAGAATTACAGTAACAAAATGAAAAAATATGAATTTGAGAAAACAGACGAGTTTGAGATATGTTTACAGAAGGAGCAAAACCCGCCAGGGCAACCGTTATCAAAGCGGCCAAAGCGGCGATTGGCGCGCCTGTGGCTGTGTCTTGAGTTCACCATGAGAAATTCTTTTTGTCATATCGTGTTGTGTCTTGCCGCGGCAACGGGCCTGATGGCTCAAAGCTGGCCGAAAACCATTGTTGAATCCACAAACTACCAGCGCACTTCAACGATTGCGGACATTCGCGCTTACATGGATGAACTCGCCAGGGCCGTGCCCGCGCTGAGGCCCTATCATCCCCAAAACGCGCCCAGGACAACGGAAACGGGCAAGCCGCTGCTGGCCTGGCGGCTGGCCGCGACGGGTAAAAATCCGCTAAGGGTTTATGTAAACGCCAACATACACTCCGGCGAGGTGGAGGGCAAGGACGCCATCCAAGTGGTTATCAGGGAAATTCTCCAGGGGAAGCGCCCTGACATCCGGCAGAACATCGAACTCGTGGTTTGCCCAGCCTATAACGCCGATGGGACAGACGCTCTTAATCCCGCGAACCGCCCCTATCAGCCAAACCCAAAGAGCGGCGTAGGCCCACGGGAAAACGCCTTCGGCCTGGATTTGAACAGGGACATGATGAAGGCAGCCACAGGCAACACCAGGTGGATGCTGGCCATGTACAGGGACTTTGACCCGGATTGCGTCATTGACCTGCACGCAACAAACGGCAGCCGCCACGGGTTTCATGTAACCCACGCCCCCGCCCATTGCCTTGGCGGCGACGACACACTGGCCGACTTCAACAGGCGCTTGCTCATTGAAATCAGAGAAAAGCTGAATAGCAAAGGTATGCCCACCTACGACTACGGCAATTTCCATTTAGACGAAAACCGACAGCCCGTAGCCTGGGAAACGGAGACGATACGCCAGAATATGGTCAGCAACTACGCCATGATGGAAAACAGGCTGGGCGTGCTGGTGGAGACCTTTGCCTTCAGAAGCTACAGAGACCGCGTCGCGGATAACATTGTGTTTATTTTGGAAACGCTGGACTGGCTGGCTGAAAATAGAGAAGCCGTGCGGCGGGAGCGCAAACAGGCAGATGAAAGATGGGCCGGCCTATGCGCCAAAGGCAATGTAGAACTGCCTCTCAAGGGAAAAATGGTTGAGACGGAAATGTATAATTTTGAAGCCCATGAATATGCCCTGGATGAGCAGGGCAGACCCCTGAGGGATGAATACGGCAATTACACAGGCGAAAAAAAGATCACGCGCTTAACTCTGCCGAGCTTTGTCGCCTTTGAGTGGACAGACCACGTTCCCGCGCCCTTGGGATACTTGGTTGACCGCGTATTTGCGGATAAAGTCCGCCCCGTGCTTGAGGCCCACGGCATAAAAGTATTATCCGGCGCCCAGCGCCCGAAAGATGAAACCATTATGTACTTTCATGAAACAGACAGGAGTATTTCCAAGGGGGCCTATCAGGGTGTATTTACATTAACGCTGAACGGCGAATGGAAGCCCGAACTGCCCGAAAAGCGCGCCGCTTACCTTTGGGAAACTGAAGACCTGGACAATGCCCTTTATGTCCCGATAAACCAGCCCATGGGCCGTTTGGCATTTTATTTACTGGATCCGAGAGCGCCCGACAGCCTTGTGTTCTGGGGATTTTTCACCAGCAGCTTCGTGCGCGGCCAGGGCATGTGGGGCGAAGGCCCCAGGTGTCCCATATTGGCTGTGGGCGTAAAAAACGCTTGCGATACTGTATCCGTAGCCAGCGCCGCCAGCGTTGTGAGCGAAACCATGAACGCCATAAACGATAGAGAAGAGTGATTATAACGGCCTAATTATTTTTATGTCAGAAACGGCCTCAACCTTTCAGGTTAATCCGGTGTCTGCTTTGAGTGAGCAGTTTATTCACTAGAGCTAATTGCAAAACTTCACGGGAAAGTCATGCCAGTGTGGCGATTCTTTAAAAATACACGTCTGACGCCCGTGTTCCCGGCAAAGCTGGAGGTTTTGCAATCAGCTGATTTGTTGCATGATTCTGCAAAGCTATTTATTGGATACTATTATCTTGGTAAATGGGATTAGCCTATGACATCACATCTGAGCGCCGCCAGACTGAAAAACCCTACTGAGAGCCACACAGGTAAATTCAACATGAAAATCATTTTGGTCATTCAGGCTGTGGTCGCGGCGCTTGTGAGCGCCGTTTTTCTGGCTTGCTCCGGCAACAAGGATAAGACCGACCCAAGAGGCGCCCGGGCAGTGCCTGTGGTGGCGGCCAAAGCCGCCATAGGGGATCTGCCCGTAATCATCACGGCACTCGGGACGGTCACGCCCACAGACATTGTCACTGTAAAAACCAGGGTGAATGGGGAACTGATGCGCGTCGCCTTTACTGAGGGCCAAATGGTCAACCAGGGCGACCTCCTGGCTGAAATTGACCCCCGCCCCTACCAGGTTCAGTTGATGCAGGCCGAGGGTCAAAGGGCCAGAAACCAGGCCGCGTACACCAACGCAAAGGCCGACCTGGAACGATACAAAAACCTCGTTGACCAGGGCGTAATTTCCAAGCAACAGCTTGACGCCCAAACAGCCCAGACGCACCAACTCGAGGCCGCGCTAAAGAGCGACGACGGCTCAATAGAGAGCGCCAAGCTGAACCTCACCTATTGCCGCATCACGGCGCCTGTTTCGGGCCGCGTGGGGCTTCGCCAGGTTGACCCCGGCAACCTTATCAACACCAGCGACCCAAACGGCATAGTAGTGATAACTCCGTTAGCGCCCATCCACGTCACGTTTTCGATACCGGCGGATTCCATCAGCAGTGTGATAAACAAGGACTACAAAATACTCAACGTCGAGGCCTGGGACAGGGATTCCACGGGCAAGCTGGCCAACGGCAAGTTATGGGCCGTTGACAACAAGGTTGACCCCTCAACGAATACGGTCAAGCTAAAGGCCATATTTGAAAATAAGGACAATTCCCTGTTTCCAAACCAGTTTGTGAACGTGCGCCTGTACGTGGATACCCTGAAAAATGTCGTGCTGGTACCGAGCGCCGCCATCCAAAACAGCCCTCAGGGCAACTATGTGTATGCAATAAAAGATGATTCCACGGTAGAAATGCGCCTGGTGAACGTCATGACCAGCCAGGGGGACAAAACCGCTATACGGCGCGGGCTGGACGCCGGAGAAACGGTCGTCACGGAAGGCATAGAAAGACTGAGACCGGGGGCCGCGATTGCTATCCACAACCCTGAGCGGCAGGAAAACGCCGAAAACAAAAAACCAGAAAGCGGACAAGTTGCGGGTACGGCGCCGCAAACCTCTCAATCCGCAGGCAAGACATCGCAATCGCTGCAAGGGAAGGCCAGGTAATGAACCCATCCAGGCCGTTCGTCCTCCGGCCGATAGCTACGTCGCTCCTGATGGCCGGAATTCTTCTCATGGGGGGCTTCGCTTTCCGCTTTTTGCCCGTGTCCGCCCTGCCCCAGGTTGACTATCCCACTATACAGGTGGCTACCTTTTATCCCGGCGCAAGCCCCGACGTTGTAGCCTCGGCCATCAGCGCGCCGCTTGAAAGACAATTTGGCCAACTGCCCGGCCTCAAGCGCATGTTTTCCGCCAGCTCAGGCGGCAGCTCGCTGATAACCCTGCAATTTGACCTTGAACTGAACATTGACATAGCCGTTCAGCAAGTGCAGGCGGCCATCAACGCCGCTGGCACATACCTGCCCGGTAATCTCCCCAACCCCCCCATATACAGCAAGTCCAACCCCGCCGACGCCCCAATCCTGAGCCTGGGCCTTACCTCGGCGTCGCTGCCCCTTACAAAGGTTCAGGACTTTGCCGATTCCAGGCTTGCCCAAAAGATCAGCCAGCTGCCAGGCGTCGGCCTCGTGAGCCTGAGCGGCGGCCAAAAACCGGCCGTGCGTATCCAGGCCAACCCAAAACAATTGTCGTCCAGCGGCCTGACTATGGCGGACGTCCGCCAGGCGGTGACCCTGAGCAACGTAAACCAGGCCAAGGGCAGTTTTGACGGAATGCGGCAGGCCTTTGCGATAGGGGCTAACGATCAGTTACTCAGCAGCGACCAGTACAAGTCAATCATCATCTCCTACAAAAACAACTCGCCGGTTTATTTATCAGACGTAGCCACGGTGATTGACGCGGCGGAAAACGTCAAGCAGGCCGCCTGGATGAATACCACGCCGTCGGTCATACTCAATATCCAGCGCCAGCCCGGGGCCAATATCATAGCCGTGGTTGACAGGGTTAAGGAACTGCTGCCCCAGCTCACGGCTTCGCTTCCGTCGTCTATCGAAGTTGACATACTCACCGATAGAACAACCACAATCCGCGCTTCTGTAAGGGCCGTTGAGTTTGAGCTGATGCTCTGCATTGCCCTGGTGGTGATGGTCATCTTTGTATTTTTGAGAACGCTTGCCGCTACCGTGATACCAAGCGTGGCCGTGCCGCTGTCCCTGATAGGGACGTTCGGCGTTATGTACGCCCTCGGCTTCAGTCTGAATAATTTAACGCTGATGGCGCTAACCATCAGCACGGGGTTCGTGGTTGACGACGCCATCGTGATGATAGAAAACATCATGCGCTACATTGAAGAAGGCGAAGGCCCGCTCAAGGCGGCGCTAAAGGGGTCTGAACAAATAGCCTTCACGATTATTTCGCTGACGGTTTCTCTCATTGCCGTTCTCATTCCCCTGCTGTTCATGGGAGACGTAGTAGGGCGGCTGTTCAGGGAATTTGCCATTACTTTAAGCGTTGCCATTCTCATTTCGGCCTTTGTGTCATTGACGCTCACGCCCATGATGTGCGCCAAATTGCTAAAGCACAAGCGGCCCGAAGATCAAAATCGTTTTTACAGAGCTTCCGAGAGGGTATTCCAGAGCATCATAGATTTTTACGGACGCACGCTCACCTGGGTATTGCATCGCCAAAAGGCTACCCTGACGGTGGCAATAGGGACTCTGGTCTGCACTGTGTTTTTGTATATCGTTGTGCCAAAAGGCTTTTTCCCTGTTCAGGACACTGGCGTGATAGTGGGGATCACCGAGGCCCCCCAGTGGATTTCCTTTGACGAAATGGCAATCCGCCAACAGACCATGGCAAAGGTTATACTCGAAGACCCCGCCGTGGAGAGCCTTTCGAGCTTTATAGGCGTTGACGGCACAAACACGACCCTCAACAGCGGGCGCATACAAATCAACTTAAAACCACTGAACCAGAGGGGCATAAACGCGTCTGAAATCATCCGCAGGATACAGACCAAAACATCAGATGTCAATGGCATCCAGTTGTTCATGCAGCCTGTCCAGGATTTAACCGTCGAGGACAAAATAAGCAGAAACCAATATCAATACGTGCTGGAAGACGCCGACTCCGCTGAACTCGCCAGATACGCGCCCATGCTGGTTGAGCGATTGCAGCAAATCCCCATTCTCAGGGACGTAGCCAGCGACCTTCAGAATAACGGGCTTCAAGTCCAGGTCATACTTGACCGCACCACGGCTTCAAGGCTGGGCATAACGCCCCAGATACTTGACGACGCGCTGTACGACGCCTTTGGTCAGCGGCAAATATCAACGATGTTTACACAGATGAACCAGTACAAGGTCGTTCTGGAAGCCCAGCCCGGCATGGTGAATCGGCCGGAAGACCTCCTTGGTCTGTACGTCAGGTCTAATACCGGCCAGATAGTGCCTCTGAGCGCCTTCACCAGGATAGAAACCGGCCCCGCGCCTCTCTCAATAAATCATCAGGATCAATTTCCAAGCACGACCGTTTCGTTCAACCTGGCTCCTGGGGCTTCACTTGGCAGCGCGGTAACGGCAATCGAAAACGCGTTTAATGAACTAAACGCCCCGGCGAGTTTTAAGGGGGCCTTTGAAGGCACGGCCCAGGCCTTCGGGGCGGCCCTCTCTAATACTCCATGGCTGATAGTGGCGGCTGTCTTAACGGTTTATATACTCCTCGGCATCCTGTACGAAAGCTATATTCACCCTATAACCATACTTTCCACGCTTCCATCCGCCGGAGTGGGGGCCTTACTCTCGCTGATAATTTGCCGCACGGATTTCACCATCATCGCTCTTATCGGAATCGTACTCCTGATTGGCATCGTGGCTAAAAACGCCATCATGATGATTGACTTCGCGCTGGAAGCCGAGCGCAAGGATGGCATGGAACCCGAAAAGGCCATTTTTCAGGCCGCTATCCTCAGATTCCGCCCCATCGTGATGACCACCATGGCGGCTCTGTTGAGCGGATTGCCCCTGGCCCTGGGCAGCGGCGTGGGTTCTGAATTGAGGCGTCCCTTAGGAATAGCCATCGTCGGCGGCCTGATATTCAGTCAGGTCTTGACGCTGTACACAACTCCCGTTATTTACCTTGCCTTTGACCGTCTGGCGCGGAGGTTAAGTAAAGCTAAACGGCCCGACGACGATTACGATCTTTATGAATCTGACGACGACGGGCAATCTCTGCGTTCAGTTATTGAAGCGCCAGACGACGACGTAATGCCCTTGCCTCCGGCGGCGGAGGAAGCGTGAGCATTTCCGCGCCATTCATCAGGCGCCCTGTGGCGACGACGCTATTGACAATTGCCATCGCCCTGGCGGGGGCCATAGCGTATCGTTTTTTACCCGTAGCGCCCCTGCCCCAGGTGGAATTTCCCACCATACAGGTCTGGGCGTGGCTTCCGGGCGCAAGCCCCGAAACGATGGCTTCATCGGTGGCAACGCCGCTGGAGCGCCAGTTCGGGCGCATCGCTGGCATTACGGAAATGACCAGCAGCAGCTCATTAGGCTCTACCAACATCACGCTTCAATTTGACTTGAGCCGGAACATAGACGCCGCCGCCAGGGAGGTTCAGGCCGCCATAAACGCCGCCAGCAGCCAGCTTCCGGCAAACCTTCCCAGCAATCCTGGTTACAGGAAGATAAACCCGGCCGATTCGCCAATCATGATGATTGCCCTTTCGTCAAACGTCGTGCCCAGGTCAGAAATGTACGACGTCGCGAGTAATATACTCCAGCAAAAGCTCTCCCAGGTGCCAGGCGTCGGACAGGTTTTTGTGTTTGGCGGAGCGCTGCCCGCCGTGAGGGTGGAAGTAAACCCCCGGGCGCTGAACAGCCATGACCTCTCCCTTGAAGACGTCCGCAACGCCATAGCTGCGGCTAACGTCAACCGTCCCACGGGGGATATTTCTGACGGCGTTTCAACCTGGTCAATAAACGTAACCGACCAGATTTTTACAGCGGAAGACTACAAAAAAATAATCGTCAGATACAAAGACGGCGCCGCCCTTCGCCTGGATCAAGTGGCAAACGTCATTGACGCCGTGCAGGATTCAAAAAATATAGGCTTGACGGACCTCGGACCAGCTATCAGCCTGAGCGTATTCAGGCAGCCCGGCGCCAATATCATAGAGACCGTTGACAGTATAAGGGCCGTCATACCTGAATTGGAGGCCATATTGCCTCCCACAGTTGAACTCACCGTTTTGCTGGATTCCACGAGGACTATCCGGGCCTCCGTCTCGGACGTGCAGCGGACGCTGATTATCTCAATAACACTGGTAATCCTGGTGGTTTTTATATTTTTGAGGGACTGGCGCTCCACACTGATACCAAGCGTCGTGGTGCCTGTTTCCCTGATAGGCACCTTTGGGGTTAGTTATCTGGCCGGTTACAGCGTTGACAACCTGTCGCTGATGGCCATGACCATAGGCACGGGCTTTGTCGTTGACGACGCCATAGTCGTCGTGGAAAATATCACCAGACACATAGAAGACGGCATGAAGCCAATGCGGGCGGCTTTTCACGGCGCAAAGGAAATCGGCTCGACCATTGTATCCATAAGTATATCGCTGGTGGCCGTCTTCATCCCCATACTGCTGATGGGCGGCATCGTAGGACGGCTCTTCAGGGAATTCGCAGTGACGCTCTCCGTTGCAATCCTTGTGTCCATGGCGCTTTCTCTTACGACAACGCCCATGATGTGTTCAAGAATGCTGCGCCGCCGCCATGAAGAAGAAAGGGGGCGCCTGTTCAGATACACAGAGTTCCTTTTTAACCGCTTCCACAAGGGCTATGAGCGTTCACTGGCCTGGGTGCTGCGCCATCGCCGCCTGACCATCACAGTAACAATATCCACCATGGTAGCCACCGTGTGGCTATATATCATTGTCCCAAAGGGCTTTTTCCCCCAGCAGGATACCGGACGGCTCATGGGAAACATACGCGCCTCCCAGGACATCAGCTTTGCCGCCATGTCGCAGTTATTGCCGCAATTCGTTGACATAATCAGCGCCGACCCCGCCGTTGACCACGTTTCCGCCAACGCCGGCACGGGCAACACCGCGAGGGTGAATATAGCCCTTAAAGCAAAAAAAGACAGGGAAGATAACGCCGACCAGGTTATCAACAGGCTGAGGGCCAAGACTGCTTCTATACCGGAAGCCGCCATGTTTCTCCAGAGCGTGCAGGATATCCGCGTGGGGGGGCGCCAGGGGGGCGGCGCGCTGTATCAGTACACCATACAGGGCGACGACGCTAACGAACTGTTTGATTGGGCGCCCAGGCTGCTGGAAAGGCTGAGGACGATGCCCGAAATCACGGACGTCAACAGCGACCAGCAGAACAGGGGTCTGGAAGCCAACGTGATAGTTGACAGGGATACGGCCTCCCGGCTGGGCCTATCATCCCAGGCCATAAATTCAGCGCTGTACGACGCCTTTGGTCAGCGCTACGTTTCAACGATGTACATGACGCTCAACCAATATCGCGTGGTGATGGTGGTTTCTCCCGAATATTGGCAAACCCCCGACAGCCTGGACTACATTTACGTGCGCTCAAGCAATGGCGACTTAGTGCCATTAAGCGCCTTTGCCAGGTGGGAGCGCAAAAACACATCCCTCTCGGTCAGCCACCAGGGCACTCTGCCCGCCGTGACGTTTTCCTTTAATCTGGCGCCAAACGTGGCCCTGGGAGACGCCGTGGCCGCGATACAAAAGGTACAGGACGAAATGATGCTCCCTGGCACCATCAGGGGTACTTTCATGGGTACTGCCAGGGCCTTCCAGGACGCGCTTGCCAACCAGCCCCTCCTGATTGCGGCGGCCCTGCTTACTGTTTATATAGTGCTGGGCATATTGTACGAGAGCCTGATACACCCGCTGACGATACTGTCAACACTGCCCTCTGCGGGCGTGGGGGCTATTCTGGCCCTGCTCATTTGCAGGACGGATCTCAGCGTCATAGCTCTCATAGGAATTATCCTCTTGATTGGCCTTGTCAAGAAAAACGCCATTTTGATGATTGACTTCGCCCTCGCCGTTGAGAGGCGGGAACACACAACGCCTGAAAACGCCATATTCCAGGCCTGCTTATTGCGCTTCCGTCCCATAATGATGACCACCATGGCGGCCATGCTGGGCGGCCTGCCCCTGGCCATGGGTACGGGCACAGGCGCTGAGTTCAGGCGACCATTGGGCATATCAATCGTCGGCGGACTGATGTTCAGCCAGCTATTGACGCTTTACACTACGCCCGTCGTCTATTTATACATGGGCAGGCTCAAGAACAAGTGGAGCGCCTTTTGGCAAGGGCGGCAGTTGCGGGTTGCAAGAAGAAATATTAGGCTGGAGAGATAGTAATCCAGGCGAGACCGCGTTCTCGCCGTAGCCGACTACATCAAAATTGCAGGACGCAATTTTGATGTAGAAATGGAATTATATGTACACAACCCTGCCTGAACCGCTGACGAGTTCGCCAATGACCCAGGGCGCTTCGCCAGCCGCGCACAGGTTATCCATCACAAACTCGCGGTTTTCTCTTTTAACCATGACGACCATTCCCGCGCCCAGGTTGAAAGAGCGCCTTGCGTCCTCAATGGGCATGCTGGCTTTTTCTATGATGAATCTAAAGAGCGGGGGTATTTCCCAACTGGATGCGTCAACCGCGAAATCAAGCGTCGGCGGCAGAATGCGCGGTACGTTGTCCGTAAGACCGCCTCCCGTGATATGGGCCATGGCGCACAGCTTTTGGTCCTGGGCCAACGGCAGCAGGGAGGGTAAGTAGCTCTTGTGAACGGCGAGAAGGGCGTTTGCGACGGATTGCCCTGTTCCCGGCAATTCATCGTCAATACCCAGGCCCGATATTTCAAAACAGACCTTTCGCGCCAGGGAGTAGCCATTGGTGTGGAGGCCCGAAGACGGCAGCGCGATTACTATATCTCCGGGCGACATATCATCGGGCCTGGGCAATAAGTTATCCTCATCCACGACGCCGATGATAGTACCCGCCACATCCACCTCGCCCTCGGAATACACGCCCGGCATCTCTGCCAGTTCGCCGCCAATGAGGGCGCAGCCTGCGGCCCTGCAAGCCTCGGCCATGCCCTGGACTATCTGTTCGATGACCATTGGCTCTAATTGTTGCGCCGCTATGTAATCCAGGAAAAACAATGGCCTTGCGCCCTGAACCAGTATGTCGTTTATGCAGTGGTTCACCAGGTCGGCCCCTACGGTATTCCAAAGGCCCGCCATGCGGGCCACCTTCATCTTGGTGCCTACTCCATCCATGCTGGCAACCAGCAGCGGCTTTGCTTCCTGGAATCTGGCGCTGTACAGCCCGCCGAAAAGCCCTATGTCGCTGCGTACTCCCGGCGTTTTAGTAGCTTTGACGAGGGGTTTTATGCGGGCCAGCGCATCGTCCTGGCGGGCGATGTCAACGCCCGAAGCCGCGTATGTAACGGGAGTATTGACCATTGCTTTCATATCTTATTCAAAAAGAGAACTCGCGCCGTGCAGAGCCTTGGAGCAAACACTATTATATAGCCAAGCCGCGTTCAAAGCTGTATTTCAAAATGACGCGCGGCCTTACGGCCATATAATTATTGTTTATGCCTGCGCCAATGTTAATCTCACCGACTGTAGCGCCGGAGTTGTTTCATGTTTCGGCGATAGGCCGGACCGCGGGTAAAGTTGATTGCCACCTGTTTGGGAAATTTCGTTATAGAGGCGGCTATGCCGATAAACGTGCGGACGATGGCGGCCGCCTGGCGCCCCTGCCGAGCCGCGTTGTCATAATAGACCATCAACGCGCTGCGCATGACCGACTTGGGAAGGTTAAACAGCCCATATGACTCAACCACGTCGTGATTGATTCTCCTGGTCCCGTCCTGCTCTGTGACTATCAGGTCTTCAGGTCGAATATCCTGCTGCATTGCCTACTCCATGAACACATGATATAACGCATTAATCTGGTGGATGCAATAAAAACACCAATGTTAGATTTTTATCCGCGGTTGTTCGCCTTTGCCAGTCGTTTTCAAACAATATCGCGGGATTTCCATTCGAGTCTTCCACCAGCTCACCCCAATATTTGTTAGGCTCCGGCCAGCCCCCGGAAAGCCAGCGGGCCATTTGGAAATTCCTGCTCTCCAGCAACACGGGGCAGGCGTATTCATCCTTCAGGCGGTGTTGGAGTACCTCAAACTGCAATTTTCCCACAGCTCCCAAAATCGGAAGCGGCGCCCCCCCCCTGGGCCAAAAGACCTGCACTACTCCTTCTTCGGCAATTTGCTGTATTCCCTTTAGAAACCCTTTTCGGGCGCCGGGGTCGGCTAGTCTCACAGACGTAAACTCTTCTGGAGAAAACCTGGGTACGGCGCGGAAATTCACAGCGCCCTGGGCGCTCAACACGTCCCCCACGCGAAACATACCGGGGTTTATCAGCCCCAGAATATCCCCCGGAAAAGCCTCGTCAACAATTTGGCGCTCACGCCCAAAAAACATGAGGGGATAGTTGAGCTTGAGGGTTTTCTTTTCTCTGACGTGCAAGGCGTCCATACCGCGCTCGAAGCGCCCCGAAACCACCCTGGCAAAGGCCACGCGGTCGCGGTGCGCCCTGTTCATGTTGGCCTGCACCTTGAATATGAACGCCGTGAAGCCCGATTCGGGCGCTATCTCGCCGCCGTCTTTTTGCGGGCGCGGCCCGGGACACGGGGCCAGCGTTAAAAATTCATCCAAAAATTCTGACACGCCGAAATTGTTAATGGCGGCGCCAAAAAACATAGGGGATTGCTTACAGTCTAAAAATTCTTCCGGGTCAAAGGCCGGTAAGACCGTTTCCATCAGTTCAATGTCGTCCTTCAAGCGCCTGTGTTCAGATTCTGTCAGCATCTCCCTTATTTCCGCGTCATCCAAGCCGCCCTGCCCCAGGAGTTTGGCTTTTTGTCCGGCCTTCATTTTTTCAAAGACCTGAACCTGCCCCGTAGCCCTGATATAAACCCCTTTGAAGTCAGGCCCGCTGCCGATGGGCCAGGTCATGGGAACGGCTGAAAGGCCAAATAGCTCTTCCACTTCGTCTATCAACTCAATTGGTTCGCGCCCCGGCCTGTCTAACTTATTGACAAAAGTAAAAATCGGCAGCTTGCGCTCGCTGGCGACGCGAAACAGCTTTTTCGTCTGCTCCTCAACGCCCTTGGCGCAGTCCAGGAGCATCACCACGCTGTCCGCCGCTGTTAAGGCTCTGTATGTGTCCTCGCTGAAGTCCTGGTGTCCGGGCGTATCCAGTAAATTTACGGCAAATCCCTTGTACTCAAACTGCATAGCGGCGCTGGTGACGCTGATGCCGCGCTCCTGCTCAATGCTCATCCAGTCCGATTGGGCCATGGCTCCGCGCTCGCGGCCCTTCACCGAACCCGCCCTGTCTATAGCCCCCCCGTAGAGAAGCAGTTTTTCGGTTAACGTCGTCTTTCCGGCGTCGGGGTGAGAAATAATGGCAAAGGTTCTTCGGCGGGCTATTTCAGAAACAAGGGACATGCTGACAAGATAATACCAAATTGCATTTGTGTATGCTATAATTGAGCGTGTGTGCTATAAAAAATAATGAAAAGAGTACCCGGATGAAGGTTTATTTGGACAACTGTTGCTTAAACAGGCCCTTTGACGAGCAATCCTCGCTAGTCGTACGTTTAGAAACCGAGGCTAAATTACATGTACAGGAGCTAGTACGACAGAGTGAGATTCAGTTGCTCTGGTCGTTTGTGCTGGATTATAAAAATGCCGCAAATCCTTTTGATGAAGTGAGAAACAGGATAGCGGAATGGAAAAAACGAGCTGTTGCTGATTGCGACCTTTCAGATGAAATTGCTGTCAAAGCCCATGAGCTAATGGGGCTTGGCCTTCGACAAATGGACGCTTCCCATGTTGCTTGCGCGATTTCACTTGGCGCCGACTGTTTTTTGTCCACTGACAAAAAAATACTAAACAAACCAATAATGGGGGTAGAAGTGATGAACCCCATTGACTTTGTAAGGAAGTATTCAGATGGTGAGTAGCTCAGTGCTTAAAGATGAGGGAATGCGTATCCTTGCGGAGCAACTGGGGCTTGTAGAGGCCGAGCGTTTTATTGCCCTTATGCGCAGGGAACCGTTTGACTATACACAGTGGCGG
>JAISSN010000191.1 GCA_031273105.1 Holophagales bacterium | reverse complement strand
TGTCGGCGACGACCAGCGAGGTAGCCAAGACAGCCACGGAGCTTGCCCACCTGGCGTCTGGATTGCAGGCGCAGATACGCAGATTCAAGCTGGCGTAGCATTAGCAGTGAAGTGAGCAGCGACGCGCCGCTTTGTTACACAAAACATAGCGGCGCGTCCCTGTGCTGTAGGCGACCGGCGGCTTGCGGAGCCTGGACGCACGCCGTGTTGCGTTCATTATGCACTTCATACTCCAAACAACGATCAACCCAACAATCAACTAATCCGAAAACAGGGCTTGCTCTGCTTTTTGGGTTGGTTGACTATAGTACATTCAGGAGGCCATTATGCTGCGCGCTTGGCTGATAACGCTTATTCTTGGTTTTTACCTCTCGGCGGCGCCGCCCAACACTATGCGCCTTGACTACTACCACACGGGTAACGCCAATTCAGAGATTTTCAGTCTCGACCAGATTGTGCTGGAGCCTCTACCCTGGCCCGGAAACCCTGATATGCCCATTGACGGCCTTAACATGGGCAAGTACCGCTTCAAGCTGCTGGATAAGGACGGCAAGGTGGTATTCTCCAGGGGATTTTGCTCCATTTACGGCGAATGGGAATTAACGGCTGAAGCGTCGGAAAGGCATCGGACATTCAGCGAATCCCTGCGCTTTCCCTGCCCGGACGCCCAGGCGACGGTTGTGCTGGAAAAACGCGGGGAAGCTAATGTCTTTGTGGAAATCTGGCGGCTTGAAATTGACCCGAAAGATATATACGTACAAACAGCTAAACCAGCCTCCCCTGGCGCCTTGATTACGCTGGAAAAAAACGGCGAGCCGCCCCACAAGGTTGACTTGTTGATACTCGGCGACGGCTACACTCCCGACGAAAGGGGCAAGTTCGAAAAAGACGCCCGCAAGATGATGGAAGCACTGTTCAGCAAAGAGCCATTCAAGAGCCGCCGCACCGACTTCAACGTATGGGGCCTCTGCCCCGCCAGCCAGGAGAGCGGCGTCAGTCGCCCCTCGACGGGGCGGCATCGCCGCTCACCCTTAGGCTGTTCGTACGACGCCTTTGGAAGCGAGAGATACGTGCTTACATACGAAAACAAAGCATTCAGGGATATCGCGTCCTTTGCCCCCTACGACTTTGTACAGATACTTGTAAACGAGAAAACTTACGGCGGCGGAGGCATTTACGGCCTTTACAGCACCATCAGCGCCGATAATGAATTTGCCCCATATATCTTTGTGCATGAATTTGGCCACCATTTTACCGGTTTGGCCGATGAATACTACACTTCAGACGTTGCCTATCAATCCTCAAGCGATAGGCCGGAACCCTGGGAACCCAACGTCGCGGCCAACCCACTAGAACCAAAGTGGGGCGCGATGCTGACGCCGGATGTACCCCTTCCGACTCCCTGGAAAAAGACTGAGTTTGAAGCCATGAACGGCGCTTATCAAGCCAGGCGAAGCGAGATAAGGGCGAAAAACCTCCCTGAATCTGATATGGAAGCCCTTTTCCGCAAGAGCGTCCTGGAGGAAACAGCCTTGCTTGGCGAAGACGCGTATTCGGGCGCGGTGGGGGCCTTTGAAGGGGCAAATTACGAAGCAACCGGCTATTACCGCTCTCAAACAGACTGCATAATGTTCGCGCGAAACCCCGTCCCTTTTTGCGCGGCGTGTCGTGAAGCCCTCGGTAAGATGATTGACCTTTACGTTTCTGCATCAAAATAGTGTTCCGCTATCAATACCTCAGACAAAACGGCCCTTGCCAGGGAAAAACAAAAGCGATAGAGGAGGAAACATGTACGACGTTCTGTCCAGCAACGCGAACAGCTTTATAGACGACGCTGAAATAACGGCGTCCCTGGAAGAAGGAAAATCGCGCGCCGCGGACAATAGCCTCGTCGCCTCTATTCTCAATAAAGCAGGCTCGTTTAAAGGTCTGAGCCACAGGGAGGCCGCCATATTACTGGAAGTGACAGACTTAAACACCCTGGAAAAAATTTACTCCCTGGCAAAACAGGTAAAGGAACACATCTATGGGCGAAGAATTGTGATGTTCGCGCCCCTCTATCTGTCCGATTACTGTGTAAACGCTTGTACTTACTGCGGCTACAGCTTAAAAAACAAAGAGGCCGCGCGCCGCAGGCTTACCCGGGAGGAGTTACTGGAAGAAGTGCGGCTCCTGGAAAAAATGGGGCATAAACGCCTCGCGGTTGAGGCTGGAGAAGACCCCGTTAATTGCCCCCTGGATTACGTCATTGACTGCATCAGGGCGATATACAGCCTCAGGTGTGAAAATGGCGCCATCAGGCGCGTCAATATAAATATAGCCGCTGCAGCCGTTGAAGATTACCGGCGTTTAAAAGAAGCGAATATAGGCACATACATTCTCTTTCAGGAAACATACCATAAGCCGACATACTTAGACCTGCACCCCCAGGGGCCAAAACACAACTACGAATGGCACGCCGAAGCCCACGACAGGGCAATGGCGGCGGGCATTGACGACGTGGGCGTCGGTGTACTCTACGGCCTGTATGACTGGAAGTACGACACGGCGGCAATGCTGATGCATGCCGAACATCTGGAGGCCGCCCGGGGCGTGGGGCCGCACACCATCTCGGTACCGCGCCTCCGCGCGGCGCCCGGGATGACCCGGGAGAACTTTCCCCATCTGGTCTCCGACGCTCAATTTAAACACCTGGTCGCAGTATTGCGTTTGGCCGTGCCATACACGGGAATAATTCTCTCCACGAGAGAAGCATCAGATTTTCGCGGCGAAATAATAGCCGTGGGCGTATCGCAAATCAGCGCCGGCTCCTGCACGGGCGTTGGCGGCTACGCGGGCTCCGCTAAGTTGGAGCGCGACGCCTCGCTGATTCAATTTGAACCCGAAGACCACCGCCCGCCCATGGAAGTATTAAAGGAACTGCTGAGGGACGGCTATGTGCCAAGCTACTGTACGGCCTGTTACCGCGAGGGCCGCACCGGAGATCGCTTCATGTCGCTAGCGAAATCTGGGCAAATTGCCAATATATGCCAAGCCAACGCCCTTTTAACCCTGCAAGAATACCTTGAAGACTACGGCGATTATGAATTAAAAGAGTTAGGCGATTTGGTGACGCAGCGCGAAATTGACGAAATGCCAGACAAAAATGCCCGAAAAGTAACGCTGGAAATGCTTTCCAGGATAAAGGGCGGCGAAAGGGACTTGAGACATTGATATAAAATATTTATAAACAAAAAAAAAAAAATACCTTGACCTTATGCGATGGCGGAATTATCTTTATACCATGTCATTTTTCACGCAAAAACACTTCTGCTCAACGAGCGGCCTCGTCGCAGGCTCAACTAAAAGATTACAAAGTAACTTTGGCGTAATCTTTGTTGAACTGATTAAATGCAAAAGGAGGCTATATGCTTGAAAATGACGATGCAAAATACACGCCATTTTTAAAAAAAAATCTTGAATTATTTATATTAAATAAAAATAACTACATAATCATCATTTTGTTTTGGGGTATCATCGGGGCCACCTCATCGCTATTCCGCGTGAATCACCACAAAGATGAAACTTACAACAGGGCCGAGATGAGAGGTCAGCTTCTGTGCCAGGTTCTCCTGACTTCTCACTTTTACGCTCCCAAAGATTCGTCGTATCAGGACAATAGTTTTGACAGTTCATTCATCAGGAATTTGAATTTTGACATGATCACCAAATCAAACTACGATTTCGACAAAACTACCTACCGCATAACGACAACCTATTCTAATAAGTATAACAGCACCATAAGCGAACGTGAAAGAGCCTGGCTCCAGGATCCCAAAATTGTCTCCGGCGGGCGGCTGGATTTTAATTTAAAAAACATCCCTTCCTTTGCTATTTTCACAAAGCCAATAGTTACTAATGAGTCTTGTGTGAATTGCCATCTCGAACATGGAAAGGATGAGCTTAAACTGGGAGAAACACAAATGTGGGTAATCGTTACGTTCCCCGCTCATGATTTTTTAATGGAATACGAAAAAAACATTCTTAATAATATTATTACAGACGCCACTATATGTTTAGTTTTGGCATTTATAACTATTGCAATAATGTACACTTTAAGAATATATTATTTAAGGTTACAAGCTACAACGTCACAAATTATTGAAAGTGAAAAAATGGCCTCGCTTGGGGCAATGGTGGCGGGCTTTTCCCACGAACTAAAGACTCCATTAGGAATTGCCGTCGCCGCAGCTTCTCAGGTATCAGAAACAACGGTGGAGATAAAACAACTTTTTAAATGTGAGGAAATTTCAGAAGAAGAAGTAATGGAACCGCTGGCTACATTAAGCGAATCTTCGCAATTAATTTCAACGCATCTGGAACGCGCCTATGATATGATAAGAGAATTCAGAAGCACGGCAAACGATATTTCGTTTGAGGGGAAAAAGATTCTTGTTTTATGTGACTTGTTTAACGAAATTCAGATAGACATGCGTCATTTATACAAAAATAATAATGTTACCCTTCATATCTCTTGTCCGTCAAAACTTAATATGTACGCTTCGATAGGCTCTCTTAAACAAATAATGTATAATCTGTACGCCAACGCTATTAAATACGCTTTTTTGGATGGCACTCTCGCAGGCGCAATACACATTGACTGCGCTCTTGTTGACGGCAAAATACGAATTATTTTCAGCGACGACGGCTGCGGCATGGAAAACAACATAGTTAAGCAAATTTTTGAGCCGTTCTTTACTACAGGCAGAAACAATGGTGGTACGGGCCTGGGGTTATTCATCGTGCACACGATAGTCACCAAAGAGTTTTCCGGCACTATACAATGCCGCAGCGCCTTAGGCCATGGGACAACTTTTGAAATATTGCTGCCCTACCTGAAACAAGCGAAACAACAAACTTGAGGAGTAAAACATGACGCACAGTTACATGTACAGCGGAGGGCCTTAATTATGAGAATCCACCAAAAAAAACCAGCCGATGAAGCAGCCGATGAGTCTCAATCGCAACAACGACAAGAACCTGTTTGGAAAATACTTATCGTTGATGACGAACCCGACATAATAAAAATCACGAAAATCAATTTAAAGCACTTTGTTTATGTAGGCCGCAAATTGGAGTTTATTGAAGCTGAGTCTGCTAAAGAGGCGCGCGAAAAACTTGATATCCATTCGGATATCGCCCTGGCCCTTATAGACGTGGTTATGGAAACTGACGACGCCGGCCTCAGATTGATTGATTACATAAGGAACAAACTTGGCAACAAACTGATCAGGATCGTTATAAGAACAGGGCAACCCGGCCTGGCGCCTGAAAGAACTATCATTGACAAATATGACGTCAACGATTATAAAGATAAGACTGAATTAACCGCTCAAAAACTTTATACAACAGTGCGATTTTCTATAAAAGAATTTTACAATATAGTCATGCTGGATAATACCAGACAAGCCCTCAGTCATATTATTCAGGTAACGCCGCATTTGTATAATTTAAAATTGAGTTACCTGGAACAATATTTTCATTGGGTATTAACTCAATTAATATATGTATTCCGCCTTGGACATACGGGCATGATTTCTACCATAGAAGGCATGTTGGCGACCTTTGAGGGAGCAGACGTTAACCTCCAGGCAACCATCGGCGATTTTGAGTTAGATTCTTTTAATGAAAAAAGGCGCAACGAGATTTTTGAAATCTGCAAGAAAGTTGTCCTGGAAAATCATCACCCTCGCGGTTTGCGCGCCGAGTCAATCGTCATACCATTAAAAACTTCAAAACATATCCTTGGCTTTGTGTACCTGGAGTGTAATCAAGTCATACAAAATAAAGATTTGGACATGGTTCAAGTACTGATAAACCAGTGTACGGCGGGACTTGATAACTTTAAACTTCATCACGATTTAGAAAAGTCTTATGACCAATCAATAGATATGCTTGCTATTGTGTCCGAATTTAAAGATCAAACAATCGCGGGACACATTGACAGAATTCAGGAATTGACCAAACGCCTGTCCATCGCCCTCGGATTAAACGACCAGGAAGTTGAGCTATACACCAAGGCCAGCCGCCTGCACGACATCGGCAAGGTGGGTATCCCTGATAACATACTTTGTAAACCCGCCCGATTAACCCCTGAAGAATTTAAGATTATCATCAAACACACTACATTCGGCGATAAAATCTTAGAAAAAGCCCCCAATCTTGAAATTGCCAGAATAGTCGCCCGCTCGCACCATGAAAATTGGAACGGCAGCGGATACCCTCAAGGGTTATGCGGCACAGAAATCCCCATGGTGGCGCGAATCGTCTCAGTGGTTGACGTCTTTGACGCTCTTGCAAGCCCAAGGCCATATAAAAAGCCGTGGGCAATTCCTGACATCATTAATGAGCTGGAATCCTGCTCTATAGTGAAATTTGACCCGATAGTGATTACGACATTTTTAAGAATCCTCAAAAACGGCGAACTGGGCGACTTGATTAAAGAATATGATAATTATAATAGTTTCAATACTTAACATATTGAACTGTCCGATAGCAGACCCATATCGTCAAGGCACTTCGCCGCTGCGTTATTTGTTTCGGGTCTTGAAAACGCCTGTCTTACTCTATCGTCTTCCATTAGGCTTGACAGAATATTGAATAGTCGGTCCTCAAAGCCCTGACCCTGCTCTACCATTATTCCCCTGCCCTCTTTTACGAAGGCAGCGGCGTTGTATTTTTGGTGGTCGCTGGCGCTGTTGGGAAGCGGAACCAATACCGCCGGCCTTCCGGCGGTTTTCAATTCAGAGCAGGCGCTGGCGCCGGCCCTGCTTAAAACCAGGCTGGCGTTTTCAATTACAGTATCCATGTTTTCTATAAATGGCACAACCGTGTGCCTTGAATGGCGCGGCTCGTTATTTAATCGCTCCATTTCAGGATTGCCGACCTGATGGAATATCTCCCAATCCCGGTGCTTTTCCAGCAAGGGGCCTCCAATGGAGGACAAGGCGTTGTTTATCGCTCTGGCGCCTCCGCTGCCGCCAAGAACCAGCAGCGTGAAGGGCCGCTGTAACTCCGAACATGGCTTGAATGGCCGCAAAAACGACTCGCGGACAGGAGTCCCCACGCAACGGCAGTTGGCCTTTGGCAGGCGCGCTTTGGCGGCGTCCATTCCAAGCCAGACGCGTTTTGCCCCGTTGGCGGTCAACTTCACCACCAGTCCAGGTTCGGCGTTGGATTCGTGTATGTAATAGGAAACATCCAGCGCCCTCGCGGCTAAAAGAGCAGGGCCGGCCCCATAGCCGCCGGTTCCGATGACTGCCCGGGGCCTTTGGGCGATCCAGATGTTTTTCAAATATCTGAAAGCGGAGTACATGCGCCATAAAGATCGCAGGGCGTTCAGGGGAGACCTTCCGTGGAAACCCTCAACATCTAGCAGCAAATGAGGCCAATCGCTTTCAGGCAATTTGCGGGCTTCTATACCCCTTTTTGCCCCGACAAATATTATCGGGCGATTGGGCCAGCGGCCTCTGGCCGCCTCAGCCAGCGCCACGGCGGGGTAAAAGTGTCCCCCCGTGCCTCCTCCGGTAATTACCAGCGCGTCTGTAAAATCCTGTTTCATAGTCAAAAATCCTTAATCCACCCGATAATGGCAGCCGCAACTCTGTGGATTTTGCAGGGCGGCTTTTAGTATCAGGCGGGCGCATGTGATGCCGTTCCGCAATTCCAGCAGCGGTCTGGATACGGGGGCGCTTCGATAGAAAGAGTCAATTCGGTGGTAGAGATAGCCCATGTCGTTTCTGCCCCGATACAGGCGATTTTTCGCCCTGACGATGCCGGCGTAATTCCACATGGTGGAGCGGATGCTGTTCCAATCCTGTTCAATCAGCAGGGGGTCAGGCTCCACCGGGCTGACAACCGGCTGCCAGGGCCGCAAAGTTGAAATATCCGGCAACCCAACACGCCCGCAATCTTCCACGGCGGCTTCGGCAGCGCGATAGCCCCACAACAGACATTCCAGCAGGCTCAGGCTGGCCAGGCGATTAGCGCCGTGCAGGCCGGTACACGCTACCTCCCCAACGGCAAACAGGCCATCTAGAGTTGTCCGCCCGTCTAAGTCAACAGACACGCCACCGCAGAAGTAGTGCGCCGCCGGGACGACCGGAATCAGTTCGTTCAGCGGGTCAATGCCCTCCGCGATACACGCCTTTACAACGGTTGGGAAGCGGACTTCCAGGTCCAGTTTTGCCTTTAGCGGCGATAAATCCAAATAGACGCAAGTCTTGCCCGACTGAGCCATTTCTTCAAACATGGCGCGGCAAACCCTGTCCCTTGGGGCGAGTTCCATGTCTTCAGGCTCAAACTCAGACATAAAGCGATCGCCGCCGGCGTTCAGCAAGTGGGCGCCTTCGCCGCGCAGGGCCTCGGTCAGCAGTTTTCTCGGATGCCCCTGAATAAACAGTGTTGTAGGGTGAAACTGCATGTACTCGCAGTTGACAATGCGCGCGCTGGCTCTGTAAGCGGCTGCCAGACCGTCGCCCGTCGCCCCGCTCGGGTTGCTCGTGTGCAAGTAAATATAGCCAAGGCCCCCCGTAGCCAGAATAGTCCGTTTTGCTATGGCCATATCCACTTTGCCGGAAGCGTCCAGTAAATAAGCGCCTTTAACCTGTATTGGGTCATAGACCGCCCTTGGGTTTGCGGAGTGGTGGGGAACCGTGATCAAATCCAGCAGGCACGTCTCTGTAATAATCCTGACATTGGGATGTTTTAGCACTGCCTCAGAGAGCGACGTTTGAATAGCCTTTCCCGTGGCGTCCTTTACGTGATAAATGCGCCTTGCGCTGTGCGCCGCTTCAGACGTGGTTTCGGGGCGCCCTGTGGTTTCGTCTATGTCAAAGGGCACGCCAACGCGCTTCCAGAGAAAATCGCGGCACAGTCGCGGCCCCTGGGCGGCGAGCAGCTCAAGCGCCTCCGTGCGGCAAAGCCCCGCCCCGGCGGACTCTATATCACTGGCCAGGAGTTCGGGACTGTCGCCGGAATGAGCCAGGCCTATGATACCGCCCTGGGCATGGGCGCTATTGCTTTCTCCAAGCGCGTCTTTAGTTGCCAGGAGAACGTCGGCGCCCAGCTCCGCGGCCCTGAGCGCCGCCGTACACCCCGCGACGCCCGCGCCAATGATCAACACATCGCAATGAACCACACAGACTCCAGTGGATAGTATAATAAACTATGCGCTGGATGGCCTTAGACCATGGAACCAAAAAGATTGGAATAGCTTTTTGCGACGAGATGGAGATCATAGCCACCCCCTTTGGCGTCTGGCCTATGGAAAGCGGGGTTCTGGAAAAACTGGCGGGATTGGCGCGCTCTGAAAACGCCCAGGCCCTCCTGATTGGCCTGCCGTTGCACAAGGACGGCGCTGAATCCGCCACGGCCTCATCAGCCAGGGAGTTTGGACAGACTTTGGCCGAAAAGACAAATTTGCCTCTGGCGTTTATAAACGAACACCTGACCACCTCAGAAGCAAGGAAACTATTGACCCAGAGCGGCGTAAAATCTAAAGACCAAAGCGCCAAATTAGACGCGGCTGCGGCGGCGGTGCTGCTGCGGGAACACCTCGAAAATAGGCGCGGTCAAAGCAAGGAAATAAATTGCTTTTGATTTCAGAGGTTTTGCAAGTGGCTCTATCATTACTTTTTATCCTTAATCCTGTTCATTGTTCTAACTCTGGCAACTCCTCAACTATCTTTACAGTCTTCATACTAAAGTCCATGACAAATGCCACGTTATTCTCCACTTTCAGCAGTTTGCCTTAGTGCCAGAAACGCTTCTTTCAGCGTCTGACTGACTGCTGAGTCCGATTCATTCAAAACTAGCGTCTGATAAGCATTCAGGTAATCCGCCCGAATACGATGGAACAAATGCAGGAAGTGACGTAAGAATCCAATGCAATCAAGAACAGCAATCTCAGTGCCATCCGTCTTTTCATAGAACGTGGTAGCGTAATCGGAAACATTAGCATCAATTACATCGGTGGTGATAAACAGGTAGTTGTGAACCTTTGTTTTTGCTCTGTATATCTTGGTCGCCGCGGCATCAATGTCGTCAAGTGTTACTCGTTTCATCTTCATCTCATATGCTGTGACAACAGAATCATCGTTCGTCAGGCAAATTTCCACATCGCCCATTGAACCAGTTTGGAGGTCAGCCGCATTGTGCGAGTTTAGGGGCAACATACTTTCAGACAACCTCGTCCCTGCGACCTCATAAGCGGCAGCAACAACCAAAACAGGCAAGCGGCTAGAATTCTTACAGGCAATGTGCTGACTTATCAGAGTGACTATGGCCTCAGATGATAATGGCAAAGCTCCGTCAACGCTATTCAACGCTCTCATCAATGAATTTATTCTTGCCAACTTCTCATCGCGCATGAGCATCAGCAAACGCACGGTTTCTACAAAAAGAACATCAGCGTCAACACGTTGCAAAGCTACGTCTTCAAGCAACTCTAGCGTTTTTCTATAGAGTTCACGTGGCCTACCGACAAGCTCGCGGTCAGTTGTCAGTGCATGGTCAATATTTCGTAGCGTTGGCGTTAGGAAAGCTGTAGTCTGATTGACTGGCAATCGGTAATCGTTGATGAATTTGGTAAGATAGCGTTCGTCATAAGCGCGACCGGAAAAGCAGTCTGCCCCTCCAATTTCAGTATAAGGTTTTCGAGGATCAACATTTGGTTTGTCTAGTTTTCCCAGCAGGCAGGACATAAGCAATCGCACTCCAGCACGGTTGTTCATGCAACGGCAGACATAATCTATTCTTTCCTGAATTGCCGGATCACTAATCCCAGAGGTATTTAAGCTCTGGGCTGCACGGCGCTGAATGCTGTGTAATATTTTTTCTGGTGTCGTCATAACTTCCTTTGTTGGGATCGTAGTTCGTCCAAAGGACTTCTGTGCGCTTACCTTTTGTTGAATGAATGGTCTTATCTATGCCTTGAGTTTTATACCAGCGACTTGGTTTAAATAATTCATCCATTAGTGGATGGTCATACCCAGAAACGGCCACCATGCCATTGCAACAATTAACCATTTCTGCAAACTCCCTATGTTGGCACTCATCCATCTCAAAACCGTAAGCCTTGGCATCACCACGCGTGGCGTGCAGGTATGGCGGGTCACAGTAGAAAAGAGTTTCGGGACTGTCATACAGACGTATAACATCAAGAGCGGGACGGTTTTCAATTTGCACACGGATAAGCCTTTGGGCAATTTCATCAAGCGCATCCACGCCACCAAGCCAACGAGACACAACGCCTGACATGCCAGCCCTGCTCGTGTTCTTACAATTTGCCCAACGTCCAAGGGATGCAGTCTGGGCAAGTCCAGTGCGAGTTTGGCGTGCCCTTATATAGAACCGTCTTGCAAGTTCTACTTCGCCGATTCCATCTGTGCTACCGTATATGGCCAAGTGGTACTCCTCGCGGGAGAACGGCGTCAAAGCAATGGCTCTAATCAATTCTTCGTAATGGTCACGTAATGCTCGAAAGAAGTTCACAACGTCACCATCAATATCGTTATAAGTCTCTATTGGCGCTGCCTCACGATTGAGAAGTACAGCGCCTGACCCAGCGAATGGTTCGCAGTAGTGATGACACTTTGGCAGTAACGGTAGTAGCCAATCAAGGTGTGAAAATTTCCCGCCGTACCAACCAAAGACGATACGCCGCCTACTGGGACGGCGCATGTAAATGACACTTGATTGTTCGGATTGCTCGTTCTCGTCCAGATAGATGAGCGGCATGCTTCGACCATGTGACATTTTTTGTGTAACAGTGTTACCCATCCTGGAACTCTCAATTGTTAATAATAGCAGACCCTTCAGAGTGCAGTATAGCCTGAATTATGTAATTCCATGCTTCAAACAAACGCGGAGGGGAAAGCGTCCCAATGGAGCCGGTGCAAGCAGTGAGGTTCAGAGAGCGAAGTTCTGCAGAGCGGGTGAATTCAAATCTAAAGGACAACTACGGCGGGCGCTTTGTAAGAGTGCGGGGCGCGGCAAAGGTGATGGCGCATTTGATGTTTGGGATAATAGCGCTGACGGCAAAGCAACTGTTTAATATGTTTGTGACGCTTGCGATGCCGCAGGTTCTAAGCGGCTTGGCGCATTTCCCGCAGCTTGAGTGAACAAAAGCGATAGGCGCAATCTGGTTTTTTCTCAAACGCCTGGGCGTAGCCATGTCCAAAATGGGCTGCTCAACCCTGTCAAAGACGTTTTTGCTCAGGCCTCCGCCTGTTTGCCTACCTTTTATACGACAATCTACCCTCTGAA
>JAISSN010000127.1 GCA_031273105.1 Holophagales bacterium | reverse complement strand
TCAACGCAACTTGTATAACTATTGTGCCGTCAGGACGCCAACCTTTACATCAACCGGCACAATGCTACCGTTATCAAGAAGCACTCTGGCCTCTAAGGGTTCCAGGCGTATATTACCTTTGGCCGCGCCTGATTGAAGTTGAAGGGATACTGCAGCTATCGCGCCATTCAGCGTATTGGCTGGAACAGAGTTGCCCTTCTGGGCCATCGAAGCGTGCAGGTTGTCGCCGTCCAGCACAGATTTAAACAGCCTCGGGTTTGTTCTCCCAAGGTCAAATACGCCGCCATTGTCCAGTTCAATCGGCTTGACGTATTCAGCGCCGTCCAACTGTCTGAATCTGACTTTTGAGGAGTCGGCGCTCAGGCTAAAGTTTATGCCTCGTCCCCGCGTCGCGGCTGACTCAGGACCGCGCAGCTCCAGCGTGATCGTATTTGTGTTGTTGCCGCTGGACACCACAAACCTATAGTCGTTAGCGGCTCCGCTGGGGTTAGTGTAGGCAAGCGCTTTGGCGTTGCTATTTCCCCCTCCTCCGCCTGAGCAGGCCAGTAGGCCCAGCAATGCCAGCCCTGTTAGTGAATAGTGAAGTTTAGGCATGATTACCACCCCATCCTGTTAAAGAGAAGCCAAATGTCAATATCGTTAATACTACCGTCATTGTTCAGGTCATACAAGTATAAGTCTGCTGGTCTCGTTGATCCAAAGGCGTTGGCTAAACCCAGAAGTTGCGGCGCCTCGGGCGCGTTCCCGTCAATATTTGACGTGTTCCTGATGATCAACACCTGGGCTTCCGCTCTTATTGAGAAATCATTGGCGCTCATCGCGGCTATTGTTACTATTTGGGGTTCGCCGGGCGCCGTGTAATTACCTTGCTGGTCAATATTGCCTCTTGAAGCCACCCATAAAATATCTGGGTTGTTAGCGCCTGAAATATCTGCCCTGAATGTCACCCTCTCGTTTACGTGCAACGCGGTTGGCGGTGATGTGATTTTAATATTGGACGTCACTACGGTTATGGCTACGGAGGCGCTCTTTGCGTCATCCTCAATGCTTTGCGCCGTGAGCGTGTATGTCCCGGGCGCGGCGGGGGCTATGTAGAGGCACTCGTTCAAGCTCCAGGGTGTGATATTGGCGCTGCCTCCCGTTGACCACGTAACGCCGCCATCCCCTCTGCCCCCCGTTACAGTGGCTTTGAATACCCTTGCGCTGCCAGCGCTCATGCTTTCCCCTGGCGAAACAGCAACGGAAACAGGAGGAGGAATTGTCACCGCAATGGACGCTGTGGCGCTCACTGACGTATCCTCAACGCTGGTCGCCATGAGCGTGTAATATCCTGGGGTTGAGGGCGCAGCGAAGAGGCATTGATTGCCATTTGGAGTGATACTGCCGCCGCCGGTTATCGTCCATGTGACGTTCCTGTTGCCCAAACCGCCCGTTACCGTTGCCGTAAAGTTCAGCGAGGCGTCGGTGTACATGTTTGCCGATGACGGCGCTATGACGATAGAGACAGCGGGCACCACCGTTACGGCTGCCGTGGCGCTCTTTGTACTGTCCTCAGCGCTTCTGGCCGTTATGGTGTAAGCTCCTGGCGTTGACGGGGCTGTGTAGAGGCCTGTAGCGGTTATCGTCCCGCCCGTTGCCGACCAGGTTACAGATGTATTGCCTAAGCCGCCCGTTACCGTTGCGTTGAACTCCTGAGTGCGGCCGGAGGCCACTATTGCCGTTTGGGGCGAAATGGCGACAGAGATTACCGGCGCTACGGTGACGAGGCATGTTGCCTGATGACCGCCATCCTCTGTCCTGACCGTAATCGTCGCCTGGCCCGGGGCGACCGCCGTCACGAGACCGTTTGATACGGTAGCTATAGCGCCATTGCTGCTTGACCACGTTACGGTTTTTATGGACGCGTTAGTCGGCAGAACCGTCGCTATAAGCTGCTCGCTGCCGCCAGCGACAAGCGTCGCCGCGTTTTTATTCAGCGTCACGCCGGTGGCGGGAACAATGACGGTGACGCTGCATATCGCCTGATACCCGCCATCCTCTGTCGTAACCGTGATAGCCGCCGCGCCCAGGGCGTGAGCAGTAACAAGACCGTTGGCCACGGTTGCAATATTACTGTTGCTTGACCATAGAACCGTTTTGTTTGTGGCATCAGGCGGCATGACGGTTTCTGTAAGCTGCTCTCTGGCGCCCACCGCCATAGTTGCCGTGGTCTTGCTCAGGGTTACGCCTGTGACAGGATTTGCCGTTCCGGAGATTACCGTCACCGTAGCAGTATCGCTCTTTGAGGGGTCTTCGTTGCTGGCGGCCGTGATGGTGTACGTGCCCGGAGCGCTAGGAGCTGTATAAAGGCATTGATTGCCATTTGAGGTAAGGGTTCCGCCGCCTGCCGTCCACGTCACGCCCAGGTTTTCAACGCCGCCGGCAACGGTGGCCGTAAAGCTCCTGGTACTTCCGACAATCATAGTTGCCGTTTTGGGCGAAACACTGACGGAGATAGCATCAACAACCGTTATGATTGCGGTGTAGCTCTTTAACGTATCCTCAACGCTGGTTGCCATTATCGTGTAAGTCCCTGGCTCGCCTGGCGCTGTGTAAATACATTGAGAGCCATTTGGGGCAATGACGACTGACGCGGTCCAGGCTACGTCTTTATTTCCATGACCGCCCGTGACAGCGGCCGTAAATGTTTGAGAAGCCCCTGTCCGCAGGGTAGTCGTCGCGGGCGAAACCGCGACAGAGATAGCCGGTGATACCGTGAGAGTCGCCGCGTCGCTGACAGCGCTGCCGCTGGAGTTTGTGGCTATGGCCCTGAATCGCTTGCCGCTGTCGGCAACAGTAAATGTCCCAGTATATGTTTTGTCCGTGGCGTTGGCTATATCAGACCAGGTAGAGCCGTTTGCGGAAACCTGCCACCGGTATGCGGGCGAGGGAGCGCCTTCGGCCTCTGCGCTGAATGTGGCGTTGCCTTCATATATTTTCACATTCTGGGGCTGGACTATGAACTGGGGAGGATATGTGGCGGACGGCCCCTGTATTTCCCAGACGCCGCGCCCATGTGTGCCTACGCGCATGTAGCTGCCATCGGGGGCTATGTATATATCCCTGACGGGAACCAGGGGCAGGTCTTGTCCAAATCGCTCCCAGACGCCGCCCTGGTTGGCGGTGTAGTACAGGCCGTATTCTGTACCCGCATAGACAATCTGGTTGTTAAGGGGGTCAACCTTTACTGTGTGGATTGGCACGCCAAAGGGGATGCCGTTCGGGTTTTCTAGCGTGCCGTCAATGGCCGTCCAGGTGTAGCCGCCGTCCAGTGATTTCCATAGATGATTAAACAGATGTCCGTTTGTCACGCCGGCCAAATTCCATGCGCCTGGGCGCACCGAGGCCACGTACATGATGTTGGGGTCCTGCGTGTCAAAGGCCACGTCGCCCATGCTGCCGCCGCAGTTGGGAAAACCGTTGTGAACCCTCCATGTCTGGCCGCCGTTGTCAGAGATGGCTACCCTGCCGCGAAGGTTTTGTACGGCGTCAACCGTAGCTTCAAAGGTGACGCCAACCAGGTTCTGCGCCAGGGGCGAGGCGCCCATTGTGCGTATTGCGCCTCCCGGCCATCCGCTGGCCGTTGTGGTCGTCAGGGCCGTCCAGCTTTGACCAAAGTTGTTGGACACATAAGGAACCGTGTTTGTAAACGTGTAAACCCGGTTGCCCGTTGGGTCGGCCAACTCCGGTATTAGTCGGGTATAAAATGGGGCGCCCGAGCCGCCCGCGCCCGATATGCCGCTGGTTGACGTAACAAAACTTGCGCCGCCGTTTGTAGAGCGGCGAATGCTACAGTTATAAACCGAACCCAGCATCAGGTTGCCGTTAAGGGGATGTATCAGGCAGCCAAAGCCATCGCCGCCTATTACGTAATCATAGAAATTTGTTTCAGTGTTTTTTCTAAGTAATGTGCCGTTGTCCTGTGTGCCTATTATCACGCGATCCCTGGAACCCGCGGGCGTATCAGCGTTTGTACTGCCCAGGTTATAGATGAGATGCGTGGCAAGCCCCCTGTTGCGGCGGTGGTCTATGATTTCAGGATTAGACATGAACAGGTTGCTGGAACCTGTTGGTATTGGATTGATATTAGGCTGTCTGAAAATGGAAAGGCCGCCGTCTGTGGCCATGTACAGGGCCTTTGGGCGGCCAGGGGGAGTCCAGGCGCCAACGTGCATGTCGGCGTGGGTATATTGATAAGTCCGACCAAGCCAGCTTGTGAACTGGGAAAAATTTGCGCCGCCGTTAATGGAGCGGTACACGGCCAGATTTGTACCCACAAAGACGACGTCGGGGTTTTCAGGGTCAACGGCTATCATGTGGTTGTAGCCAGCCTGTCCGCCATCGCCGCCGTAATTGCCTTGAAACAAACTGGCGGCGTTATTTGTCACCCAGTTTTTTCCGCCGTCTGTTGATTTGAGCAAAATTGTGGGGAAGTCCCCATAGTTATCAGGCACATCCCCAATCTGGTACAGTCCGTACAGCGTATCTCCGCTGGCGGCTATGGCTATTCGGCCAAAGCCTCTGGCTGGGGCTGCTACAGTACCATTGCCCACCGCAGCCTTTGTCCAAGTTGCGCCGTTGTCTTCCGACCAGGCTATGCCGCCGCCGCCAAACACGCCGTATCCCTGGTCGCAGAACTGATAGGTTAAAACAAGTCTGCCATTGTTTAACTTGAGAATATCCCAGGCGGTTGCGTATGCGTTTGGCGGATAAGCCGCGCCTGAGTAGCTCACGCCCGTGCCGTCCTGCAATGGGCCGCTCTGTACGCGCGTGAAAGTTATACCGCCGTCCGTTGAGCGGAACAGGCCGAAGTTGCCCGCTACAAGCACTACGTTGCCCGGCAGCGAGACTATTGTTTTTGTCATGTTGCAATCGCCTAACCCGCCGCCTCTTTCCCAGGTTTCGCCGCCGTTTGTACTGATATAAAAGCCCCTGCCCTCGGCGGTGCCGTGGGGCGCCGAAGCCGGCATCATGTCGCCCAGGGAAATATAAATCGTATTGGGGTCGTCATGCTTAAACGCGGCGGCGCCTAATGCCGTGTTGCCGCCTGAGGGCAGGCCGTCCGTCATTGGCGCCCACACCCAGGGGTCATTGGTTGCCAAATCGGCGTTTTGGCAACGCCATAAGCCTCCGCCAGCAAAGCCTACATATAATATGTCAGCGTTGTAAGGATGGGGCAGTATCACCGTTGGCCGCCCTGTGTCGGTTACGTTTGGGTCGCGGGTGGAGTTCTGCAAACTGGAGCCGTCAAAAGGTCCTATGCTGAACCACCTGTTTGGCATGGGGGCGCGGGCGGACGCGGGCGAGAATCGCTTGTAGTACTTGTGCGTGCCGGGTATTATGTGGCCCCACTTTTCTATTTCCTGCTCGCCTACCTTGGTTTTGTAATCAAGATACTCGTTGGAGGTAGGGCCAAACCACTCCCTGAACCACTCCCGCCTGCCAAAGGGATCGTCTTTTTCGGCCTCTGTGTCCTCCGTATTCTCATCTTCATTCTCATCTTCGGGCAGGGCTTCATCCCCGGATTTAGTCCCATAGGTATTTTTTTTGTCTTCCTTTGAGGCTTGATTGGCTTGATTTGAAACCGAGCGCCTGGACGCATGTTCCTGAGCATTCAGGGAGCTGCCAAAGATGGACAGCAATAATAGCGCCGCCCATACTTTTAAAAGACTGCCAAATGTTTCATTTGAATCACTTGAACGCGAGGAGTGTAAAGTCGAAAACACCATGGCAACCTCATCCGTAACCCAATATTAAGTATCAGGGCGTCAAATGGCTTTGTCAAATATAATTATTTTTTGGCAAGTCAGGACTTGCCTGCAAATTCCGTCAGCGTGACCCTTGCGGACGTTTTTGGCCCCGGTTGCGCAAGCGTCGCAATCTAAAATGTTTTTTGGAGCAATTCATGGTAAGCGTTTTTTCATTCGCCATGCTGGCGTTTTTCAAGTTGTTTCCCATTTTGAACCCTCCGGCCATGGCGCCCGTTTTCCAGGAGATAACATCCGGCGCCCGTGAAAGACAGCGAAATATCCTGGCGGTAAGGGTATCCATTTACACATTTTACTTACTGGCCTCGCTGCTCCTTGTGGGGGGATGGCTGCTGAGGATACTTGGCGTTTCAATAGACATGATCGGCATAGCGGGCGGGATGCTGCTCTTCCACACGGCCTGGCGTATGCTCAACCGCGATGAACATTTAACGCGCTCAGAGCAGGAAGAAATTAAGGGCATGTCGGACAAGGTGTTTTTTCCCCTGACCATGCCAATGACAGCCGGGCCTGGCGCTATCGCCGTAACGCTGTCAATGGTGCCAACCGGAAGCTTTTTTGCTGTTGAGACAATGCTTAATATTTTGGGCCTTTGCACCGGCATAGCCATGGCGGCTATCACCGTGTGGATATTTTACAGGTTTTCCGGCGCTTTCCTGAGCCGGATTGGCAAGACCGCCAAGGCCACCATTGGACAGATTTCGGCATTTATACTAATGGCAATAGGAGTACAGCTCATCTGGACAAGCCTGAGCAATCTCATCAGGGCGTATGTGAATAGTCTTAGTATTCAATAATCTTGGGGCTTATCATCACCAGCATTTCAGTGGTTTGATCGTTGTTGGTCTTGCTTCTGAACAGCCACCCGATTCCCGGCAAATTTGACAGGAATGGAACTCCAACGCTTCCAGCGTCAGACGAGTTTGTGAAAACGCCGCCCAGAACAACCGTTCCGCCGTCATTAACCGAAACCGTGGTTTTGACGTTCTTGCTGAGAATAGTGGGCGTTCCGTTGACTTGTCTGCCAAAATCAGGGGCGTCTTTAGCAATGGAAACATCTAATATGATGGTGCCTTCATTGGTAATTTGGGGCGTTACTTCCAACTTCAGCTTTGCTTCCACAAACTGAACGGTAATCGCTCCCCCGGCTACGCCGCTCTGGTTGCTCTGGTAGGGAATCCTGGACCCATCGTCAATGAGGCCGACCTGATTGTTCTGGACTGTCAGTTTAGGCTCTGAAACCACCTTGATCATGCTTTTGCTCTCAAGGGCCTGAATAATTGCGTTCAGGCTGATGCGGTTGGTCAGGAATGAAATCCATATTTCACCTGCGGGCGCAGGGATGTCTGTCGCGCCCACTATACCGGGCGAAAAAGCTGCGTTGAGCCTGTTATCGCCTGTTGGCCGACTGTTTATGCTGTTCCAGGACGGCCCGTTTTCCGCGCCCCAGGGTAAATTTTGTCCGTTGGCCTGCAAAGTGGCGGGGGCGGCGCCTGATTGGGGCCATGAGACGCCGAAGGCCTTTTCCCAACCGCGGTTGGCTTCTACAATCCTTGCGTCAATTTGTACCTGGGGAACCTTTACGTCCAGTTGGTCCAGCAACTGCTGCATTGAATCAACGTACCTTGGCAAATCGGTCAGGATCATTGTGTTAGTGCGGGTGTCCGTAAAAATCTTGCCTCTCTCGGATTTCAGGTTGGTGATTATCTTTTGAGCGTCGTCAACTTTTGCGTAGGATAAACCCCGGGTCACTGTAACCAGGTTGCCAGCCAGGGCCCTGGCTTCTTCCAGCGCCTTTCGGTCTTCTTCTTCTTTTTTAAGTTTTTCCACTTTTGCGATGCGAATGATGCCGTCGCTGATCTCTTTACCGAGACCGGCGTTTTTGACAACAATGTCAAGTATCTTGTCCCAGGGCGTCTTTTCAAAGTAATAAGTCCAGCCGCCCGATTGAACGTCGGGATCCATAACCAGGTTTAATCCCCCTGTTTTGGTAAGTATAGAGCATATTGTTCGTAAATCCGCGTTTTGAACGTCCAGGTCTATGCGCTCGCCATGGAACCCCGTCTCCATATTGCCAATGTTCTTTACAGATGTTACGGATGGCTGGGGGCCGTACTTTGGCGCCATGCCTGAAACCGGCGCTTGAGCCGCTACTATGGGAGCTATGGGAATGGCGCCCAGGCTGGGAAGCCCCACGTAGGGAGAGCCGATTTGAGGCAATCTTTCGGCGTTCGTCAGATGCTGGGAAGACGCTTCGTTCGCGCTATCCGACGGGGATGCCCCGGCGGCGGAAGCCAGGTCGTCAGATAAAGACGCCTGAGTTGCGCTTTCCACTGAGGGCAAAGGCGCCAAAGCAGAGGTTGCGGGATTCAGCGCCTCATCAGCTGAAATTCGTGATTCAGCGGAATAAGCGGAATAATACGATGTGTCCGGCTCTTGATAATTTAAGATCGAAGCTGACGCAACGGCTGCGGCGCTCGCCACCGGATTAAAATCGCTTTTCGCAAGCGACGTGCGTATTTTACCAACGCCTTTTGTGAGGGATATATCCACTCCATCCTTATCGTAAGTTATATCAGCCCTGACGCTGGGCGCCAGTTCAAGAACAAGCCTTGTTATGGATTCAGGCGCCACGGCAAACTGCGCAAGCCGAGCCTTATAAATGAGCGGGTGCGCCAGTTTGGCAATATCGCTCCTGGGAACCGCGCCGCGATTCACGCCATGAAAATCAACCACAAGGCGGTCCGGTGACGGCAGAACTTGTACGACCGGCTTGCGCGAAAGGCCGGGAACCTGAACCCTTACCTTGGCGGAATCAAGCGTTGATTCCAGATTTGCGGCCAAAACCGATGGACGACCGTTGTTTGTGTTGTTTGCGCTGTTTGTGTTGTTTGCTGTTTCGCGGGCAGGCAGTTTATCGTTATGAAAATCAAAATGACCGCCAGACACGACAATGCTTCCAGCCACCAACCATGAAGCAAGGCGAGAGTTTATCATCTATCCTCCTCGCGTTTAAAATACTTTGTGACGGTACGGCTTCCGGCGCGCATTGCGGAATTGGCGTCCCACTGGTTAAAGACAACCGCGTTTTCCGTGATGGCCGTAATTTCACCATCAAGAAACTGGTAGCCCACAGGCAATTCCCTTGCTTGCTGATAAGAGTCTAAAATTACGGCGAATGGTCTTTTGCGTACAACGATCCGCCCCTTGATAACAATCTCGTCAATTAACAGACCCTGTTTTTGACTTGTCAAGTCAGACGGAACGGTAAACGGGTCGCGGTTTAAGTGGGGCTTGAAGTCCACGATCTGGGATTGAATGAGGAAATTCATGATATCCCCGCCGGCATCATGGCTGCGGCCGTCCCTGGCCTGTCCGTAAATCGGCATGGACGCAAACAACAAAAAAAGAACTGTGAATCTCATGGCTTAGTCCTCATCCCTGGCGGGCTTTGTTGTACTCGCCGCAGCGGGAGATTTAGGTTTTTCAGCGGCTTTGGGTTCGTACACATAAATTGACAAACGAAATTCAATAGACGCGGAGTTAACGTTTGCGGTCGTCGCGCGCGTCATCACCATGTCTGAAATGTTAATAATTTTGTCATATCCGGAAACTAATGAAAGAAAGCGGCCAAATTCATGAAACCCGCCTGTGTACCTATAGGTAGTGGGGTATTCCATGTAGTATTCGGCTTTAATTGGCTTATCGGCATTCACCCAGCCCTGAACCTGACCAAGGGCAGAGGCGCTCGCAAGTTTTTGCACCATGTAAGCTACGCTTGAGCGCTCGTTCTCCGCAGGAAAGAGCTTGACCAGCTCGGCGATTCTCTTTTCCTGTTCTTCGACTTCCTTTTTCAATATTTCGTAACTGGCTTTTAATTGCTTTCCTTTATCAACTTCAACCGCCAGCTTTTCATTCGATACTATAATGCCTTCCAGCTCAGTCCGAGAGTCGCCCAAAAAATACCAGACGACGCCCGAAATCAGCAGCCCGACCACTGTACCCGCCATCATTTGTTTGCCAGTTGGGGAAGCCATGTTTGCACCTTAAGCCGGATTCATCAAATCAAAGGTCAGAGTGAATTCCAGTTTTTTATCTTTGCGGTTAGCGCCTGAGAAATTGACATTTCTAAACCACTGGGATTTTGCGACCAGGTTATTGCGAAAATGATAAATTGCGTCTTCTGTTAAGGATTCGCCTCGTATTTCCACTTTTTGCCCCTTGGTTGAAACCTTGACAAACCAAACATTATCAGGTAAGCTATTGCCAAGCTCATGAAGAAAATACACCGGCAGCTGCTGTTGTTTCTTGAGTCTGGTCAACACTTGCTCTTTTTTCTGCAACTCTTCCTTTTGCTTCCTGAACTGCTCCTCCAATTTGAAATATGGCTCAAGCGCCTGTTTTTCGGCTGTCAGGGCAGCGCTGCGCTCTTCCTGGTCTGCGATTTGTTTATTAAGCCAAAAATAGTAAAGGCCGCCAATCCCACTGAAGATCAAACAGAATAAAATGCCGACAACGGGCAGCGTTGATTTGGGAGACGATCTGACCTCGGAGACAACTTCCGACTGTTCATTTTTGCCGCCTTTGGCGCCCGAATGAACAAACAGGTCTTTAAGCAGGTTTATCCTTATCATCGGTCACCTTCCACACGAAGGGCTAACCCTACAACAATTGCCGCCGCGCAGCCTAAGTCCCCTGCCACGTCGTAATTAGTCCCGCGCTCATCCACTTCGATGGCGCTAAAAGGGTTCAATGTCTCGACCGTAACCCTGAAACGGTCTCTTAAAATTCCGGTAAGGTTAGTAACTTTTGATCCTCCGCCCGACAGGACTATGCGATCTAAGTGATCAACCTTAAAATTCGTTCTGAAAAATTCTGTATTTCGTGATAATTCGTTGGCAAACAAGTCTGAAACCGCCGCCATGGAAGATTCTACTTCTGCGGGCGTCCGATTCTCCACCGAAACGCCATGTTTTAGCTCCTCCGCGCCTTCCCGGGTAACTCCCCAATCCTCCATAAGCTTTTCTGTATATCGGTTTCCGCCGAATGCCAAATCTCTCCAAAAGACAGATCGTTTGCCAATCATCATGCACAAATTAGTGAAGTTAGCCCCGATATTTACAAGGGCCGCCACTTCATCATATCCGCCGGAGGCCACGTTGGATACATACGCGTTTTGCAGCGCGAAAACGTCTAAATCAACCAGCGCTGGTTTAAGTCCGGCCTGAATGGCGCAACTGGAGTACGATTCAAGTTTGTCTTTGCGGCAGGCAACCAGGAGGACGTCCATGTTTCCTTCCGGCTTGCGTTCTTCAAGAACCGTGTAATCCAATACGTAGCTGTCAAAGCTGTGTCCGGCGGGGAAAAAGCTTTCGGCCTCCCATCGTATGGACTCTATAAGCTCGGACTGGCTCATCAGTTGCAATGTCACTTTTTTGACTATTACTTGTTGACCAGAAACAGAAATGGCTACTTCCCTGGCCTTGATTTTTTGCTCCGCCAATACTTGCCGGATAGCCGCGGCTACGGCGTTGCTATCCATTATGTCGCCGTCAACTATTGAATCGTGGGGAATATGCGTAACCCCTAATTTTTGCAGCCTGAATTGGGGGCCGTCCTTTTTGCCAACGCTTTGCAGTTCACAAACCTTCACTGAACTGGAACCGATGTCCAGACCCAAAAGGAGTTTGTTTTTGCCAGATAAAAGCCCCACGGAGAGCCTCGCTGTGATAGTTAGGATAGCATCAATGCCTTGACGCGCAACGTAAAATGTGAAGGCAATGGTTTTGTAAAGTCAGGAGCGGACCAGTTTCAAAAGTATTACAGAAACATTGTCCTCCCCGCCGTTTTCTATAGCCCTGGAAACAAGACTATGCACGGCCTCTTGCAAATTAGATGCCTGATTGATAATTACCAGAATATGATCGTCTGAAACCATCCCTGACAATCCATCTGAACAAAGCAGTATTGTTTCGGCGTCCGCGATTTCAAACTCTTTAATTTCAACCTCAAGTTCACTGCCGTTGCCAAGGGCCTGGGTAATGACGTTCCTGAACGGGTGCCGCTTGGCCTCTTCTGTGGTTAAAATTCCGTTTGCCACCTGCTCGGCAACCCAGGAGTGATCTCTGGTAAGCTGTTTAATTCCGTTTTTGTTTAGCAGATAGGCCCTGCTGTCTCCGACATGAGCCAATGTCACCCGCTTGCCTTCAACCAGGCAGGCGACCACCGTTGACCCCATGCTTTCGCGCTCGGGGTGGGACACAATGTTTTCAGTGATGGCCCTGTCTGATACCTGAATCGCGTCTCTTAGGCGGTTTCCGTTCAAACTGAGATTATAATCCAGGCCCAGTGGAGAAGTTATCGCCGCCTCGGCCGTATGCTTGATGTGTTTGGCGATTTGGTCAACCACTATTCTGCTTGCGACTTCTCCGGCGGCGTGGCCTCCCAGTCCATCGGCAACGACGAAAAGCCCTAATTGAGTATCTAAAAACAAGCTGTCTTCGTTGTGTTTTCTCACCAATCCGACATTTGTCATACCTGCCGCTTCAAGCGTCATCATCATCCCCGCTTCGCGCCGGCGCTAAAAAAACCAGCGATTTTATTTAAGACGCCAGCAGGTTCCTGCGCGGAAGCGCGGGAGTTAGCTTGGCCGGAATTATTAAATACCCCTAATAATTTGGCCTTTGCGGCCATACTTGCGGCCCGCGCCGGCATATTCAGGGCAAGATACAAATCCGCAAGTTTAACCGTGGCCGTCTTGTTGTTTGGGTTAACGCGAATAACTTCTTCGTAGGCCCTGGTATGGGCCTTTATGTCGCTGCTTGTCGCTTCTATGGCTACAGCATAAACCAATCGCGCGTCTTCGGCGAATTGCGGATATTGAAAACAGTACTGGCTCATAGCTATAGCGGCGTCAAATTGTCTGTTGACCACAGCGTTTTTTGCTTCAGACAGCAAATCCGCAGGCGTTTTTTCCGCCTGGGAAGCGCCCGCGGCGCGTGAAAGCGGCTCTGCGGAATCCAGAGAGCGCGTATCGGCGTTCAGGTTTGGGCCGACACCCTTTTTTATGGCCGCGTACGCCGCCGCGATTTCCCTGAATTTTGCCTCGGCGGCTTGTTTTTCTGAGCCGCTGAACCTATCTGGATGCCACTCCTTAGCCAAGCGGTGATAGGCGTCCCTGGCTTCGTCTAACGAAGCGCCGGGGCTGAGTTGAAGGACTTCGAAGGGGTTCATCCAGAATCCTGGATTGGTCATTGAAAAAAATGACCAATAGTAATAATTATGATAATACTCTTTTGCGATACAGTAAACTCATAATTGATTTCTACCGCCGAAAGGGTTTGAATGAAAAAAAGCCCGATAGCTAACCTGCGCGAGGGCCTTGATTCCGGCGACCTTTCCTCGGAATATCTGGCTCTCCGCAGCATTGAAAAAATAAAACGACTGGATGGCCGCATTAACGCCATCAACGCGGAAATGGGCGAATTCGCTCTGAATGCGGCCAGACTCGCCGACAGGCGGCTGCGCTCAAATGTTGACGGGCGACTCCGCTTAAATGGCGACAGGCAGCCCTTCCTTGGAATCCCCGTTGTGGTCAAAGACAACATGGCCTGCAAGGGCCAGCTTTTTCAAAACGGCTCCAAAATAACCAAAGGTTTTATATCGCCATTTTCAGCGACGGTAGTAAACAGACTGCTTTCCGCTGGCGCCGTTCCTGTCGCTAGAGCCGCAATGGATGAATTTGCCCTGGGGTCCAGCGGCGAGTATCACGCCTTCGGTCCTACGCGCAACCCCTGGGATACTTCCAAAGTAGCCGGAGGCAGCAGCTCAGGTTCAGCGGCTGCGGTTGCGGCCGGTTACGCCCCATTTGCCCTTGGCTCCGACACGGGGGGGTCAGTCAGGCTGCCCGGCGCCTTTTGCGGCGTATCGGCGCTCAGGCCCACGTACGGGGTACTCAGCAGGTACGGCGTCACGGCCATGGCAAGCTCCCTGGACCAGGTCGGCCCCATGGCCAAACACGTTGAAGACATCGCCATGGGATTTTCCGTGATGGCGGGCGTTGATCCACACGATTCAACCTCCGTGGACTTGCCGGGAATTCAAGACCTTCTGCCCCTGATTCCAAAAGATTTAAAGAACCTCAAGATAGGATATTTCGCGGGGGACAGCGTCAAGGCTATCCAGCCGGCGGTGCAATCATGCGTTTCAAAGGCGCTCGAAACCCTTGAGGGCGGCGGGGCAAAGATCATCAATATAGACTTGCCCTGCGCCTCGTACGCCCTTGAAACCTATTGCCTGCTGAACACGGCGGAGGTCTCCAGCAATTTGTCGCGTTTTGACGGCGTCAGATATGGAAACAGGGTCTCATCCAGCAACCTGGCCGACATGGTGGCCGGAAGCCGAAATATGCACCTGGGCCTGGAAGCAAAGCGCAGAATACTGCTAGGCACATTTTGCCTTTCAAAAGGCCATTATGACGCCTATTACCTGAAGGCTCTAAAGGCAAGAAACGCCATAGCCCGGTCGGTCATGGAGATTTTTAACTCTATAGACTTCATAGTGACTCCCGTCAGTCCAATCACGGCCTTCGCGCTTGGGGAAAAGGTTGCAGACCCGCTTGAAATGTACATGATGGACATCCTGACGGTACTCCCCGCCCTGGCGGACATTCCGGCTTTGGCCGTACCGGCCGGGCTTGCCGACGGCCTGCCCGCAGGCGTCCAGTTCATCGGCCCCAGGCTGTCAGACTGCGACTTGCTACGCCTGGGCTACGCCTTTCAGCAGTTGACGGATCATCACCTGTTAGAAAATACTTGAGGGAACCTGCCGGGAGGAAGTATTGAACAGCTTTAAAACTTTTATTTTGATTGCCGCGATGACAGGGTTGCTGGTAGCGTTGGGCAATTACTTTTATGGCCAGTCAGGGGCAATTATTGCCCTTGGGGTTGGTCTCTTGCTAAACGGCTTTAGCTATTTCTTTTCAGACCGCATCGTGTTGATGACCTATCGGGCGAGGGTGGTAACTCAGCAAGACGCGCCCCAGCTTTACGCGATTGTCGAAAACCTGGCCCAGCGGGCCGGCTTGCCGATGCCAAGGGTCGCCATCGTGCCGGAGCAAACCCCCAACGCCTTTGCCACGGGCAGAAATCCCGACCACGCCGTCGTGGCCGTGACGGAGGGAATATTATAGGCGCTGTCCCGCCCTGAAATAGAAGGCGTTTTGGCCCATGAGGTTGGCCACGTCAAAAACAGGGACATTTTGATAGGGAGCCTTTCCGCGGTGTTGTCTCAAGCGATAATGCTTTTATCCCGCATGGCCTATTGGGTGACGCCCAGGGACAGGAACGGACGCCCGGCAAACCCAATAGCGGGCCTGGCAATGATGATTTTGGCGCCTATAGCCGCCATCATGCTCCAAATGGCCATCAGCAGAAGCAGGGAGTACATGGCCGATGAGTTTGCCGCCCAAATCACAGGACGCCCTGATAATCTGGCCTCGGCCCTCGAAAAAATTTCCGCCCGCAACAAACAAGCCCCCATGCGGCGCGCCGAGTCGTCCACTGCTCACATGATGATAGTCAATCCTCTGTCAGGCGCCTCATTGGCCTCCCTGTTCAGCACCCATCCGCCCATTAAAAAGAGAATTGAGCGCCTGAACAACATGAAAATACAGATGTATTGATTCCATTTCTACTTCAAAATTGCCTCCTGCAATTTTGAAGTAGTCGGCTGCGGCGAGAGCGCAGTCTCGCCTTGCCTCTCGAAATGCTGCGCATTTCGGCGCGACATCCGTGTCGCGCATTCCAATTCTAAATAAAATTAAAGCAATTTCTATTTAGAGCGATTCAACTTTGAGAAAGTTGAATCGCTCTATGCCAGGATTTGCTTGCAAATCATGGCCGCGTGATGCTTGCAGGCGGGCTTTGCCCGCCGTTAGGCAAGCACCACCTCAAAATTGAATTGCTATAGAATTGGAATGAATTCATTTGTAGTGACCTCGGCAACGGATAATATCCAGCTGATTTCCAGCAACCCGATAGATGATACGGTTATCATCGTCAATACGGCGGCTCCAGTAGCCAGCCCAGTTTTCTTTCAACGGCTCAGGCTTGCCTGTTCCTTCAAACGGATGGCGCTCAATGTCCTTCAAAAGCGTATGTATGCGCTTTATGGCGCTTTTGTTGTTTGTTTGAAACCAATAAAGATAATCATCCCATGCGTCGTCTTGCCAATTCTTATCCATCGTCTTCAACTTCAATCAATTCGCGTATGCCGCAATTGCGGCCAGCCTCAATATCCGCTATCCTGCGGCGCAACTCGGCTTGTTCTTCCCTGGTAAAATATGGATCTCTGGCATAAAGCTCCGCATCAAACCCATCATCAATTTCAAACGGAATTTTTCCCTGTTTCACTGAATAGCTTACAAATGCGCTAAACGCAGCAGAGAAGCTCATTCCAAGCCTGCGGAAAAGCTCTTCGCCACTATTTTTCAGTTGTTCATCTAGCTGGACGGTTACATTGATTGTTCTTTGCGCCATGTCTCCCACCTCGTGTTCATAGTCGTTTCTTATCATACTCCAGAGCCGCCCAAATCACAGGACGCCCTGATAATCTGGCCTCGGCCCTCGAAAAAATTTCCGCCAGCAACAAACAAGCCCCCATGCGGCGCGCCGAGTCGTCCACTGCTCACATGATGATAGTCAACCCTCTGTCAGGCGCCTCATTGGCCTCCCTGTTCAGCACCCATCCGCCCATTAAAAAGAGAATTGAGCGATTGAACAACATGAAAATACAGATGTACTAATCTAAATTCATTTCTTCTTGCGCGATTTGTTAATCTCTTCCAGCATTTTTTTGCCCATGTCTTCTTCTTTATAGCCCAAGGGGAGTTCAAACCTTGACGCGGGAATCGCGCCCTGTTCAATTTTGGTAGCTTCAGAAAAGATTCTCATTGTCATTCCGGTAACAGACATCTGCATTTCGGATTTCAAGTGAACCCCTTTAATTTTTGCCGCTTCCTCATAAAGCTTTGTCATGTCCATGCCCGGCATAGCCCCCCCCGCTACGCTCTCCTTCATCTTGTCCGCTATTTTCAAGGCCTCCTGTGAGGCAGGGTACGCCAAGTTTGGATCAGCGCTTACCTTTAATATCATTTTCCCAAGTGAAATTTCCCACTTATCGCAATTTCTGCCAAGAATTACTTCTTTACCAACTTTTTTAACAGCGACCTTGTCATTAGAGCCAGCGCCAAGCATCTTTTTCATCATTTCCCTGGTTTCAGCGTCATACATAGACGCTGTGGCTTCCGTCATCTTGACCGCGTCGTCCAGCGTGAGCTTTGAAATGGTTTTTTTCTTGTGGTCAATGATAAACATGGCGGATTTTTTGTAGTCCATCAGCGTATCATTCTTTTCTTGGTCGTTATTAGTGCGATGGTACTGATTCGAGTAGTACTGCACTTCTGTTGACTTGCTTGTGCTCATGGGATTCTTGTTCTCTGTCTTGAAAGTTATAGTCAAGTCCCCGGCGGCAATCAGTGAAACTGTAGTAGCGACGCAAAGCAGCGCGGTTTTGAAGAATCTGGCTCCACCCATAACTCCCTCCTTTGGATAAGGTGATTATTGTTGCCTGATGCCCGTGGGGGCTGGCCTTTTGTCAGTCATTCGGCTGACAAAAAGCCAGTTTCCTCACTGCATAGAATAGACTAATTCAACTTTGAAAAAGTTGAATCAGCGATTCTCTAGTAATTCTCCCCCACGGGTTCTTGCCAGGACTGGGGCTTTTTGCACACGGGGCAGACGCCGGGGGCTGCTGAAAGTTCTAAGATATTGCCGCAGTCCCTGCAGCGCCACAGGATTTTTTCTTCCCGCTTGAAAAATGTGCCGTCCGTCACCCTGGTGAGCAGACGATTGAAGCGTTCCTCATGCTCTTTTTCTATCTTGGCAATCAGTTCAAAGGTTTTGGCGGCGTCGCTAAAGCCTTCTTCTTTGGCTATCTTGGCAAATTCGGGGTACAGCTCTTCCCATTCTTCCCTCTCGCCGTTGACGGCGGCGGTCAACTGCGCCTTTAAGTCGCCCGCCACCACCGGATAAGCGGCCTGGATTTCAATGGCGCCCGGGGCCAGGGGCGTGAGGTGGGCGAAAAAGAGCTTGGCGTGCTCTTTTTCGTTGAGGGCCGTCTCGTCAAAGATAGCCGCTATGTATTCAAAGCCCTCGTTGCGGGCGGTCTTTGCCGCAAAGGCGTAGCGGTTTCTGGCCTGACTCTCCCCCGCAAAGGCTTTGAGCAGATTTTGGGCAGTTTTGCTGTTTTTTAAGTCCATGGTTCCTCCTGGGTTACAAATAACGACTATAGCATGGCGAGTGAGGTATCTGCAAAGGAAACAAGAGGCAAGCAAGCCCTAGTCTATAGCGTTCAGCTTTTTCAACTTTTTAAAGCCTGACTGCTCCAGTCGCCAGGGGCGGCATTAACTTACAATCTCCATTTCGCCCTCCGTCCCTGCGTCGCGTCCACCGCCAAAAACGGCGCAGGCTAATGACTGCGCCATTTTTAATCTAGGCAAAAACTGCCGATTGAAAAAAGAAAAAAATGAATATTTTGAAGTTTAAGGAGGCGCATCTGATGCCTTTTTACTCAAGGTTTTGCATTGGCGAGTGTTTTGAGAGAGGTTGCACTCTTTGTCCAAAAGTCCCCTCTTCTATCGCCCCCCTGCGGGCCTCTATGTTAATCGCGCGCCATTGGCTGTTGTAACGCTGACGCGCGCTTTTTTTTTATCCCCCTTTTTTTGATGGAGAATCCATGAGAAAGCGTATCTCTCTGCTATCGGCCCTGATAGCCCTGACACTGGCTTTTATAGCCTGCGGCGGCGGCGGCAAAAGCGCAGGAGTAACAAGCGTTACCGTGTCTCCAACTGCGATGACGCTTCCGGTTGGCGAGACACGGACTCTCACCGCGACGGTTTTGCCGGGCAACGCGTCTAACAAAAACGTGTCGTGGTCCAGCAGTGACGACGCCTTTGCCACCGTATCCCAAACGGGCCTTGTTACAGCTGTGGCGGAAGGCGCGGTTGCAATCACCGTGAAAACCCAGGACGGCGAAAAAACTGCGGCGTGCGCCGTGACGGTTATTCCTGCCGCCCCGGTTGTTATTCATGTAGAGAGCGTAACCGTGTCTCCAAAAACATTGGAACTACAGACTGGTCAGACGTCGCCTCCGCTGACGGCGACAGTTTTGCCTGCCAACGCGACAAATAAAGCAGTGACGTGGAATACCAGCGACTCCGCCAAGGCGACAGTATCGGCAAACGGAGCTGTTACAGCAGTAGCCGAAGGCACTGCTACAATCACGGTGGAAACGGTTGACGGCGAAAAAACGGACAGTTGTACAGTAACAATTACGCCTGTGGTTATTCCGGTTATTCCGGTTATTCCATATGTGGCGGGATATGAACGCACGCCGTTGCCCGAAAATAAAAACTTTGCCACACTCTGGGTAAACGGCGTTTCCCAGCGCCTTGGCTTCAGCAATGGAAACGTGGCGGAGTCTTATGCTGAATCTGTTTTTGTGTCGGGCAACGATAAATATGTGGCAGGATATGAAAGAGACTATAATTATTTTGAAGCCGCCACGCTCTGGATAAATGGGGTTCCCCACATCCTCAGCAGCGATGAAAGCCCCGAGGCTCGCGCTAATTCAGTTTTTGTGTCCGGTGGCAATGTGTACGCGGCGGGATATGAAATAGACGAAAACTGGACATATGCTGTTGCCAAACTATGGGTTAATGGCGTTCCTCAAAGTCTCAGTGATGAAATTGCGGGTAACGAAGCTTATCCTCGATCTGTTTTTGTCTCAGGCGATGATGTGTATGTGGCGGGGCGTGTATACAGCGACGCAATAGGGGAATATGTCGCCACGCTCTGGGTAAATGGCAATGCCCAAAGCCTCAGTGACGGAACTATCCGGGCAACCGCTGAATCCGTTTTTGTGTATGGCGGCGATGTGTATGTGGCGGGATATGAACGCAACGCGAGCGGGGTTTTTGTAGCCAAACTCTGGGTAAATAGCGTTCCCCACAACCTAAGTGATGGAATTCACTACGCGCTGGCCCGTTCCGTTTTTGTGTCGGGCGGCAATGTTTATGTGGCGGGAGATATAACAGATGTAACCGGCAGCGTTGCCGGAATTTGGGTAAATGGCGTTTCACAAAGCCTTAGTGATGGGGTTGTGGCTGAATCCGTTTTTGTATCGGGCGACGATGTGTACGTGACGGGATATCAAATCACTCAATACGCGAGCGTTGCCACACTTTGGATAAATGGCGTTCCTCAAAGCCTTAGTGATGAAAGCACAAACACAGCTGCTTTTTCCGTTTTTGTGTCCGCCGATTCCGGCGGCGTTGTTAATCCCGCTGACGCTACAGCGTTACACCCGGCGTCAGCGGATGCCGCAGGGGGAAGAGCAAATTAGAATGTAGCGGTTCATCGCGCCGGAAGCAATTCCGGCGCTTTTTTTTGAAGGATTTTTATCCATGAGAAGGTATTTATGTTATCCGCTGGCAATCTTTTTGGTCATGGCGCTTCCGCTCACCATAGCCTGCGGAGGCGGCGGCAAAAAGGACGGGCCTGTTGCTGTTTCGGTTGAAAGCGTGAGCCTCAGCAAAACAGCAACTTCAATAGAGGCGGGCAAAACAGAGCGGCTAACGGCAATCGTGTTGCCTTCTAACGCCTCAAACAAAGCAGTGACGTGGGATACCAGCGCCGCCGCCATTGCAACGGCGTCAACAGACGGCCTTGTTACAGCCATAGCCGAAGGTATCGCTACAATCACCGTGACGACCCAGGACGGCGGCAAAAAGGCCAATTGTACAGTAACAATCACGCCTGCCGTTATTCCAGTTGAAAGCGTGAGCCTCGACAAAACAGCAATGTCAATAGAGGCGGGCAAAACAGAGCGGCTAACGGCAACCCTGCTGCCCGCTGACGCCTCAAACAAAAACGCGTCATGGTCAAGCAGCGCCGACGCCTTTGCCACTGTATCTCAAACGGGCCTTGTTACAGCCTTGGCCCCGGGTGAAGCTACAATCGCCGTGACGACCGAGGACGGCGGCAAAACGGACAGATGCGTCGTGACTGTTACGGAAGAAAGTATACCCCCCAGTGTGTACGTGACCGGAAATGAAACCGTCTCGCTGTTTAAAAGCGTTGCCAAACTCTGGATAAATGGCGCTCCCCAAAGTCTCAGCGGAAGCGGCGATACTTATGCCAATTCCGTTTTTGTGTCTGGCGGCGATGTGTACGCGGCGGGATGTGAATACGACGCGAGATGGATTTCTGTTGCCAAACTCTGGGTTAATGGCTTTCCTTTAAGCCTCAGTGATGGAAGCGGCGACGCTGAAGCCTGTTCCGTTTTTGTGTCGGGCGGCGATGTGTACGTGGCGGGATATGAAACCAACGCGAACTTGGCGCCTGTTGCTATACTTTGGGTAAATGGCGTTCCTTCAAGCCTCGGCGATAGCTATTCTTTTGCCCAGTCTGTTTTTGTGTCGGGCGGCGACGTGTATGTGGCGGGAACTGAAATCAACGCGCAGTATGTTGAGGTTGCCACGCTCTGGGTAAATGGCGTTCCTTTAAGCCTCAGTAATGGAAGCAGCAACGCTTATGCCTTTTCCGTTTTTGTGTATGGCGGCGATGTGTATGTGGCGGGATATGAAATCAACGCGCAAAATCGGTATGTCGCCACGCTCTGGGTGAATGGCGTTCCTTTAAGCCTCAGTGATGGAAGTAGCAACGCTCACGCTCAATCCGTTTTTGCGTCTGGCGGTAACGTATATGTGGCGGGGCGTGAAGTCAACGCGCAGATGTATCTCAGTATCGCCACGCTATGGGTAAATGGCGTTCCCCACAGCCTCGGATATGAAATTGAAAATTCGCGGGCTTATTCTGTTTTTGTGAGCGCCGGTTCCGGTATTGTTACTCCTGTTACAGGCGTAACGGTCGCGCCAACCACGGCAACGCTAACGCCTGGCGCCACGCAACAACTCGTGGCAACGGCAGCCCCTGATAACGCCACAAACAAAAACATATTCTGGTCAACAAGCAACTCCGGCGTAGCGATAGTTTCAACAAGCGGCCTTGTCAAGGGCGTAGCTGAGGGCAACGCTACGATCACGGCCACAACCGCTGACCGCGGCTTTACGGCAACCTGTGAGGTCAATGTAAATAGAATCAGTATTTCCGTAACAGGCGTCAGCGTATCCCCCACCTCAGTAACACTCCACCCGGACGCCGCGCGGCAGCTTACGGCAACAGTGACCCCCAGTAACGCCTCGAATAAGGACGTGACTTGGACAACAAATAACGCCGATGTAGCCATCGTATCGCAAACAGGTCTTGTTACAGCCGTGGCGGCAGGCAATGCTACAATCACCGTGACAACCGATGATGGCGGCAAAACGGCCAGCAGCTCTGTGACAGTTACGGAAGCTATATCCCCTGTAATCGCGCATGTGGCGGGACACGCTAACTACTCAGCCACGCTTTGGCTAAATGGCGTTCCACAAACACTCAGTGTTGGAAGCGGCGACGCTGAAGCATCTTCCGTTTTCGTTTCCGGCGGCGATGTGTATGTGGCGGGATATGAAGAAAACGCGCAATTGTATTATGACGCTACGCTCTGGCTAAATGGCGTTCCACAAACACTCAGTGTTGGAAGCGGCGACGCTGAAGCATCTTCCGTTTTCGTGTCCGGCGGCGATGTGTATGTGGCGGGATATGAAGAAAACGCGCAATGGTATTATGACGCTACGCTCTGGGTAAATGGCGTTCCACAAAGACTCAGTGTTGGAAGCGGCGACGCGGGGGCGCGCTCCGTTTTCGTGTCCGGCGGCGATGTGTATGTGGCGGGATATGAAGAAAACGCGCAATATAGAGGAATCGCCAAACTATGGAAAAATGGCGTTTCCCAAAGCCTCAGCAATGGAAACAGCAACGCGGGGGCTTGTTCCGTTTTCGTGTCGGGCGGTAATGTGTATGTGGCGGGATATGAATACAGCAACACTTCGTATGTTAATGTTGCCAAACTCTGGGTAAATGGCGTTCCCCAAAGTCTCGGCGATGGAACTAACTACTCAACGGCAAATTCCGTTTTCGTGTCGGGCGGTAACGTATATGTGGCGGGAACTGAAACAAATGCGGAAGGGGTTTATGTAGCTAAACTCTGGGTAAATGGCGTTCCCCAAAGTCTGGGCGATGGAATTAACCACTCAACGGCAAATTCCGTTTTTGTGTCGGGCGGTAATGTGTATGCGGCGGGAACTGAAATCAACGCGCAGGATATTGTTGCCACACTATGGATAAATGGCGTTTCACAAATACTCAGCGGTGAATATTCCATTGCCTGTTCCGTTTTTGTGACAACCGATTGAGGATCGGCGTTGTTAATCCCGCAGGAGTCACGGCTTCCACCGCGTCAGCAAATGGCGCTGCGAGGGGGGCAAATTAGCGCATCAGAATTGAGGCAACCGTAATTCTGACGTCTGCCTATAGCCATTTGACTTGCGGGGGATAACAACCCCCGCAAGTCAAACGGCTGTAGCGGTTCCCTAAAAAATTGGAATGAAGCCCTTGAAGCTATGGCGCGTTTGGATAATATAGTAGATGGGAGTATTTGCCTGCTCTGTGGGAATGTTCCGACAAAGACCAGGCGAGCCTCTTACAGGAACAAGCGGTTTTTTCCTGTTCTTCATCGCCCCACAAGGAGGGACTTCATGGCGGAAAGACACACATTAACGCTCGACGGCAACGAGGCGACGGCCTGGGTGGCCCATCGCACCAATGAGGTAATCGCTATCTATCCAATCACTCCATCCTCCACCATGGGTGAATGGGCGGATGAGTGGAGCGCCCACGGCCAGGTGAATATCTGGGGGACGGCGCCCACGGTTGTTGAAATGCAGTCCGAGGCAGGCGCTGCTGGCGCCGTGCATGGCGCTCTGCAGGCAGGGGCCTTAGCCACCTCGTTCACGGCTTCCCAGGGGCTATTGCTCTTTATCCCCAACATGTTTCTCATCGCGGGCGAACTGACGCCCTTCGTGCTGCACGTCTCGGCCCGCACCGTCGCCACCCACGCCCTTGCGATTTTTGGAGACCACTCTGACGTTATGGCCTGCCGCCAGACGGGCTTTGCCATGCTGTCGTCAGACGGCGTGCAATGCGCCCACGACTTCGCGCTGATAGCGCAGAGTTCCACGCTCCACAGCCGCGTGCCGTTTCTGCACTTCTTCGATGGCTTCAGAACCAGCCACGAGGTCAACAAGATTGAAATGCTCAGCGACGACGACATGCGCCACATGGTGACCAACGACCTGGTGGACGCCCACCGCAAGCGCGCCCTGACGCCGGATAACCCCCATATCAGAGGCACGGCCCAAAACCCCGACACATTCTTCCAGGCCAGGGAAGCCAATAGTCCTTTCTATAAAGCTTGCCCTGATATTGTTCAGGCTGAAATGGATAAATTCGCCAAGCTCACTGGCCGCCAGTACAAACTGTTTCAGTACCACGGCGCCCCGGACGCGGATCGCGTGATAGTCAGCATGGGTTCCAGCGTTGACACCATTCAGGAGTATGTGGATTGGGCAAACGCTCGCGGCAATAAGCTGGGCGTCCTGAAGGTTCGCCTGTACCGTCCTTTCTCCATCAAGCGATTTGTCCAGGAACTGCCCGCCAGCGTTAAAGTGATAACCGCGCTGGATCGCGTAAAAGAAGCCGGAGCGCCCGGCGACCCGCTGTACCTGGATGTCGTCGCCGCTCTGCGCGAAGCCAGAGAAGAGGGCCTGACCAGCCTTGATCCAAAGGTGCTGGCCGGACGCTATGGCCTTGCCAGCAAAGAGTTTAACCCGGGATGCATTCACGCAATCTATGAGAACATGGCCGCTTCTAAAGCCATCAATCACTTTGTGGTTGGCATTGAGGACGACGTCAGCAAGAGTAGCCTGAAGGTTGACCCCGCCTTTGACATCGAACACGACAACGTCAAGCGCGCCATGTTCTTTGGCTTAGGCTCAGACGGCACCGTTGGCGCCAACAAGAACTCCATTAAGATTATAGCCGAAGAAGCCGGTCTTTGCGGCCAGGGCTACTTTGTGTACGACTCCAAGAAGGCCGGCGCAATTACCGTCAGCCACCTGCGCTTTGGGCCTGACCAAATCCGCTCGGCTTATCTCATCAAGAAAGCAAACTTCATCGCCTGCCACCAGACGGAGTTCATCCACAAGTACGACATGCTGGGCTTTGCCTCAGAGGGCGCTACTTTCCTATTAAATACCCCCGTCGGCGCGGATAGTGTTTGGGACACGCTGCCTAAAGAAATGCAGGAAACTCTGATCAATAAAAAGATGAAGTTCTTTGTGATTGACGGCTACGAAGTTGGCCGCCAGACGGGCATGGGCGTCCGCATCAACACCATCATGCAGACCTGCTTCTTTGCTATTTCGGGCGTGCTGCCAAGGGAAGAAGCCATAGTGCAAATCAAGAATTCCATCGAAAAGACCTACGGCAAAAAGGGCGAAGCGGTTGTTAAGAAGAACTTTGAAGCGGTGGATCACACGCTGACCCACCTGCACGAAGTAACCGTGCCTTCCGCCGTTACATCAACCCATTGCCGCCCGCAATTTGTCAGCGACAAGGCGCCGGAATTTGTCAAGAAATTACTCGCCGTGATGATGGCAAATAAGGGCGACGAGCTGCCCGTCAGCGTATTCCCCGTTGACGGCACGTACCCGACGGCCACCACCCAGTGGGAAAAACGCTGTATCGCGCTGGATATTCCGGTTTGGGATCCAAACATCTGCGGCCAATGCAATAAGTGCGCCCTGATTTGCCCCCACGCCGCCATCAGGCCCAAGGTCTATGACCCAGCCAAACTCGCGGGCGCGCCGGAGACGTTTAAGTCAACCGATTACAAGGGCGCTGAATACAAGGGCCAGAAGTACACGGTCCAGGTTGCCCCCGAAGACTGCACTGGGTGCGGAATCTGCGTGAGCGTCTGCCAGTTCAAGGACAAGGCCAATCCAGATCACAAGGCCATAAACATGTCTCTGCTGACGCCCCTGCGCGAAGCGGAGGCCAAAAATTTTGAATTTTTCCTCGCCCTGCCCGACGTTGACCGCGCAACGGCCAAGCTGGACGTCAAGGGCAGTCAGTTTTTGCGCCCGCTCTTTGAATATAGCGGCTCTTGCGCCGGATGCGGCGAGACGCCGTACGTCAAGCTGCTCACACAGTTATTCGGCGACCGCGCCTTGATAGCCAACGCCACGGGGTGTTCTTCCATCTACGGCGGCAATTTGCCCACCACGCCATATTGTAAGGACGCGGAAGGACGCGGGCCGGCCTGGTGCAACAGCTTATTTGAGGACAACGCCGAATTTGGCTTTGGCATGCGCCTCGCCGTTGATAAACACAAAGAACAGGCCGTTGAGCTGTTGCAAAAACTAGCAAGCAAGATTGGAGACGATCTTGTCGCCGGTCTGGTCAACGCCGACCAGACGACGGAGGCGGGCATCCGCGCCCAGCGCGAGCGCGTCGCCACACTCAAGGAAAAAGTAAAGGCCATCGGAACGCCGGAGGCCAAGTGGCTTGAGCTGATTGCCGATTACTTAGTAAAGAAGAGCGTCTGGGTTGTGGGCGGCGACGGCTGGGCTTATGACATCGGCTACGGCGGTCTGGATCATGTAATAGCCGCCGGACGCAACGTAAACCTCCTGGTGCTTGACACCGAGGTGTATTCCAACACGGGCGGCCAGGCTTCAAAATCCACGCCCATTGGCGCGGGCGCCAAGTTCGCCATGGCGGGCAAGAGCCAGCCCAAGAAAGACCTGGGCATGATTGCGATGGCTTACGGAAACGTCTATGTGGCCAAAGTTGCCATAGGCGCTAAGGATACGCAGACTGTCAAGGCATTCCTGGAGGCCGAGAGCTATGACGGCCCCAGCATCATCATTGCCTACAGCCACTGTATAGCCCACGGCATCGATTTGGTAAACGGCTGCGAGCAGCAGAGGCTGGCCGTCGAGTGCGCCCATTGGCCGCTGTTGCGCTACGACCCCCGCAGGGTCGAGCAGGGCCTGCCGCCCCTCCAGCTTGATTCAGGAGAGCCTAAGATTGACTTGGCTTCATATATTCACAACGAAACCCGCTACCGCATGATTGAGCGGCAGTACCCCGAACACTTCAAGGAATTGATGCTCAAAGCCCAGCGCGAGGTGTCAAACCGCTATGCCACCTACAAGAGCATGGCCGAAATGGTAATGCCCATAAAGACCGTTGGCGACGTGAAGAAGAGCTGATTTTTAGCAGCTGCCGGTGCGCGGGCATCGCGGGCATCGGCAGCTAAATTTGCTGCAGTAATCATGCTCTGATGAAACTCATTATCCCTATCACGCTCTGTCTGGCGCTCTTCGCCGATGAACCGCCAAGACAATTCCGCCATTGGATTGGGGGGAAGGACGCGGGCAGCATGAGTGTCCTGTACTCTGAAACCCGCGTCGCCACAAACAACAATCTCATGATAGAGCGGAAAGACGCCTCTGTGGAACAATGTCTGACCCAGGACATTACCCGAAATGAAAAAGGCTTTATTACCGCCGATTGGACAATGGCGCTCGCTGCGAAACGACAGCGGGGACATGCTTTCTGGTCTCCAGGCGAACCTGGAGTATTGCGTATTTCGCAGCCCGGCAAAGGGGATTCTTTAATTAAAATCGGCACTGACGTTTTGCTGTGGCCGCCGGACATTGATGAAAAGATGCGCCTCGCGGCCATGGACAGGCTTCCATTGCGAATAGCCGCGTTTTCATTTCCATCGTCTTCGGTTTCATACCTGGAACTAACGCCGGAGCGTCCTGAGCCGGTTGACGCGTTCCCTGATTCTGTCCGCTATAGCGGTACGATAAAAGAGGGCGCGACGATTTCTCAGATAACATGCTGGATAAGCCCCTCCGCCGGGCAGGTCTCTCAGATAAGCTCCAGCGGAGGTCTGATAGTAATCACGCAGCGCGTTGAGATAAAGCCGCCGGATGTATTTTCCGGCCCAGGTCTTTTTGAGTGGACGTTTCGCAAACTGCCCTACATACCTTTTTTGGCCTGGCGGGATGAATTTCGCGTATCGGGACTGCCGGAGCTGACGGAAACTCCCCAGCAGAAAAAGATTGGCCGCGGCGAGTACTTACTTTCCAGAGCAGCCCCTCCAAGCGATGAAGAAATGAGGCAGGCGCCAATCCTAAATCAGGCCGGCATTGATCCTGCGGACGCGCCGTTTCTTGCCGATTCGCCGCTGCTCGGCTTAAATGACGCTGCGATAAGCGGGCTGATAGCGCGTCTGAACGCAAAGCCAAACGCCGCCAGGTGGGAATTGGCTTGCCGGATAAACACGTTTGTTTTTAGCCACATCCGGGATAAGGGATTGGAAGTAGGTTTTGCGTCCGCCCCCGAAGTCGCCGGAAACCCAAGGGGCGACTGCACAGAGCACACAGTTTTAATGGTGGCGATGCTCAGGCGTTTGGGAGTACCGGCCCGCGCAGTCCTTGGCTGGGCGGGGCTTGACGCCGGGTTTGAAACCAGCCTCGGTCTTCATGCCTGGGTCGAGGTAAGGATTTGCAATCGTTGGGTGCCATTTGATCCAACCTTTGACCAGGCGCCAGCTGGCGCGTTCAGGCTCAGTACAGGCGTTTCCAATTTGAATTCCATAGCTGAATTGGATTGGAATATTGGCCTGCCTCTCAGAGGCGCCCTTGGCGTCAGCGCGGCTCCATTCAAAATATTTGAAAACCAAATTGTCATTGACGACGTAAGTATCAAGACGCCCAATGGAAAGTGGAATCTGTCCGGCGGCAGGCTCTGGCTGGAACACACAGCTTTGGGGCGTTTCTCAGCAAGGGGCGGCATACGGAGCTTATCCGAGGCCGACGCAAAATTCATTCACGTCAGAGGCATTTCTCCCGCAAGATACACAAAGTCCCTTCGCCAACTCGCCATTGACTGCGGAAAAAACAAGTGGCTGTACCTTGAATATCTGGACGAAGGCGAAGCCCTGGCTGTGCTGCGTGAAATAATAGTCAGCCCTTCCAGTGTCCATTAGTGAAATTTTGCTTAATAAATAAGGAAACTATGACTCAAAGCGTTGAAGTCTGGATTACCGGGTCTGGTTTGGAACTTCTGAACATATCTTTTATTTTGGAATCCCATTGCAAAAATGTAATAATTTAATTTACAAACAGGAGCGCACTTGGGCTTTTTGCTTCCGATGCCGGCTCAATCCCTTTCTTTGGTTCGTCGCCAGCGGCGGCGAGTGCGCAGCAGTCTTTGCCAATGCCGCGATCAAGGCAATCAAGCGTCCCCTGTATCAAACGCCTCATCAAGCCGGTTGACCTCATTCCAGGGTCATATCGGCCTTAACCCTATGTACTAACCAGATGCAGTAACGCGCCATTGGCGCGTTACAGGCATCGCAAGCGTTGCCAGCGCC
>JAISSN010000186.1 GCA_031273105.1 Holophagales bacterium | reverse complement strand
GAAACCAGCCGCGAAAAAGGCCGCAGCGCCTAAGAAGGCCGCTCCCGCAGCTAAAAAAGCAACCCCTAAGACCGCTGTGAAACCAGCCGCGAAAAAGGCCGCAGCGCCTAAGAAGGCCGCTCCCGCAGCTAAAAAAGCAACCCCTAAGACCGCTGTGAAACCAGCCGTAAAAAAGGCCGTAGCGCCTAAGAAGGCCGCTCCCGCAAAAAAAACCGGCGGCTCTTGTAAGAAGCCGGTCAAGAAATAAGCCAGGCTCGTCTGTTTTGCAGGCGTCTGCCGCAGTTTATACAGACGTTGCCAACCATGTTGCGCTGCACGGTGTAACTGTCAGAAAGCTAGGACAACAAAAGGGGATCGCCATGAAATTAATAGAACGTGTTTCAGCCCTTGAAGTTCTGGATAGTCGCGGCAACCCCACGGTGCTTGCCTGCGTTTACCTGAACGATGGTAGCTTTGGAAAAGCGCTTGTCCCAAGCGGCGCTAGTACAGGTAGCCGCGAGGCGCTGGAAAAGAGGGACGGCGACAAAAAGCGATACTTGGGCAAAGGCGTCCTGGGGGCTGTGCAAGCTATTAACACAGAAATAAATGATGCTCTTCAAGGCATGGATCCTTTCCAACAAGCTGAGTTAGACGAATTGATGATCAATCTGGACGGGACGGACAACAAGGCCAGCTTGGGCGCAAACGCCATTCTCGGCGTTTCTATGGCCCTGGCCGACGTTGCAGCCAAAGCCTGTTGTCAGCCGCTTTACCGCTATCTGGGCGGAGCGGCTGCGCGCACGTTGCCGGTACCCATGATGAATATACTGAATGGCGGTGTTCACGCAGATAACAATGTTGACATTCAGGAATTCATGGTGCTGCCCGTGGGCGCGCCAAATTTCACCGAATGCCTGCGATGGGGCGCGGAGATTTATCACGCGCTCAAAGCCGTCCTGAAGGCCAACAAACTGGCCACCGGCGTTGGCGATGAGGGCGGGTTCGCGCCAGACCTCAAGAGCAATGAAGAAGCCCTGGAGCTAATCAGCGAAGCAATTAAGAAAGCGGGATACAAACCAGGCAAGGATGTCTATCTTGGCCTGGATTGCGCTTCTTCTGAGTTTTACAAAAACGGCAAGTACGAAATCGACGGCGCGGCTAAGTCAGGAAAAGACCTCATTGACTACTACGCAGGGTTGACGGAGCGCCACCCTGTTTTAACAATCGAAGACGGCTGTGACGAAAGCGATTGGAAGAACTGGAAGACTCTCACTGACAAACTCAGTGAAACCACGCAGTTGGTGGGGGACGACCTCTTTGTTACCAACCCCGCTATTCTGGCAAAGGGCATTTCAGAGGGCGTCGCTAACGCCATTCTCATCAAACTGAACCAGATCGGCACTGTGACGGAAACTCTGAGGGCTGTAGAAATGGCGCACAAGGCCGGTTATCGTGCGATTATCAGCCACCGCAGCGGCGAAACGGAAGATTCCTTTATTGCCGACCTGTCTGTAGCGACAGGCGCAGGGCAGATAAAGACAGGCGCGCCGTGCCGTACTGACAGGGTCGCCAAGTACAACCGCTTACTCCAAATTGAGTGGGAGCTCGGCGCCAGCGCAAGATACGCCGGACGCGAAGCCTTTGGGCGCAGGTTGAAATAGCGCCATGAACTTAGCCTGGTTGCTCAAATCAAGTAATATCTGGATGGCTATGGCGCTATCCGGCGCCATAACCGCGTCCATTCTGCTATTTACGCCAGGCGGCCTGCCTTCGCTCCGTAAACGCCAGGATGAGCTATACAGCCACAAGCTCAACCTCTATGGCCTGTCCAGGCAAAATATGGCGCTGTTTGACGAAGTCCGCCGTTTGAATGAAAAAGACCCCGAATTGATGGAAGCTCTGGTGCGCCGGGTCGGATATGACCGTCCCGGCGAAGTGGTTTACGTTTTCGGCGACCATACAGCCAAGCGCTAAGTTTTTTGTTTTTCTGGTTCAAAATCACATGCCGCGCTTTTGAACCAGAAAAATTCGCTATGCCTATAAAGCCTCATGTTTTTTAACGAAATATTTTAAATCATGCCGATGGAATTTCATGGGCGAAATAAAATGTGCGTAATAGCCTCCGCTTCCGGGAATGTATTTGCCTTTTTCTGGAGGCGTGACCTGGAGATCATACAGCCTGGTTTGCCCTTCGACGGCTCTGAGGCGGCAAGGCGCATATGTCCCAGGGGACATGGTCTGGGGTTGGATGGAATTTTTCTGCTGGATGTCCCAAAAAAGAACAAACCCTGGGTAATAGAACACTGGGACGCCGATGGCTCACGATCATTTTGCTCCAACGGCACGAGAGCCGCTACGGCACTGTTGCCTGATGAGTTCCAGGGTCTGCTGGAAGTTTGCTCCACCGATGAAACCGTTATGCTGGACAGGCGCGGAGCGGACGTTGGGCTGCGACTTCCCCAGGGACAGGGCTTTAGTTTAATGGACGCGCCTGATAATATGCCGTTTCCCGCCGTGTACGCCTGGACCGGAACACCCCAGTTGGTATTAAACGTGCCGGACGTTGACGCCATGGACATGTCGTCATATGGGCCGCCATTGCGTTTTCATCCTGAATTGCCATTTGGCGCCAACGTCAGCGTTTTGCAAGTTCTATCGCCAGGCTCGGCCAAAATACGCACATGGGAGAGGGGCGTGGAGGCCGAAACCCTTAGCTGCGGCCAGGGCGCCGCCGCCGCCGCCGCATGGCTGGCGGAGCAAGCGGGTATCAAAAGATGGAACATTCAACCAAAGGGAATTGACGCGCTCTGTTTGGATGTCGGTGAACTGCAAAACCGCCATTGGTCTGAGCTTTGGCTGAGCGGACCTGTTCGGATACTGGGAAGTATTACCTTGGGGCCGTCTTTAGAATGTAAAACGAAAACGACGGTTTCTCCAGAGAAGGGTATTCATGACAAATAGCCCCCAACACGATCCCCTGCTCGTCAAACTGGCCACAGAAGCCATGGCGCGCCAATCCCAGGGTGACAAGAGCGGTGCGCTGATTGTTTATAAGCGCATACAAAGACAGTTTCCGAAATTTCCGGACGCCTGGATAAACGCATCTGTGATTCTATTCGAGGCGAAACGCTATGAGGAGGCTTTGGACATGGCTCTGCGGGCCATATCGCTCGGCCCTGAAAACCCTGACGCCCTCTGCGCTCTGGCTAACGCCAATCAACACCTTGGGAATATTAACGAGGCGGTTGATTGTTTTCAAAGAACCCTTAGATACAACCCCAACCACGTCCCCGCGTTGAGTAATCTTGCGGGAATTTACGCCCGCACCGGCAAATTCGCGGAGGCCCTGGAGCTGGAAAATAGGGCTATTCAGATACAGCCTGATAACGCCGTGCTCTTTGGGAACAGGGGCCACACTAAGATGCGGGCGCTGGACATGGCGGGCGCAGAAGCGGATTTGAAACAAGCCCTCAGGCTGGATGCTAATAATAATCAGGCGCGCTGGAATTTGGCATACGTCCAATTACTCCAGCGCCGGTATCAGGAGGCCTGGTCAAACTTCAGGGCGCGTCTGCACCTGGACGAGTGGTCGGGCAACAAACAAAACTTCGGGAAACCGAATTGGAAGGGAGAAGCCCTGAACGGGCGTACCCTGCTGATTCACATAGAGCAGGGGTTTGGCGACGCACTTCAATTTGTCCGTTTCGTTCCCCAATTAAAACGCTACGGCGGGCGCGTAATGCTCATGGCATACCAACCTCTCAAGAGGCTCCTTTCAAATTTACCCGGCGTTGAAAAACTCATCATTGAAGGCGAACCGCTGCCGGACTTTGATTTAGTCGTCCCCCTTATGGAACTGCCGGTGATACTCAACGCCGGACTGTCTGACCTGGCGCCCCTCCCGCCGCCGACATTGCCGGATTGCAAACCATTGCCTGAATTTGCGAGGCCAGGATTCAAGGTGGGCTTTGTGTGGGCGGGCAACCCCACGCACACCAACGACGCTCTGCGCAGCATGTCCCCCCGCTTTCTGGACGAACTGGCTGATATGTCAGGCATAGCCTGGTATGGCCTTCAAACGCCGCCGTGCGCCGAGCCTCCAAGCCTCCCAGGCTTCATTGACTTGTCCCCACACATGAACGATTTTATGGACACAGCCCAAATGACCAGGCAACTGGACTTAATTGTCACCGTTGATACCTCAATGGCCCATTTGGTCGGTTTTTTGAGGCTGTCCGCCATCATATTGCTTGCTTATATGCCCGATTGGCGCTGGGGCCTCGACGATGAACGCACGCCCTGGTACCCCGCGCTAACATTGCTGAGGCAGCCCGCCCACGGCGACTGGCGGACCGTAATCGGTATGCTCAGAGAGCGGATAACCGAGTTAGCGGCGCGCATATAGCAAACGTCAAAGAAATCAACCTTCATGCTCTGGCGGCTTCGTTGCCTTTAATTTGTGGAACGTGTTAAATTTATATGTTCCACGCTGGAGTCTTGTCAAGAATGCGGTCATGGTCAACGCACTTGAAAAATAGAGCAAAAATGCGTATTTACGCCTTCAACGCCCGTTACCCGCGCCGACCAGGTTTGGTTTGCGGAATGAACACACAGCCAAGCGCTTTCGCGCAATTGTTTTGTGGAGCGCCTTTTTGCTTCACGAGACAATTGACTAATCAATTGAGAGACCGACATGGCCGCTAACATAGTGGCTTTAGCCAATCAAAAGGGAGGCGTGGGCAAGACTACGTCTGCCATAAACATCGCGGCTTCTCTGGCGATGATGGAAAAACTTGTGCTGTTGGTTGACTTTGACCCGCAGGGACATAGCACCACCGGCCTTGGTTTTCCTAAACCAGGCAGCAACGCCGGTTCTTACGCTTTGATGAAGGGCGCGTCTGTTGAGTCTCTGATTTTAACCACAGAAGTTCCTATGTTGCAGGTTATTCCGGCTGGCAAAGACTTGGCGCAACTGGAATTTGAACTCTTTGAGCTGCCTCAGCTCCAGGAGCTTCGCAATGCCCTGCAACCAATAATTGATCGCTATGACTACATCCTGATAGATTCCCCCCCTGCGCTGGGCATGATCACGCTCAATGCCCTGACCGCCGCCGACGAGGTCATTGTACCCATGCCCTGTGAGTTCTTTGCCATGGACGGCCTGGCGGAGCTTGTGGAGACCATCCGCCGCATCCAGGCAGGCCCAAATCCAAGGCTGACCCTGGGGGGCATCCTGCTGACCATGGCCGAGGAGCGCACCAACCTGGGCGCGGCTGTGGCAGCCGAGGTGCGCCAGGCTTTTCCTTCAAAGGTTTTTCAGACAACGATTCCGCGCAATATTCGGCTGGCTGAGGCGCCGAGCCACGGGAAACCCGTCGCCTTCTATGACCTGAAATCCAAAGGCGCCCAGGCGTATCTGAACTTGGCCAAGGAGTGGCTGGGCCTGGAAATTGCCGATAGGGGTAATCGTCCATGACAACAAAACGTCCTGCCCTGGGCAGAGGGCTTACCTCTTTGATGAGCCAGGCTGCCCGGGCAGAAGACGCGTCCCCAAAAGAAATTCCTGTTGGCTCACTGGTTCCCAACAGACGCCAGCCGAGAACCAGGTTTGATGAATTGGCTCTCGAAGGTTTAGCCGCCAGCCTCAAGCAGCATGGCATGGTTCAGCCTATAGTTGTCCGCAAAGCAGGCGAAAAATTTGAAATCATAGCCGGCGAGCGCCGCTGGAGAGCCGCCAAAAATGCAGGCATTCCAACAGTACCCGTGGTCATAAAGGAAATCCCCGATGACCGCCTGCTGGAATTCGCCCTTGTAGAAAACATCCAGCGGCAGGA
>JAISSN010000171.1 GCA_031273105.1 Holophagales bacterium | reverse complement strand
ATCATTGAGTAATATTTGCCATGCTTTGGTGAAAAATATGCTCCATGCGGGTTTCTAATACATGGTCATCTGTGAAGTGTGAAATATGCAGGTAGTGCAGGGCGGAGTCAACCAGGGCGCTCTGGGGAACAAGCCCCACGGCCTCTACGCTCCTGATATTTGTCCCAAACCTTCTCAGTTCTGTCCTGATCGCCTCAAATACCCTATATAGCGGCGTGGCAGTGTAGTTGCGAACCGTGACATTTATAAAGGCCAGGTTGAGTTTGTGGTCAATGCCGGGATAAAGCCTTACGTCCGGCAAGCCGTTTGAAAGACCGCTTAGCACCTTAGCTGCCCATTTGGCGGCTTCTTCATCGTTTGACGTTAAATATAGTTTGAGATTTACAAGAGGCAGGCGGGCGCTGATCATGGTCGCGCCCCTTTCCGGCGGAAAAATATCCGGGCCAAAGTCGGGCTTCCAGGCGGCGTCCTGCATCTTGGCGGCAAAGCCCTCGTACTCGCCACTGCGGATAGACTCCAGTTCACGGCGCATCGGATATTTGGCGGCGTCTCCCGCCAGATAGACCGGTACGCTAAATCTGTTGCCAACCTCATAGCCAAACTCGTTTGCCCATTTAATAGCTTCCTCAAGGGAAGAGGGCCTTATGGCCACAAAGGGGAAAATGTCAACGGCGCCTATGCGTGGATAAGCGCCTTCGTGGCGGCGCATGTCTATGTATTTGATGGCGTTTTCATAGAGAACAAAGCCGCCCTGAAAAACGGCCTCCTTTGCGCCCATGAAAGAAAAAATCGTGCGGTTTCTGGCCTGATCCCTGGCTACGTCCATGAGTACGAGGCCAGGCACGTCTTCCAGTTGTTTGCGAACGCCCTCAATGAAAGCTACATCCCTGCCTTCGGATATATTTGGCACTGCTGAAATCAGTTTTGTCATCATCGCCTCCTAGAAAAGTCCAAGAAAAATACCGGCAGCTATAGCCGAGCCGATAACGCCGGCTACGTTTGGTCCCATTGCGTGTTGAAGCAGGAAATTGCCCGAGTCTTCAGCCTGCCCTACCATATGGGCCACCCTGGCCGAATCCGGCACGGCTGACACGCCGGCGGCGCCAATCAGCGGGTTGACCTTTTCCTTACTGAACACGTTCATCAATTTAGCAAAGGCCACGCCCGAGGCCGTGGCAAAGGCAAAGGCCACGCAACCCATGGCAAATATGATAACGGAATCCTTTTTTAAGAATACGGTCGCGCTGGTAGAGGCCCCCACGCCAAGACCAATCATCATCGTGCAAATATCAAGCATCGCCGAAGAAGCAGTTTTTGCAAGCCTGGTCGTCACGCCGGTTTCGCGCAGTAAATTACCGAAGAACAGCGGCCCGAGCAGCGGCAGACCGCCAGGGGCAACCAGGCATGTGACGATCAGCGCGCCTATAGGAAAAGCTATCTTTTCAAACTTGCTGACCTTGCGGCCGGGCGCCATGCGGATTAACCGCTCTTGGCGGGTCGTCAGTAATTTCATGATAGGCGGCTGAATTACAGGCACCATGGCCATGTAGCTATAGGCGGCGATGGCTATCGGCCCAACCAGACTGGGCGCTAGACGGCTGGCTGTAAAAATGGCCGTCGGCCCGTCCGCGCCGCCGATGATGCCGATGGACGCTGCGCTTTGGGGGCTGAAGCCCAGCCAGAGAGACCCCAAAAAGGCCGCGTATATGCCAAATTGGGCCGCAGCGCCTAACAGCAAGGATTTTGGATTACTTAAAAGGGCGGAAAAATCGGTCAGCGCCCCAATGCCAAGAAAAATCAGCGGGGGCAAAAATCCGCTCCTGACGCCATAATAAATGATGCCCAAAACGCTGTTGCCGCCGCTGTTAAACACGTACTCGTGTGTTACAGGATCAATCATATAAACAGAAACGCTGTTAAAAATCGAAAGGGGCATGGGCATATTGCCAATCAGGATGCCAAAGCCTATGGGTACTAATAACAGTGGTTCATAATCTTTGGCTATGGCCAAGTACAGAAAAAACAGGGCGACGATAACCATGATGACATTGCCCCAGGTTATATTCACAAAACCGCTGCCGCCGAGGACTTGATCCATATAGCCAGTAATATGTCCTTTGTTGACGTCTTTGGAAAAATACCCCGCGTTAAACTGCGTCACACGCCCCAGGCTCACTTTTGCGGAAGTGACTACAACCGTGCAGATACCCACAAAGTCGCGGTTAGCGTTATAGAGATTTCCTTTAGCGGCCCTTTTTAGCTTGGAAGAAGGAATATCCGCAGTGCCTTTGTCTATGTAAAAATAGCTGCCCGAATCATCAGGCTTAAATTTTACATAATTCAATTCCGACGCCGGAATGACCAGATAATCAGCGTCTTCAATAACTTTACCTTTTTCAAATGAATCTATGAGCGCAATGGTTTCAAAGTCATCGGCAAAGACTGTGACAAAGGTTCCAACCTTGTTGTTATAAATATCTTTTAATTCCCCACGGGTGGCGCCGGTCCTTAGCCTCTCCTTGTAGTCCCTGAAGTCCTTGAAGTCATTTTTGATGCCGTGGGTGGTTCCCTTGTTAAAACGGATATAGATTTCACCTGGGACAAATTTCACGCCGAAGGCAGGACGAATATCCGCCTGCAGAGGCGATACAAACAACATACAAAGTATCAGCAGTAATAGTTTTTTCACGGCGAGTCCCTCACAACGTAGTCATTTCGGGCCTGGCGAGTTCGACCAGCAGGTCTCCTTCGCCTACGTTGTCGCCTTCGCGCACTAAAATCCTTGAGACGGTGCCATTAAAGGGGGCGTTGACGGGGTTTTCCATCTTCATGGCCTCCATCACCAGAAGTACCTGACCCGCCTGGACGCTTTCGCCCTCTTTTACGCGCATCTGAAAAATTGACCCTGGCATCGGGGCCGTGACGCCATTTTGCCCTGCTGCCATTGGCGCGGGACGTATCAGGGCGGGGGTAGCGGGAACGTATGCCTGCGCCGGCGCCGGCGAGGAAGGCGGCAAGATTACCCTTGGGGCCTCAATGGTGATAGCTTTCCGTCCGATGGAAATCAAGTCAACGTCGTATTCAATAGAATTGACGACGACCTTTGCCCGCCCGGAAGAAAGTTCTTTTATTTCGGCGCGGTACTCTTTGCCGCCAATGTTCATTACATGTTCGCTCATTTTGTAACCTCCTGGCTCATGGCTCAACGCGGCGCGGGCGGGGCGCGGCGTATGGTCAGCCGCTGATGGCCGCTGCTTTGATAGAGCCTTTGATCAATTTCAATAGCGGCTGCTATCACAGCGATTACTTCCGGCGTAAGCGGCCCAACTGGCTGTTTTGTCGCGGCAGCCGTTTCAGGGCCTGAAAAGGCCGCCGTTTTAGGCGCCGGAGCGCGGTCGTGTTCGTGTCCTCCTTCCCATTTAATGTGTCTGGCGGCCCGGTTGAACACGTTTATAAACATGATGCAGAGAATGAGTCCTATAAAGACGACGCTCATGCCAAGGACTGTAACTATCCAGGCTTCTAATTGCGACATTTGTGACATAAGCGCCTCACAGAGGAATATTGGTGTGCCGTTTATCAGGATTGGCAAGGCTCTTGTCGGCCAGCATTTCCAGGGCTTTTATCACACGGAACCTGGTTGCGGCAGGCTCAATTACGTCGTCTATGTATCCCTTGCGAGCGGCGGCAAAGGGCGTAGCAAACAGGTTTGAATAGCGTTCCTTAAGCTCCGCCGCCTTGACGGCAACGTCTTCTGCTTCCAATGATTCCGCTTTGGCTGCGTCCAGTTCTTTCTTATAGATGATTTCGATGGCGCCGTCGGCCCCCATCACAGCTATTTCAGCCGTTGGCCAGGCGTAGTTAATATCGCCGCGCAAATGCTTTGAACTCATCACGCAATACGCCCCGCCGTACGCCTTGCGCAGAATTACGGTTACCTTTGGAACCGTGGCTTCGGCGAAGGCAAATAACAGCTTGGCGCCGTTTCGTATAATTCCCCCGTACTCCTGCCCGGTGCCCGGCATGAATCCTGGTACGTCTTCAAGTGTGACGATAGGGATATTAAAGGCGTCGCAAAAGCGGACGAACCGCGCGCCCTTTACGGAAGCGTTGTTATCCAGAACACCGGCCAGCACCTTTGGCTGATTTGCGACGATACCCACGGGCCGCCCGTTGAATCGCGCAAAGCCAACCACCAGATTAGCGGCAAAGGCCTGATGCACTTCCATAAAGTCGCCATCGTCAACAGCGGAGCGAATCACGTCTTTAACGTCGTAGGGCTGGTTTGGGTTATCGGGTAAAACGCTGTTGAGTTCAGGCGTAGGCCTGGTTACGGGGTCTTCCGTAGCCGTTATGGGCGGGTACTCCTGATAATTTTGGGGCAGAAATGAGATCAGGCGGCGGGTTTCAAGCAGCGCCTCCTCTTCGTCCTGGGCTATAAAGTGCGCCACGCCGCTTTTAGAGGCGTGAACGTCCGCGCCGCCCAGCTGCTCCGTGGATACGTCTTCTTTTGTCACCCGCTTGACCACCTTGGGGCCTGTGAGGAACATGTAGCTAGTACCGCGCGTCATCGTCACAAAATCAGTGATGGCCGGGCTATAAACCGCGCCTCCGGCGCATGGCCCCAAAATCAGGCTGATCTGCGGCACTACTCCGCTGGCGAGGACGTTTCTAAGGAAAATATCCGAATAACCCGCCAAAGCGTCAACGCCTTCCTGAATGCGGGCGCCGCCGGAGTCGTTCAGGCCGATTATTGGCGCCCCAACCCTGACGGCTAAATCCATGATTTTACATATTTTTTCGGCGTACGCTTTAGAAAGGGCGCCGCCGAAAATGGTGAAGTCCTGACTGAATACAAAAACCAGACGCCCGTGTATAGTGCCGTGGCCTGTGATGACGCCGTCTGTCAAGGGCAGGTCTTTTTCCATGCCGAAGTCTGTGCAGCGGTGCGTGACAAAGGTGTCGAATTCCTCAAAGCTGCCTTCGTCCAGCAGTTTTTCGATGCGCTCCCGGGCCGTCAGCTTGCCCTGTTCGTGTTGCTTGCTGATCTTCTTTTCGCCGCCAGCCTTGTACGCCCGCTCCCTCAGATCAGCCAAATCAAGCAACTTGCGTTCCATGTTCACTCTCACCTCCAAGGCGATTATTGTTCAGCTAACTTAACAAACAGGATACACGCTGTTTGTTAAGCAGGCGGACGCTCCCTGAACCAAACTCCCGGAAAAACCCTTTGGGGTTGGTCCAGGGGGTATTTGCGCAAACTCCTCATACACTTAAACATTTTATTCTAATTATCAATTTTGGTAACGCCAAATTTATTTGCCTTAACCATACACGCCCATATATGCCAAATCCATAATTGGCTCAATAAATTTGCGGCTTGCCTCCAGGTCTGTTTCAAATTCAACAACCCAATCATTGGCGGCGTTTTCATCAACCAACATCTGCTGAACTACTAATATATTTTTGTCGTCCGGCTTCAGGCTGGAATAGGTATGGCGCAGATTCCGGCCTTCGGGGTCGAGGCGGGGGCCTTGATGGTCCTGGCGGTACTGGACCATTAGCTGCTCCAGGCGCTCAGGCGTCCAGGGCGAGCCTTCCCTGTCCTCAGGTTCCCGGCGGGCAAAGGCGTCCAGGGATTCAACGGCTTCTTCCCAGTGACCCCCGGCCAAACTGGCCAAAAATGTAAAAATCCTGGCCCTTATGCCGGCAAGTAATTTGGCCCTGTCCATAGTCAAATCCTGGGGTTTGCGCGTCGGCTCGGCGGTCTCTGCGGGCTGGTAGTCAGGGTTCTGCATCTTTTCCCAGGCGTCCATCAGGCTGGAGTCAACGGCTCTGAGCATTGCTTGCAGACAGCCTTCCATCTCCCTGACTTCGTCCGTCTTAGCCAAATCGGGAACCGTGCGGGAAAGCGTCTTGTACGCGCTGCTCAGATGGCGTAGCAAAAGGCCCTCGCTGCGCCGCAAATCGTATAGCCGTGCGTAATCCGCAAATGTGGCCCATGTTTCAAACATTTCTCTTACTATAGATTTTGGCCGAATATTCTCCTGGCCAACCCAGGGGTGCCTGTCAGAAAACTCATTAAACGTGCCGTAAAGAAAATCCCTTAAGGGCTTCGGGTGTTCCAGCCTGGATAATTCTTCAACCCGCTGTTCATACTCCATCCCTTCGGCCTTGAGTTCGGCCAGGCGCTTGGCTTTGAGGCGATCCAGCTGCTTTCTCAAAATAATGTCCGGGTCTTCCAGTATGGATTCCACCAGCGTCAAAAGGTCGAGGGCATAAGTTTCCGAGTCTTTATCAAGCAGCGGCAGCGTTTCAAGAAGATACATGCTGATGGCCTGATCCATGCTGAAGTCGTCCTGCAATTCAACATTCACCGTCAATTTGCGGCCAGCGGCGGAAAATTCAACAATCCTGCGGTTCAAAAGGGCGCGAAACAACTGCCATCCGCGACGCCTGTGGGCTATTTTGTCTCTATCCGTCTCATGGCTCCTGGCTATCAGCTCGCGCATGGCCGCGCAGCCGTCGCCATCCCTTGACAGCACATTCAAGAGCATCCCGTGGCTGACCTTGAAACGGCTCTGGAGCTTCTCCGGGGGGGCTTGGATGAGGCGCCTGAAGGTTTGCTCGTCCCAGTGGACATAGCCCCTCTCAGGCGGCTGGCGCTTGATAAACTTTTTGCCGCCGCCAGCGGCCTTTGCGGCCAGTTTCAGATTTTCTATGACGTGTTCCGGCGCCTGGGCTACAACAGTGCCTAAGTCGTCAAAGCCCTTGCGCCCTGCTCGTCCGGCTATCTGATGGAAATCCCTGGCAGACAATATCGCCGTCTTTTCTCCATTAAACTTGCACAGCTTTGTAAATAAAACGGTGCGGATGGGCACGTTGATGCCAACGCCAAGGGTGTCCGTGCCGCAAATAACCTTTAGCAGACCCTTTTGGGCAAGCTGCTCAACCAAAATTCTGTACTTGGGCAGCAGCCCGGCGTGGTGCAGGCCGATGCCCTGGCGCAAAAACCGCTTGAGGTCCGGGCCGTATGGACTGCTGAATTTGAATGTGTCTATGGCCTTTGCTATGGCCGCCTTTTCGTCCCGGCCGCATAGATTGAGGCTGGTGAAATCCTGGGCGCTGTCGGCAGCGTCGGCCTGGGTAAAATGCACCACGTAAATTGGCGCTCTGTCATTCTGTACCAACTTTTCGAGCGTGAGCGCCAGCGGAGTTTCGGCGTAAGCGAAATCAAGAGGAACCGGACGGGTACTGGATTTAATGGTTGTTGACGGCCTGCCGGTTATTTTTTCTAATTCTTTTTCAAAAAAAGCCGTGTCTCCCAATGTCGCCGACATCAGCAAAAAACGGCTGCGTTTGAGGATTAAAAGCGGAACTTGCCAGGCGACGCCCCGTTCGCGGTCGGCGTAGTAATGAAATTCATCCATCACTATATCCTGGGCGTCACAGGATTCTCCTTCCCTGAGGGCGATATTGCTGAGTATTTCGGCGGTGCAGCAGAGAATCGGGGCGTTTCTGTTCACCGTGGCGTCGCCCGTGCTTAAACCCACGTTCTGCGGGCCAAACTCCTTACAAAGCGCGATCCATTTTTCATTTACCAGGGCCTTTATGGGACACGTATATACAGAGCGCCGCCCCATAGCCAGACTTTGAAAGTGCAGCGCCATTGCCACTAAGGACTTGCCGGAGCCTGTGGGGGTATTCAGGATTACGTTTTTCCCCTCGAACAGTTCCAAAATAGCCGACTCCTGGGCGGGATAGAGGGATAAGCCGCAGCGGTCAACGTAATCCAGGAACCGCCCCAATAGCGCGGAGGCGCTTGTGTCTCCGTCACGGGGAAGAAGGTCGTACAGTACATCAGGCATCAAATTGACTATAGCAACGCCTTAACATCCTCCGGCGGTTCAAATGTTGATTCCGGAAGGTCAACATTGTTTTTAACTTCGGTAAATGTCGTTGTCGAATTTTGTCCATTGATGTTTTGTATCGTCTGGAAGGCCGTTGTTACGCCGTCAACTTTTCTGTAGTCTTTAAAAACTTTCTCAATGGAAATTTTATTATATTCCGTCTCAGATATCCCCTCAGACCTGACCAATAGGCCTGTTTGTTTTGAGTAATAATGGGTTTTTGGATTGCCTGCCTCGGACGTGAGTATTACTTTATAGC
>JAISSN010000141.1 GCA_031273105.1 Holophagales bacterium | reverse complement strand
GAACGCTTGCGAAGCCGTATCCGCAGCTTGGCACGCTTGCGAAGCCATATCCGCAGCTTGGAACGCTTGCGAAGCGGTATCCGCAGCTTGGAACGCTTGCGAAGCCGTATCCGCAGCTTGGAACGCTTGCGGCGCCGTATCCGCAGCTTGGAACGCTTGCGAAGCCGTATCCGCAACCAAGCTGCGCCTTAGTGCAGCGAGCCTTGATCAGTCGGTAAGCTTCACTACGGCGCAGTCGTAAACTCGCATTTTTTGTTCTGATTTTCAAGTGCGTTGACTATAGAAACGGAATAAAATACCCGGATGAAGCTCACCTGGTATCAGATGCAGGCAAACATTGTATCGGGGTTTAACGGTCGAACAATTTGAAAACAGTCCGTCCAAGAGGTATATGCCATGAACTACAGCGAAGTAGCAGTATTCATCATCTATTTTCTGGCGATGCTGGGCATCGGAGTATATTTCTTCTTCCGCTCCAGAGGCGGCGAAAAGGAATACTTTTTGGGCAGCCGGCAGATGGGGCCGTGGGTGAGCGCCCTGTCCACGGGGGCCTCGGACATGAGCGCCTGGGCGCTCATGGGCCTGCCAGCCTCTATTTACGCGGCGGGCATGGGCAGGACGTGGATAGCTATCGGCCTGACCATCGGCTGCGCCCTGAACTGGATTTTGCTCGCGCCGCGCCTGCGGCGGTTTTCCATAGCCGCCGACGACGCCATCACGGTGCCCCAATATCTGGCCAATCGCTTTCTGACCGGAAGCAAGGCGTTGCAGTTTATCTGCGCCGCGATTTTTCTGGTCGCCTACACCATTTACGCCGCCTCCAGCATCAAGGCCTGCGGCATATTGTTCAACACGGTGCTGGGCGTCAACGCCTCGATAACCATGTACGCGTCCGCCTTCATCATAGTGGCCTATACCTTTCTGGGGGGCTTCAAGGCCGTTTGCTGGACAGATTTTTATCAGGCGCTCCTGATACTGGCCGCTCTCCTGGTAGCGCCCATCTTTGCCCTGGCCATGGTCAATTCAGGGGCCGGAGCGGCGGCGGGCGCCGGCGGAAGCAATGGAAGCCTTGTCTTTCCCGAAAACTACTGGAGCCTTCTGAGCAGCGGAAAACCGGACTGGAAGAGCTGGAGCGATATAATATCCGGCCTGGGCTGGGGCCTGGGCCACTTTGGCATGCCCCACATCATCATTCGCTTCATGGCCATTCGCACCCAGCGGGAAGTCAAAAAGAGCGCGGCCATAGGCATCACCTGGAACGTCCTGATCCTGGGCTTCTCCGTCGCCGTGGGATGCGTGGGCCGTATGTTTTTGGGCGAAATTCAGGACGGGTCGCTGGTGTTTATCACCATGGTCCGGGTGATTTTCCCCGCCTTGATTTCAGGGCTGCTTTTGTCGGCAATACTGGCCGCCGCAATGAGTACGGCGGACTCACAACTGCTCTCCTCCGCGTCTGCTTTCGTGGCCGACGTCTATAAACCGGTATTTCGTAAAGGCGCCAAAGACGCCGAGATGCTCTGGGCAGGGCGCTTCATAGTGATAGCCATCTCTGTCGCGGCGGTCCTGATAGCGGCAAATCCAAACAGCGGCACCATCATGGAACTCGTCGAAAACGCCTGGGGCGTATTTGGCGCGGCCTTCGGCCCCGTGATACTCCTGTCCCTGTTCTGGAGGCGCTTCACCATAGCCGGGGCCGTCTCGGGCATCATAGCCGGCGCCGCCGCGGACATCCTGTGGCTGGCCTTCCTGTCAGACACGGGGCTGTATGAAATTGTCCCGGGCTTTGCCGCCGGAACCCTCGCCGCCATAACCGCCACGCTATCAGGCAGGAGGCCGGGCAAAGACGTCGAAGCTCTGTACGACAGGTCCGTATTGCTGGAGGATTGACGCCGTATTCGCGGTTGCGAACCGGAAATGCTATAGTTGAAGTAATACAATTTTGTAGTGTAAATATGTTAAAATTAACTCATGCGAGAATTTGAATGGAATGAAAGCAAGGCAGAGCTAAACTGGCTCCAACACAAAATCCGCTTCACAGACGCCAGATTCGTTTTTGACGACCCATTCCAAATCTCAGAACCATTCGCTGAAAACAACGAACAGCGTTGGCGGACGGTAGGAAGTATTAAAAACTATGCAACACTACTGGTAATAAGCACCATTCAAGAGCAGAACGACACAGAAATCATCAGGCTAATCAGCGCACGCAAACTATCAAAAGGAGAAAGGAAAAAATATGGCTATGGTTAGATACCGCGAGAACGAACTACCGCCGCTGACGCCAGAGCGCGAAACGGAACTGAAAGCACTAATGGAAAGGCCGGACAGCGAGATTGATTTTTCCGACATGCCGGAACTGGACGATGATTTCTTCAAAAACGCCATTCCGGGCCGGTTTTACAAACCAACAAAGAAACACATGTCGCTCCGGATTGACTCCGATGTCGTCGCTTGGTTCCAGAGACAAGGCAAAGGCTACCAAAGCCGCCTGAATGCAATACTGCGCGAAGCCATGCTGCGTGAAAGAGGAATAAACTGATTTTTTGGTCTGCTTACCAAAAAAAATGCAATAAAAAACGCGCACGTCCAAAAAGAGCAAGGCCGGGCGCGTCGGGTGGTTAAGAATTTATTTGTCCTGCGGGGCGGCGTTGTGTCTAGCATTTCCGGTTCAAAACCGCGTTTTGTGGTTAGGAATACACGCAACGCCGTGTTCGCGGTTTGGAACGGAAAGTAGCGCTGGGCGCCTGGGCGTGCCATATAGCGCGTCCTGGCCCTCCGGCTCTACTTTCTGAATCAAAATTGCGCTTTTCAATGGCATTTCCGGTTCAAAACCGCGTTTTGTGGTTAGGGATGCACGCGGCGCCGTATTCGCGGTTAGGAACGGAAAGTAGCGCTGGGCGTCTGGGCGTGCCATATAGCGCAACCGAGCCATCAGGACAACTTTCTGAATCAAAATTGCGCTTTTCAATGGCATTTTGGTTCAAAACCGCGTTTTGTGGTTAGGAATGCACGCGGCGCCGTGTTCGCGGTTTGGAACGCTTGCGATGCCGTATCCGTTATAGCCTTTCCGGTTCAAACCCGCGTTCAGCAGTCAGGAGTGCTTGTGATGCTATAACTGCGGCTTTGAACCTGAAAGTAGCGCTGGCGCTAAACTTCACGTTTTTCCACTAGACATAATTGAATTACGTGATAACGCTAATATTTAGGGGAATCGCTATAATGCGTGGTTTGCAGAGAGATTTGTTGTTTATAAGGCTTGTGTCAATAGTTCTTGTACTGATAATCCTTTAAGATTTGCCTTCTGAGCGGCGATTGAATATAAATCAGACGGAAGTTCTATGGTTACTGTGGATGGGATTTCTGGTTCTATTCCAAGTTTTGCGCATAGGTTCGGGTAATCATCCATCATTTCTTTGAAGCGAAGATATGCTTCATCAATGGTCTTTCCATCAAATAATGTTGTATGGTTAGTACTGACAACTTTGCCTATGTAACATTCATCTTCAGGTGAATACCTGACTGATGCGGCGTAGTTGTTGTATCGCAGCGTGTGGTTCATGGCTTAACTCCTATTTCCAGCAAAAAGTTTCTGATCTCTTGTATTACATAGGTTTTTAGTGTGTTCTCAGGATGAGGCTTGTGGAACCGCAAAATCTTTTTTCCTTTGATGAAAGCTACTCTTGAGCCTGCACCCTGTTCTACTTTACATCCTAATGTCAACAGCAACGAAACAATTTCTTCATAGGTAGTGTTTTTTTTGATGGGTTGCGAAAATATTGCTTTTTTTGTTTTGGCCTGTTTGCTGTTCATCGTTGTTCCCTGGCGCGTCAGACTCCGATGCGGATCGCCATTGTATTACGAATATAGCAATTTCACAAATGGCAGTCCATACACGCAATCTTTATTACAATCATCATAGCATTTCCGGTTCAAAACCGCGTTTTGTGGTTAGGAATGCTTGTGACGCCATAATTGCGGTTTTGAACCGGAAAGCAGCGCCGGGCGCGTGGGGTATTCCATTTCTACTTCAAAATTGCGTTCCGCAATCCTGAAGCAGGTTGGTTGGTTTTGAGAAAAATGCCGTTTCATGGCCGGATAACCTCACGGGGCGCTAAGAATGTTTTGCAACGCCTTTTTTTGCGCGCCACTATTGCCAGATATGTTTCTATGCAGCAACTCAAGCGTGATGTACAACTGCTTTGGATTAATCTCACGATAATACAGCTGGTATATAAGCTCTTTTGTGATTTTGTGGTAATCAGCGCCAAGTTGCGAGAAGTCAATACCAATCTTGCCAAGGCCCACTACTATTGCGAGTATCTCATTGGCAAAGCCATACTCGTCTCTACGCAAACAAGGGTGGCGGCACTTATTGGTTTCCGCATGGCTCCCAAGCGAAAGCGGAATTGGCTTCAACCGTGAAATCCAGAACATCCAATACGCCGATTGCTTATATACGTCAGGGTCAATGTTTCCGTGGTATTGGCTATACTTCTCCAAATCGTCAACAAACGACTTCACAACAGCTTCAACAGTAAACGGGTTGATTTCCAGTTTTTCGTCGTAGCCGAAACGTTCTTTGAATGCAACAAAATCGTGAAACAGAATTCCACCGAGTATCCTTTCGCCATCCCTAATTTTTTTGATTAGCTTACTAGGCGTTGAGGATGGCATGCAGGTTCTCTTGATACGCGTCTTTATTAGCTTGAGGATTGAAGTTGAGTATGAAATCGGACAACTCGGTCTCATTTTTGTCTGTGTTTGAGAGCCTTAGCCTTCCTATTCCCTCCCCTTCGCCAGATTCGATGGTCTGAATGTATTCCCTGACGCTATCCTGCACGCCGCCAGGCAACGAGCGAACCACGGATTCTTCGTGATCGGTTAGCATATTTACTCCTCGTGAAAACAAAATTAAGAATCGATGTTACAACAAACAGTGCAAAAGCAGTTGTCAAATTATCGCAAATTTGCAAACCGAAAACCAAAATGCCCCGGCCCGCCGGAGTATTTTCAGATAAGAATCAATGTTACAACAAACAGTGCAAAAGCAGTTGTCAAATGAGTGCAAAAGCAGATGGCGCGTTACAATAGCGCGTCCCGGCCCTCCGGCGCGACTTTCTGAATCAAAATTGCGCTTTTCAATTTTGATTCAGAAACGAACAGAAACGAACAGAAACGAACAGAAAAACGCTCCCGTCCAAAGGAGCAAGGACGGGAGCGTCAAGAAGGTCCGGCTGCGGGGCGTGGGGGGGGTGTTACATCAGCTCCGCAAGCCGGAGGGGGTTATATAGTTATCTGGCTTTTGATGTGATGGCTTCCGGACGTATGTGTCCTTCGGTGATATCCACATATTCGTCCTGCGGCGCGGGAACAAGAGTCGGAGTAATGGCGCCGTTGGGCTCTATTTCCCAGACTATCATGTGGCCTTCCTTATCCCAGCCAGCCGCGTAGCCTTTGCCGCCAAAGGCGGTCATGCCCAGCACCTCGGTGTCGTAACCATCTTCAACGTGCTGGATCACAGTGCCCGCGGGGTAGTACGCCACGCCGTTCACCCATACTGTGGCAGCTAAGTAGCCATTGTAAATCTCATATCCGCCTACGAACACGTTTGAACCGCTCACGGCTACAGCCCAGCATACCGCATCGATGCCAGTGAGATTTTCAGTCGGCAGTACCTGCATCGTATAGGAAACGCCTCCGTTAGTGCTTGTCCAGAGGCAGGGATGAACAAAATTCTCACCATCACCAATCTCCCATCCGCAGATGTACACATTGTTGCCGGATGTGGCTATGCCAAAGGCTCTGGAAGCAAATGCACCGGGGGGGGTAAGCTCTGTTTTGACGCCATTTTTCCATACCTCGGCGTGATAATAACCTAAGTCGTTGTCGTAGTCCTGACCAGCGACAAACCAGTCTCCGTTTTCCGCTACGGCTACCGCATATGCTGTTCCGCCGCCCACGTCGTGGGGCAGTTCCTGATAAGAAGTTTCGTAGTTGGGGCTTCTCCAGACGACGGGAGCCAGGTCGGTTTGATAATACCAGCCGTATTCACCGCAGATAATTATGTCGCCGTTGGGCCAGGCGGCTATACCGCGAGCATAGCCGCTTCCATCCTCAAAGCCATTGGGGTGGTGGAGGGCTACGTGATGATGATCCGCGCCTATCCAGACGACGGGCTGGGGATCTCCATAATAAGGATCACTGTCATGGTCGTCCCATCCCGCTATGTACAGGTCGCCGTTCTGGTTTACAGCTATGGCCAAAGCCTCGCCGTAATCATAAACAGTGGGGTCTAACCAAGCGCTCGAAGGCCCGCTTTCCGTAATTTGACCCCAAATCGGTAACTGAAATTCATAAGAGCCGGCGATAAAGATATCTGGAGTGGATAACTGGCTGACAACGCTGACGACGCAGGTTGCCGGCGGCAAGGTTACGCCGTTGGCGACGGCTGTCACGGTGATGGTCGAGTCGCCCAAGCTTACGCCCGTGATGGTCGCCGTCCTTCCAGCGCCATCTGGAATTATGGTGACTCTGGACGTATTACTGGACGTCCAGTTTATGGTATCGTAACCGCCAAAGGAAGGCGTAAAGTTAGCGGCCAACTGCCGTGAGGCGCCGGGAAGCACTTCGGCGGTACTCGGGCTTATGGCCACGGCGGAGGCGTACACTTTGTTGATGGTTAAATTACAGCTTCCGATATGATTGCCGTCCCGGGTTGTGGCTCTGATTATCACGCTGCCGTCAGCGCGGGCAGTTACCAGACCTGTGCCGGAAACCGTAGCTATGCTGTCATCGCTGCTGGACCAGGTATAGCTTGGATAATGGGCGTTCGCCGGAGCCACCGCAGCCGTTAACTGCAGGGTTTGCCCCGCGTCAATGGTCTGAGAGGAGGGGGTTACGGTGATGCTCGTCACCCGGATAACCGGCGTTATTGTTACGACGCATTTTCCGCTTTCCGCGCCCGGCATGGAGGCTGTGATTTCAACATTGCCCGTAGCCCCGGCTAAGGTTCTCACTAAACCAGCGGAGCTGACCGTGGCCTTGGCGGGGTCGCTGGCGCTCCATACAATAGAGCCAGCAGGGGCGTTGGGCGGGTCTATGGCCGCGTCCAACTGGACGGTGGTGTCGTTGTCGGGCGTGAGGCCGGATACGGCGGCCATGAGGTTTATTGTGGGGGGGCTTACTATCACGCCCGCTGCTACTATAACGTTGGGCCTCACCGTGACTACGCAGGGGGCCGAGACGACGCCATTGGACCCATTGGGCGCCGTGGCCGTGATATTCGCGGTTCCCGGGCTAACGGCTATGACCGTGACGCTGCCGTCGCCGTTGCCTTCACTGAATACGGACGCTACGGCGTGGTTGCTGCTGGCCCAGGTCACTGTCTGGTTTGCGCCGGCGGGCGCGACGGTCGCCGTCAGGCGCTCGTCCAGACCAGCGGTCAGCTCCGTGGACGTTTTGCTAAGCGCAACGCCCGTCGGGGGGGGAATGAACACCGTGACGACGCAGGTGGCCTTAAAGTCGCCCTGTTCCGTGGTGACGGTTATATTGCTTGTCCCCTGCGCCACGCCCCTGACGGCGCCGTCTGTCACCGTGGCTACGCTGGTGTTGCTGCTGGCCCAGGACACGGTTTTGTTTTTGGGGTTTTCAGGCTCAAAGGTTACGGTCAGCGTTTCGCTGGCGTTGACGGCTATTGACGTTGCGGCTTTATTGAGCGACACGCCTTTAACCTTGACGTCGTCGTCTCCGCCGCAGGCGGCAAATGAGAATAGCAGAGCCATCACGGCCGCTATCAGTAAGTAGAAATGCTTCTTCATAGGTTAGTTCTCCTCTCGTCTCTTTGGTTACTCAACGCTGAACTTGTAATAATGGCCCGTAGCGCCGGAGGTGCCGGCGGAATCGTTAAATCGGCCATAGTAAATGGTATCAAGGCTGACGGTCTGGGCGGCGCCCCCGGTGGTCGCGTGGGCGCTCCTGACGCCCGTACCAGGGTTGGCGTAGCTGCCCGGGGCTATCGGGATATATACGTATTCGTTGACGCCAAAGGGCCGCAAGTCTTCTAAAATCCATTCTGTGCCCTGGCCCGGCTCGCCGCCCGGCGTCCAGGGCTGGCCTCCGGTGAGATACATGGCGTATTCGCCCGCGTTGGCGGCGCCGTTGAAATCGTATATGAGGACGTAGTAAGCATCGCCGGAGAATACGGGGAATCTGTAGCTGTCCATAAGCCAGTAGTCTTCTTCCCAGAGATAGTTGCCGACACCGTCATAGAGCACAATGCAGGTGTCGGTATAGGTCGGGTTATTCAGGTCTATGGTTTTGCCTTTGGCGTCCTGGGTGTAAAACGTCTGCACAGTCCTGAATAGTACTTCGGCGCTGAAGGCCAGTTCTTTCTCTATCACGGGGCTGTTGGCGGCGACTTCAAACACGTCGGTGGTGGCGACGGCGCCCGCCAGGAACGCCTTGGCTACATAGCGCCCCGCCCTCAGCATGTTGAAGTAGGCCACGTCGTTTTCTCTGGTAAAATCATCATTACCCGGTTCCATATTGGCCAAATATTGGCCGACGTATGAACTTGCCACGTAGTTTTCAATGGTCCCATCCGCCGAGCAGTTGTAGAGATAGACGGCGCTCTCGTTAGCAAAAGAGGGCGCCTTGATCTTTACGGGGTTCATGGTGTAGTTGGACGGCGGCGCGGCGTTGTTCATCACGGCCTCAATGGTTTTCAGCACGTTGATGCGGCCCCAGCCGGTTTTTTCTGAAAAGCCCGTTTGCCCGTCAATATAGTCGGCGTTTTGCTCTATCAGCGTCTTTATTTGGTCGGGCCTCAGATTTGGATTGAAATTCAGCATGTAGCCGATAAGGCCGGTGACGTGGGGCGCCGCCATCGAGGTGCCGTCATACACGTCATACGCGCTGTTTTCGTCCAAAACCGTGGTGTTTGTAGTGGTGTGGACGGTTGAGTAGATTTCTGATCCCGGGGCTACTACGGAGAGATGCGGGCCCCAGTCGGAAAAATTCACCAGCTTATCGGCGCCCGTGGTGGCGCCTACCGTTATGACGCCCGAATAAGCCGCCGGATAATTAACCATCCTCTGACCGTTATTGCCCGAGCTTGCTACCAGGATGATGCCGTTTTTCAGGCCGTGGGCGATCATGTCAATCTCGAACTGGCTGGCGTACGGTCCGCCTATGGAACAATTAACGGGGATTGTGGCCGTATAGTTATTGGCCTCTTTCCACCTGGCCAGATGCCAGATGGAGCCGAGTACCGTCCAGTTATAGGCGTTGCCGCTTGAAGAAAAGCTCTTATAGTGAATGAGTTCGGCATTCCAGCAGACGCCGGCTATGCCCACGCCGTTATTGCCCTTGGCTACCATGGTGCCGGAGGTGTGCGTGCCGTGGGCCTCATGGTCGGTGCTGTAATACGTAACGCCCTCGTAGGGTTTTGTCATATCGGGCAGCAGCGCCATAATTCTCGGGCTGTCAAGGGGTATGCTGCCGTCCACCGTGGCGAGGGTCGTCCAGTTTGTGCCGCTGGTGGGCAGCCACCATGTGAAAGCGTGTTTTATCTGGCCCACTAAATCCTCATGACGCCATCTCACGCCTGTGTCAACAGAGGCGATTATCGGCTTATTGGGGCCGAAGCCGTGCTTTAGCCAGGCGTCGTAGGCCTTTATCGATTTGACGCCGTACAGCTCATTGGTGACAAGATATTGATCAGGGTTATTAAAGGTCACCGGGGCGTGAAGCTCGCGGGGAATATCAGGCTCGATGAACATCACGCCGTTGTGTATCTTGGCCCTGTTGAGGGCCGGCAATACGTCGCTCTCTTTATAAAGGCGATAGTAAACGCCGCCTTCGGCGGCGATGCTGCCTACAATTTTGAAGCCCAGGCTTTCAAACCATGCCTTTTTAAAGCCGGGGCGCACCTTGGCTATCAGGTAGCCGTAGTTGGTGTCTTTCATCAGGCCTTCTTCTGACTTTGGCTCATAGAAGTTGTACTTAACCACCGGGTTATTCACCACGGGTATTTCTTTGGGGGGCGTTATGTCGCCGCCGCCGCCCGAGTCCTGGGGGTCAGTGCTGTTACAACCCAGGCCCAGCGCCAAAACCGAGGCCAGGGCTAAGGTGCAGTATTTTGCGCAAGAAAATTTCATGTTTTGCCTCCTTTAATTCGCGCTAGGGGATATGATCAGGGTGAAGTAGCCGTTTGCCGCCCCCGATCCTTCATCTGGCGTAGAGCCGTAGGAGTAGGAGTAGTTATAGCCGGTGTAGCCCTGATAATTAGGACCTTGACTCTTATAAAAATACGCGCCGTCAGTCAAGGTATAGGTCCAATTTGCGGTGTAGCCGGATCTGTCGCCAAAGATATTCCACTCGTAAGGCACGCCGGGATAAAGGGTGAACAAGGTAAATTGGTCGCTAAAGTTATCATTGGCCAGCTTTGTGTCAATAGCGATGATTCCGCCTGGTTCGATCTTGACGAAGGATTCAACCGGAGTGCCGTCGGGTTTCTGGGAAATATCAAGCCATTGGCCGCCCCAATATATCCTGATGAGGGGCTTGCCGTCCGTCATAACTCTGAAGTCAACCTCGAAACGGGCGCTGACGACCGGATAGCCTTCTTTGTCTTTGATAAATAGCAGAAAGCGTCCGTAATCCGAACCCGCTGGGTCAAGCAGCGCCTCGTGCGCGCGGAACCTGAATGTGGGCCACAGCGTGCTGCTTACGGCGTTGTGGGCGGGGGAAACCAGGTTTGTCCTAAAGGAGGGCATGATGGTGATGGCCTTGACAGGCGACCACTGGGAATACCCGGCGTTGTTCCAATACCTCATCCTGTAATAGTAGGTGCCGCCCCCCACCAGTTCGGGGCTGTAATCATAACCACTATGGTAATAACTGGAATAGAGGTACGAGTAGTCTTGCTTTCGGACTAACTCAAAGGGACCATTGGCGTTTATCGCCCTCTCCAACTCATAACTCCTGAAACCGCTAATGGTTGTGCCGCTGGGGTAGGATTCCCTGAAATCTGTTTCAAAGTAAACGTAAATGGTGTCGCCTTCAGGGCCGACAGGATCGGGAAGCACGGTGTTGGGGGAAGACAGGGAAGGCGCGAAAGGCATATCTCCGCCATCCTCCGCAGGCCCTCTGAAATACAGACTATCAAGGGAAGGCGCGGAAGGCATATCTCCGCCGCCCTCCGCAGGCTCTCTGGAATACAGATGTTGGTTCACGCCTGTAGTATATGATCTAATGGCGTACCAATCTGGATAAAAGGCCGTGAAGTCCCTGTCGGTGGCGTTTGCCGTTGTTCCTAAATCAAGATATATCTTTTTATCCGTGCGGTTGTTGGCCCAGTCACTGACAACTATGTCGAGAAAGTGACTGCCCTCAGAGACGTAGCTGCTCATATTCCAGACGATTTCTGTCTTAAGGTAGCGTCTGCCGTCCACAACAACGGGTTCTTTAAAATAGCGGTAGTATCCTAAGGGCGGTATGTAACTCCCCTGGTCATACGACGCGATATCGTCAATATTGACCATCAGGCTGCCGTGGTCGTATCTATAGCCCCCCACTTCGCTCTCCGCCATGGCTATGACGCTTAATACGTACATGTTTAAGGGTGTATCCTCCTTGATGACGTTGACGCCCGCGGGCAGCGTTCTCCAATCGCAGTCGGCCAAATAGCCCGTTGAGGGGACGGGCGCCCAAGACACGTCGGTGATTATCGGCGCCGAGGCGGGAAGGTCTCTTATCCAGTCAGTGCGGGAATAAATCCTCAGCGTATCTTCCCTTGAAGGATCGAAGGCTACAACGCAGCCTTCAGACGTATCATCGGTGCGGGCGTATATGTCATACAACTTGCCCTTTTCCAGACCCAGAAACTCCGTGCCCTGGGCGCTCATAGGCAGGATTATGTCTTTGGCCAGAAGCTCTTTAGATTTGGAGTCGCGGATGGTGATCCTGGCGTTGTCCAGCAAATTGCCGGCCATCGAGTCGGCTATGACGACCTTTGTATTGATGTCCATGGTCTTGGTGGTTACGCTTACGACGTTAAAGTTTTTGCCGTCTTCCGCTATTACCTGAATGGGTATGGTGGTATCGCCTTCGCGGTTGAGGGCGACGGACGTAACCTGTCCGCTGTTGCGTTCCTGCCCGTTGATGAAGAGTTTGGACTTGGGGTCCTTTACCGCGACCGTTATCTGGAAGTCGGG
>JAISSN010000101.1 GCA_031273105.1 Holophagales bacterium | reverse complement strand
CGTGGATTCCAAAGTCTCCGGCCGTATTTATTTTTTCGGGCGTTTCCTCCCGACTGGGTGGCGGCGACGCTGGAGAACTCTACACATTTTGGGAATCAGGCGCAGCCTCCCAGGCCCTTCTGATGCAAGTCGCGGCCAGTGGCCTTGGGGCAACCGTAGCCAGCGGCGTTGACCTGAACGCCGTAAAAACCGCCGCGGGCTTATCTGCTGAAGAAAGGGTGAGCGTTATTATACCCGTTGGCAGACTGGGCAAATGAATCTGACAAAAAAATTCAGATCCAAATCACATCGTAGCCCAACGCCTTATAGTTGCTGGTCAGTTGTTCTCTGATGGAAGTCTTCGCTTCGGCCTTGTGTCTCTCTGAAATCTTTGACCTTACGGTTTTCTCAATGTTGTTTATGTCATTGAACAGATTATCCAGATAGACGCTGTTTCTGGTGTGCCAGTTGCTTGAGTAGCACCCGATCAGCTTCAGGTTGGAGATTGCGACATCAAGAATGTCTCCCTTTATGTCTTTTTCTTTTAACTGCACCTTGCCGTTCACCAGCTCCGGCTTGACCGGCAAGTCTGTTCCGATCCTGACGACGTAGTCGTACTCATAGACCAGGTTTACTTCTCCGGTTGGTATCCTGGTGAAGAAGAGATCCAGCTCTTTTGCCTCTACCATGAATCTGATGTCATGCCCCATTACCTTTAGCCCAGCGGTCTCGAATATCGGGACTTCCACCATTGTCGCCGACTGGACAAAAGACTTATTCCCTGAAGCCGACCTGCTGAACATCAGCGCCGCCAGCAGAATACACAGACAGAGCAGGATGATGATGACAGGAAGTATTACTTTCTTGAGCTTCTTGAGTATGAGCAGGTACATACTTCATACTACACTCATTCCGCTTCTGAATCAAAATTACGTCCTTGCAATTTTGATTGGACTGGTTTCTATTCAGAATTGGAATCAAAAAACAAAACCGCCAGATTATCCGGCGTCATGCATTTTTCAATCATCTGCTTTATTACGTCTGATTCGGGCGGACTGAACCGCGCGTCTTGTTCCAACGCCAAATGGGGGTGAAGCGCCTTTGCGCGGATGTATTCGTCCCTGGCCGCGATGGCTTTTTCCAGTAATCCCTGCGTGATGGATAGGTTTAACAGCGATTTCAAGTGAGATTCCAGCTTTTCCCGGGATAGATCAAGCTGGCCCCCCGCAGCGCGGAGCCAGCGGCCGCCCGGGTCTGATTCCCAGCCGCTGATGACTTCGTCTGAGGCCGGCAGGGCAGATCTAAGTATCCAGGGGATAAGCGCCGTGAAGATAGTTGTTTCTGCCGGGGAGAGAATATCCAAATTCCACCCTATCCATATCTCGTGATTATCCCCACAGCGATGGGCAATGCGCCTAGGCCATTCAGGTTTGGTGGGTTTCGCCGGATTTGCCTTTTTTGTTGCTTCAGAGCGTACGCCATCCCAGGGGCCAAAGTGCTGGTGGATTGACCGCCTCAACGCAAGCGATTCAATGTCGCCAACAATGCTCAACGCCGCTTTTTCCGGCCGTCTCAGGTTGGCCCATAGCGCAAAAAAACGCTCCATGTTAATGGGCGCGTCGGGTAGCCTGGATATTTGCGGGTCACGAACAGCCGTTCTGAAAGCATAGATGGCTTCAAATCGCTCATCATCGAAAAAACGGTTTTCCCAGGCCCTGGTCATAATTTCCGGCGGTGTTTCCGACTTTGTCCAGGCCGGGCGCAACGCCTCGTCCGCGAGGAGCTGAATCATCACGTCCGCGTTTGCCGGCACGGCGTCAAAAGTCCACGCTATCCAGCCATCGCCCGCATCTATTCGGGAGAGCGCACCGGCCTGGTCTTTGCGGCTCTGAAACGCCGCCCTGTCCATTCCGTTGCTTCCAAGCTCCGGGAGAACTCTTGACAACATCCAGGCAGTGCCTTCGGGGGCGCTTTCTGTGCCTTCCGTCCAGGACAAAACCAGGCGGGCGCTCACTATTCCGGTATTTACCAGACAGCGCGCCCGAACTTCCAGGCCATTGGACAATTCGTAAGACTGAATTTCCTGCGCGACCAGAGGGAAGCCGCACAACAGCGTCAACGACGCAGCAAAGACGCTCTTAATCATCTCTGCCCCTCGACGCTGCTTCAGACTCAAGCAGTGACAGCATTTCGCGGCGCGTTTCGTGAGGCGCCTGCCCAAATTGGCGAATGGTATCCTTAATCAAGGCTTCCCGCTTCGCAGTGTCGCTGATCTTAGTATCCAATAATTGTGAAAGCAGCGAGGCCAGGCGCGCGTGTTCCGGGCTCCTGGGGAACTGAATCGGGTCGCGCTCCGCCAGGATGGAATAAGCGGAACCGGCCTGAAAAAATGACTGTAAAACGGGCATGATTACTTGCGGCGCCAGGCTGACGTCCTGGGATACCTGCGCCAGGGCCGGTCTCCAATCGTCCGCCCTCACAAAAGCGTCTATCAATGCCGCAGCCAGGCCTGACGCGCTCGCCAGGCGCAGGGCGCGTTTGGCGTTTAGACGATGTGTCGCGCGGTTAATTTCAAGCTCGCTCAACCAATCGCCGTCTTTGGGCCTGCCGTGCTCGTCGCGTTCAATACTCAATGCGCACTGAATTTTGCTCAGGACGAAGCCTTCCGCCTCGCGCGCCAAATATCCATCGGCGACAACAGCCCTGATTACGAACAGTCCAGCCCTGTTTCCGACCGGGGAGTTAACCATTGTTTCCACGCTGCTTAAAGATACTTTCTCATTCGCTAGTTGTTTCACTAACCTGGAATCCACACTGCCGCTAAGAATTTCGGCGAATAATTCCAGGGATGGCAGATGGGCGCTGTGAGACCTGGGTATTGGCCAGGCCACTAAAATCTCTGATTTATCCGATGTAATTTCTCTTTTTCGCGTTTCATCCACAGAGGGCGATTTGGAATCGTCTGTGGAATCGTCCTGGGGATCATCTATGGAATCGTTGCCTGGCGGCGCGTCATTTGTCATTGCGGCGCCGGAAGGTTCCCATTGACCAAAAGACGCTTCCATGGCCCTCATTGCGGAGGCTTCTTCCAGGTCTCCGACCAAAACCAATAAGGTTTTATTGGCGACGACGTATTTTTTGGCGAGGTTTTGTATATCGTCAAGCGTAATTGAGGCCAAGTTCTCAATGTTTTTTGGCCTGTGCGCAACATAGTCGCTTTCGCTCAAGGTTAGCGCGCATAACTCCGCCATCGTGTCCGACGCCTGCCGCTCAGGGGCGAAAAGGCGTTTTGCCAGGGCAACCTGCTCTTGCGTCAACACTTGCTTTAAGCGGCGGGACTCGCCATGCCCCCAGGCTTCCAGCGCCTCTGTTGTAATGTCCCGCCCGTGAGCAATTCCGTCAGAGTCGGCCTTCATCCAAAAGCCAGGCTCGGATGATGGTTTATGGCCGACAAACCACGCGGCAAACAACAGATCCGCCGCTTCGTGGGGGATGGCGCCGTTGCACAGCAATCCGCCATTGAGGAACCAGACCGCGTGTATCGCGCCGCAGCCTGGACGGGGCGCGAGGAGCAATCTTATTCCGTTATCCAGTTTGTACTCTGAAACCGCAGGGGATTGAGCCAGCGCTGGAGGCAAGAGCAGCTGGCAAAACAAACAAAGCAGTGCGCCGCGTCTAAACGCCCGCGCCAACACTGATTTGACCAGGCAGGGTTTGAATAGTGAAATCACAATGTCGCCAGCACCTTATCCATTTGTAAGTATTCCATACAACTGCGGCGCAGACATCTGCGTTCCCTGCAAGGGGAACATTCAACGCCGATCCTGACGATGACCCCGCATCCAGAGGGAATACCCGAAACTACAGGGTCTGACGGCCCCATCAGGGCCGTGACCTGAACTCCCAGGAGTATCGCCAGGTGCAGCAAGCCAGTATCGCCAACGATGACGCGGTCAACGGTGCGGATGACTGATGCCAGCTCCCAGAATGGCAAGGCGGGCAACGCTTCAACGCCGCTTTTTTCGGGCAGCCATTGACGGTAGGCGACCTCCGTCGGGCCTAGAGACCAGCGCAAGTCCGCTGAGCCTTTTAATTCATTCGCAAGCTGAATCCACTCGGGCAGCGGCCAGCGTTTGCAGGCCCCCGCGCGGCTTGTTCCAGGGACCAGGAGTATCCGCTGACGCGTCGCGCCCGAAACCGGCCAGGCGTCGCTATGGGGTAACTGAATGTCTTTCAATACTGGTTCAAAGCGCCCCAGATTCTGTATGCCATGTTTTTCGCCAAATAGCTCAGACAACCTGAGGGCTTGGGCATAGCGGCTCTGTTTTTTAAAAGCCGCCGCGCCTGTTTGAAGCCAGGCCGCCCCCTCCTTGGCATGGCCATCCCCCCATCGCTCTGGGATTCCCGCAAAACAGGGGATCAACGCGG
>JAISSN010000066.1 GCA_031273105.1 Holophagales bacterium | reverse complement strand
AAGTTTTGCTCCGCAATCCAAAAATCTTTGGGGGCGGTCAGGTTTTTCAGAATAGCCGTTTCCGGCCTTATCTGGGCCGACACCTCCTGAAAGGCAAGCTGGCATAAACCATTTGGCAGTTTGACACTTCTCTGGTCTTTCACCAGGGCCAAATTGGTATTGTAAATGGTGACGGCCAGCGACTGCTGATCCTTCAACGTGGTTGGTATCTCCTGGGCGGAAACGGTAAAGGCCAGCGGAAGAAAAATAAATGGGCGCATGACGACTCCTTGAAAAAGCGTTCAACAGAGTAATGGCGCAAAGAGCCTTTTTCTTTCAGAAAAACTGAAGACAAGGGTAAAATGTCATTTTTTTGACAAAATATTATTTTATTGATATATAATTGATTGAGAGGTAAACAGCCGTTTTGTCAAATCTTCCGCGCTTACACTGGTCAACGCTGGGTGAATCCACCCGTGGGATTGAGCATCGCTGGAGCAGCCAGTGGGAAATAACAATAGACCGCAATATGGCGCCCGCCCTTTCTCCAAAGGACGCCGATTTATGGGTTATTTCCGTTGGCGGACAAGAGCCGCCTCACGCTTTGGTAAGGATGAGCGGTGAAGTGGCCGCGCTTCCAATCCTGCTATTGCGCCAACCAGACGCGGGGCCTATTTCTATTGAATTTCTTTCCGCCTGGTCGGCCATTGGCAGCGTCCGCTGGGGCGTTTTAAATGAAGACCCCCCATTGCCCGGGCTGCGCCCTCTGGCTCAAGGGAGACCGCCTCTCACGGCAACTCAGGCTCTGGGTTTGGGCTTAGTGGGCATCGGTCAAGCTATGCAGGAGGTGCTGGCTAAAGCCAGGGCGGCGGCGGCTACCAGGGCAACGGTGCTGCTAACCGGCGAAAGCGGCACAGGAAAAGAAGTTGTAGCTAAAGCGATACACAGGATGAGCCTTGATGCCGACGGGCCGTTTGTGGCGGTTCACTGTGGCGCCATACCCGAAAATCTCATTGAATCTGAGCTATTTGGTTATACTAAGGGCGCTTTTACAGACGCCAGAAAAGATACGCCGGGCAAATTCAGGGAGGCCCACGAAGGGACAATATTTTTAGACGAAGTGGCCACTATGCCGCTGGCCGCTCAGGTGAGACTGCTAAGGGTGTTGCAGGAACGCGAAGTCCAGCCTCTGGGCGGCGGCAGTCCGATAAAGGTTGACGTGCGCGTCGTGGTGGCCACTAATCAAGACCTGTGGAAAAAAGTGAAGGACGGCTCTTTCCGTGAAGATCTTTTTTACCGCCTGGACGTTGTACCAATTCCACTTCCCCCGCTGCGGGAGCGCCGTGAAGAAATCCCCTTTCTAGCCCAGCACTTTTTAAACAGAAAGGCTAAGGAGCACGGTCTTTACCCAAAGGCCCTTCATCCAAGCGTTGACCCGCTTTTATGCGCGCTGCCTTGGCCGGGCAACGTCCGTCAGCTGGAAAACGCGATTGAGCGAGCCATTGTGCTGTCGGCCTCAAGGCCCATTCTGACCAGGGAAGACTTTATCTTTCTCTTAGACCGAGTTCCTGAAGGCGAAACAATAGTTTCAAGTCTTCCTCCGGCCCCCCTGTTTGCGGAAACAGCCCATCCGAGCGATTGGCCGCCTCTTGACCTCCCGCCGGATGGGCTTGACCTCAACCAGGTTGTTTCGGAGATTGAAAAGAAATTAATGCTGCAATCACTTTCCTTAACCAGAGGAAACAAAAAGAGAGCCGCCGAACTACTCAGCCTTAAACGAACCACCTTCCTGGAAAAAATAAAACGCCTTGAAATTGATATTCAGGATGAAGAGCCGCCGGATTCTGAATAATCCCTCAATGCGCTCATTCCATTTCCAGGCAGAAGTCAGGGTCAAATTCCATCCAAACCCCACGCCGCGCAAACGTCTTTGGAAAAATGGCGATTCCAGGCCCTGTTCCAAACCGAAGAGTCTTCCTGAATATCAACCGCCTTAAGTTTTTCGGCCAAATTGGTTTTAATCGCCCCTAGCTTTGGCCCCAGCGCATCCGCAGCTATATAAACGAAAATATTGTGAGCCGCGCGTTCAGAGTCTAAATGCTCCAGATAGCCGGAAGACTCAGGCGTTGGCGCGCTGTGTTTCAGGCGCATCCATGCCTCAAAGGCCGCTTTGGCCCTGGGGTCTGAGTTTAAAGGGGCCTTTACAGAACCCCACTCGGGAAAGCGAGTTACTATGGCGTCCCCCGCCCTGCTAATTGCTCTGCGAAGCGACATCGCCTTTTCGACGTCTTTCTTCAAGTGAGCAAGCGTGACGAAAGCTCTGGGGCGCGGCCTTTTGGCCCGGCGCTCAAAAAAACTCTCCATTGCCGAGACGACGGCTTCCGCCGGAATGCCCTCCTCGGCCCAGGCCTTGGCCTGGCGAAAGTCCTCCGGCGAAATAAAAGCCGTGCGGCCATGACAGTGAAAGGCCCACTCCGCTTCTAACCAATTCCATTCTTCCTGAGTGTATTCCATTTTAGTCAACGCGCTTGAAAAAGATAATAAATACGCGCGTCCATGGCTACGTCTCCCCCTTTCGCTCACCGGCTGTCTGTCGGCTCGCTCCGCAAGGAAAACGGCTATTATTCCTGCCGGGTTATCTTTGCGCCGTCTTCCATATAGAAAGTAGCACCGTCAAACCTTGTTATTTCCTTTGTGTTTATGACCGCCCTTGCAATGCCGTCCAGCTCCCAGACGCCCTCAACTATCATATTGCCCTTTTTATCCCAGCCCTTCATGTGCCATCCTTTGAACACCCTTTCACCGATTTTCAAAAAGCATCCTTCACTATTGCTGCCCACCCAGGGGGCGTCCAGGGGAACATTGTCCGGACGGCTGGGCGAACAGACAATGACCATAAGCATCATCAGCGCGGTGAGCGGTTTACGTAAAATCACGTCGGCCTCCCGTTTTGTATCCGCACGGTACAGATACGAGTAATAAAGTATCATAGAGAACGTAACCCAAAGGGGGTTTCCTGATTCAAACGCAGCCTGAGCCTTTTCCGAATGTTTTCAGCCTTAATTGAGTAATGCAGGTGAATGCAGTGTCCATCCACGATCAGATTCGCATAAAGAGTCGCAAAGAAATAGATAAACTGAGAGAAGCCGGACGCATTGCGGCAAATGCTCTGCGGGTGGCAGCCAGGTCTGTAAAGCCAGGAGTTTCGCTTTTGGAACTCGACAAATTAGCTGAAAGCTACATCCGCAAGCAAGGCGCCACGCCTAGCTTTAAGGGCTATCAAGGTTTTCCCGCAACCCTTTGTCTTTCCGTAAACGACGGCGTAGTGCATGGAATACCAATCAATTACGCGCTAAGGGAGGGTGACGTAATCTCCATTGACTGCGGTGCAAAACTAGACGGCTACCATGGCGACACCTGCCTGACCGTTGGCGTCGGACGCATCAGCGATAAAGCAAAAGACCTGATTGCCACAACCCAGTTGGCCATGTACCTTGGCGTAAGCTGTTGCAGAGTTGGTTTGAGGATGGGCGACATGGCGACAACGGTTCAAAATTTCGCGGAAGAGAGAGGATACAACGTCGTCAGGAGATACGTAGGCCACGGCATTGGCCGCGACCTGCATGAAGACCCCCAGGTGCTTTGCGCCGAGCAAGCTCCCGGAACAGGCTTCAGGATGGAGACAGGCATGACGATCACCATCGAGCCAATTCTCAACATGGGTACACACAACTGCAAGGTAGAGTCTGACGGCTGGACAGTGCGCACGGCGGACGGTCAATTCAGCGCCCAGTTTGAGCATATGGTAGCAATCACAAAAAATGGCCCTGAAATACTTTCTTACCCGGATCCCGAGTTTGAACTGGATGATAGTTTGTAGGCCAAAAACGGCGGAATCATTAGTTTGTCTGTTACATAGTAAAAACATGCTCTGCTTTTCTCACTCGTAGTACAATAAATCCGAACCGTCAAGGAGACAGTCATGCCGTTCAGAAATGTTAACGACCTCAACGTCAAAGGCCATCGCGTTCTTCTCAGGGCCGACCTTAACGTGCCTATTAAAGAGGGCGTCATAAAGGACGCGACGAGAATCAGGGCAACGATGGCAACCCTCAAGCACTTGCTCGACAATGGCGCAAGCGTTGTGTTGTGTTCCCACATGGGACGCCCCGAGGGCGCCGGCTTTGAACCCGCCTACAGCATGGCGCCCATAGCGGCATGGCTTGAGGATAAAGAAGGCCTGGATTGCCGCCTGGCCTCAGCCGTTACCGGCGAAGAAGTAGAGCGCGAAGCAGCCGCCCTTGAGCCGGGTCAGGTGTTGCTCCTTGAAAACCTGCGCTTTGACAAAGGCGAAACAAAAAACAAGCCTGAATTTTGCGCAGCGCTGAGCCGCCTGGCTGACACCTACGTCAACGACGCCTTCGGCAGCGCCCACCGCGCCCACGCGTCTGTAGCGGGCGTTGTCCCAAGTTTTCAGAAAGATCGGATAGCAGCTGGCTTCCTGATGGAAAAGGAGCTGAAAGCACTGGGCAAAGTCACCCACAACCCGGAAAAGCCTCTGGTGGCTGTAATGGGCGGCGCAAAGGTCTCTGACAAAATTGATTTGATACGCAACTTTCTCGGAAAAGCCGATGTCATACTGATTGGCGGCGCAATGAGCTATACGCTGCTAAAAGCGCAGGGGGCTTCTATTGGCAAAAGTCTTTGCGAAGAAGACAAGCTGGAGCTTGCAAAAGAAATATTGGCGGAAGCCAAGAAGAAGGGGACAAAGCTGCTTTTGCCCCTTGACCACATAGTCGCGCCGGAATTTAAGGACAGCGCCCCTGCGACCATTACAGACGGCCAGGATATACCCGACGACCAAATGGGCATGGATATTGGCCCTGAAACCGTCGCCGCTTACCTGGTTGAAATCAGAAACGCCAAGACGCTTATATGGAACGGCCCGATGGGCGTATTTGAAATGGAAGCTTTTGCTGTCGGAACCCTGACTATAGCCGAAGAAATGGCCAAGGCAGCCGACGCGGGCGCATTCGTGCTGGTTGGCGGCGGCGATAGCGTGGCAGCCGTAAACAAGGCAAAAGTGGCTGACCGGATTACCCATATCAGCACGGGCGGTGGCGCCAGCCTGGAATTTTTATCTGGAATTGAACTGCCCGGCGTCAAGGCGCTGGAGCTGTGACGATAATGTGGTATGTGGTGGGTTTATGCGCCTTGCGCCCCAAAATATATGCCGCCCTTGAGGCGGGGCTGTTTGGCCTGAAGGCCGGGGCCGGAAAACCACAAAGGAGCAGAGGATGAAAAACCTCAAGGCTGTAGTAGCCAACTGGAAGATGAATCACCTGCGCGCCGACGTTGAAGCATTTTGCGCCAGATTCTCCGCCGGATACAAGCAAAAAGAAGGCGTCGCCGCAGGCATAGCCCCCCCCTTCCCATACCTGGAGTTAGTTGGAAATAAACTTATCCCCGCTGGCGTTCTGCTATTCGCCCAGAACGGCCTGGATAAGCCAAAAGGCGCTTACACGGGCGAAGTCAGCATGGCCCAACTCAAAGACGTTGGTTGCTACGGCGTCATACTGGGACACTCTGAGCGCCGCCAGTACTATGGAGAAACCGAAGCTACGCTTGCTCCGAAAATTGTAGCCGCCAGAGAAAACAACTTGCTGCCGCTGCTCTGTATCGGCGAAAGCCTGGCTCAGCGGGAGTCTAACGAAACGCTGGAAGTCATCAGTCGTCAGCTGGCAATCCTTTCCCAAGTGGGGCAGGGCGATATATGGATTGCGTACGAACCAGTCTGGGCAATCGGCACGGGCCGTGTGGCAACTCCAGCCCAGGTTGAAGAAGTTCATGTGTTCATACGCAGTGAAACCATCCGTCTGCTTGGTAAAGCCGGGGATGAAATCCCAATTTTATATGGCGGTAGCGTCACCCCTGATAACTTTCCTGAGCTTCTGAAAACAAAAGATGTAGGAGGCGGCTTAGTTGGCGGGGCAAGTTTAGACCCTGAAAAATTCCGGCAACTGGTTCTTCAGACGCAAGAATAAAGGATTATCTCATTCCAATTCTACTTCAAAATTGCGTCCTGCAATTTTGAAGTGGTCGGCTACGGCGAGAGCGTGGTCTCGCCTTGCTACGGATACGGCGTCGTAAGCGTTCCTTGCCTCTCGAAATGCTACGCATTTCGGCGCGACATCCGTGTCGCGCATTCCAATTCTAA
>JAISSN010000038.1 GCA_031273105.1 Holophagales bacterium | reverse complement strand
TATGTCTAGTGGAAAAAGGTGAAGTTTAGCGCCAGCGCTACTTTCCGGTTCAAAGCCGCAGTTATAGCATCACAAGCACTCCTGACTGCTGAACGCGGGTTTGAACCGGAAAGGCTATAATTTTCTCATTCGCCGCCGAATCTCAACATAAACGCGCTCTTGCCGCAGGTAAATTCCTGGCGGTCAGCAAGTTGTACGCGGCCCGCTATAGGTCTTCCATTTGTGAGCGTTCCGTTTTTTGAACCCAGGTCAGAGAGCCACACCGTGCCATCGCCCAATATTTCAATCCTGGCGTGCCGTCTGGATGTTTCAGGATCCATGGTGGCTATGTCGCCCTCGTCTCTGCCGATGATCGTCTCAGAATTCATCAAGCTCAAAGCCATAGACGCATTGGGGCCGGTGAGGAATACCAGGCGTATTTCCGATCTGTTTTGCGGAACAAAGGCTTTCCCCGCGCCGCGCTGACCGGCGCCCGCGTTGTATCCGGCTTCGCCTGGCCAGGCTATATGGCTTGTACTCGCGCTCTTTGCTTCACGGCCGAACCCCGCCTGACGCCCGCCAGGGCTGGCTTCTCCTGTGTCTTTATTTCCACGCGGACTGACAACCCGGTCGTCTTTGGCTGACGAAGGGTTTAAAGATTCAAAAACCACGCTGCACTTTGTACACTTAAAATGCTTTGAATACACGCCCGCAAAACGTTCTTCATTGTATTGAAATCGCGCCCCGCAAGCCGGACAAGCAATTATCATTAAAGACTCCAGATTAAATTATACCTGGCAAGCCTGAAAACGAGAATATAGCATTTCCAGTTCAAAACCGCGTTTCGCAACCAAGGATGTTGGCGATGCCGTATTCGCGGTTTTGAACCGGAAAGTAGCGCAGTGCGCCTGAAATTGCCTTTTTCCCACTAGAGATAATTGAATCGTGTAACACGCTAATATTTAGGGGAAGCGCTATAGTTTTCTACATTCTGTCACCCAGCGGCGCGCCAATCAACTCTCCAATCCCAACTCTCCTCTTGATTGTACAGACAGCAACCTTTCCCTCTTCGCCCTCAATACCCTATCCCTGATTTCGGCGGCGGTTTCAAATTCCATTCTGGAAGCGTGGCGCTGCATTTTAGCCTCAAGTGTTTTTACTTCCCTGTCAAATTCAGCGTCTGTCAGGTATAACAGCGGCTCTTCGGCTGCCTTGTCTTCTTTGGGAACATTGATAAACTCCCGCGCTAAGGCCTCGCCAAGCACGTCGTCAATATTTTTGCGTATGGTTTCAGGCGTAATCCCATGGGAGGCGTTGTACTCCAGTTGTTTGGCGCGGCGGCGGTTGGTTTCTTCTATGGCCGTTTTCATGGAGCCTGTAACGGTATCGGCATACAAGATGGCCTTACCCCTTATATTGCGGGCGGCCCTGCCTATTGTTTGAATCAGGCTGCGGTGGTTGCGCAAAAAACCCTCTTTGTCAGCGTCCAAAATGGCCACCAGACTCACTTCGGGCAGGTCAAGCCCTTCTCTTAGTAAATTAATCCCTATTAGCGCGTCAAATGCGCCCCTGCGAAGGTCTTTGAGCAGCTCCACGCGCTCCAGCGTGTCTATTTCGCTGTGCAGGTATTCCGCCTTGACGCCAAGCTCACGGTAGTAGGCTGTTAGCTGCTCGGACAGTTTTTTTGTCAGCGTTGTCACCAGCACGCGTTCATCTCTCTCTGCTCGCTGACGTATTTCTTCCAGGAGATCGTCAACCTGGGTTGAAACGGGCCTGACTTCAACTTCGGGGTCAATGAGGCCCGTGGGGCGCACCACCTGTTCCACAACAGTCCCGCCGGATTGCCTTAATTCATAATCTCCGGGCGTGGCGCTCACAAAGATAATCTGGTTTGTCCGCGCCTCAAACTCTTCAAACTTCAGCGGGCGGTTATCCAGGGCCGCAGGCAGGCGAAAACCGTATTCCACCAGCGTGCGCTTACGGGTTTGATCCCCGTTGTACATTCCATGCAGTTGCCCCGTCGCCACATGGCTTTCGTCCATGAAGAGAATAAAATCCTCCGGGAAATAATCCAGCAGAGTGTGAGGCGGCTCGCCAACCGCCCTGCCGTCCAGGTAGCGGCTGTAGTTTTCTATGCCGGAGCAATAGCCCATTTCACGCATCATCTCAATGTCGTATATGGTGCGCTGGCGCAGGCGCTGGAGTTCGACGATTTTTCCCTCCTTGCGGAATTCTTCTTCCCGAATTTCCAGGTCTTGTTTTACCTGGCGGATGGCGCTCTTCAGCTTGTCTTCGGGCGTTACGTAGTGGGATTTTGGCCAGATGGTCAGCGACTCCGGCTTTTCAATCACTGTTCCCCTTAATGGGTCGAAGGTGGCAAGGCGTTCAATTTCATCGCCAAAGAGTTCGACACGATAGGCTATGTCTTCGTAAGCGGGATATATTTCTACCACGTCCCCCCTCACGCGAAAAACGCCTGGCTCAAAGGAGAGTTGGTTTCTAGTATATTGAATCGCCACCAGGTCGCGCAGGAGCATGGAGCGATCCTTTGTTTGACCAACTTTAAGATTTACGCTCAAATCCAGGTAGCTGCTGGGGTCGCCCAGGCCATAGATGCAACTGACTGAAGCCACAACAATGGTGTCGCGCCTTTCCAGCAGACAGCGCGTGGCGTTGAGGCGGAGCTTTTCCAGCTCATCGTTGATTTTGGCGTCTTTTTCTATGAACAAATCCCGCTCAGGAACATATGCTTCGGGTTGATAGTAGTCATAGTAGCTAACGAAGTATTCAACAGCGTTTTCTGGGAAAAACTGCTTGAACTCCGCAAACAACTGGGCGGCAAGTGTTTTGTTGGGGGCGAATATAAGGGCGGGGCGGCTCAAACGGCTGATGGTTGAGGCCATGGTGAACGTCTTGCCGGAACCGGTAACGCCCAGAAGCGTTTGAAATCGCTCTCCCGCCTCAATGCCAGCCGTCAATTGTTTTATGGCCTCTGGCTGATCCCCGGCGGGAGAGTAAGGGCTGACCAGCTTGAAGGGGATGGATTTGGACATGTTAATGCTATCAGTCAGTATAAAAAACAAGGCGAGTTACTTGTTTAGTTAGATTGACGCCAGCCCAATATAAACAATATGCGGAATTATTTCTTCTGGTCTTCCAGCTTCCATTGGGAGAGCGTATCTTCCAGTGCTTTGAGCATGGGGGAGGGGGGCTTTTGTTTTTGCGCCAGGTCAATGGCCTGTTCCAATGTTTTAACGCCTTCTGTCGCGCTGCCGCCTAAACGCTGTATTTGCGCCTTGACAAAGAAATTTTGCGGCGTTTGGAGGATTTTTATTGATTCTTCAATTAATTTCATGGCCTGCGGCATGTCTTTTTTTGAGTTAAGCAAGTATCTGGCCGCTTGGTACCGTGTTGTCCAATCCGTTGGCTCCGCCTTTGCAAGCACATCTTTCAACTGTGCTTCCATAGCTTCGTCTAAGTCAATTTCCACCATGAAGCTGACGCTCAGGCTCTCCCACTTCAAATCCACGCTGGCGCTTGAATCGTCGGCGGGACATATTTCAAATGTTAGGCGCTCGGAGAAAGAAGCCGCAACGGGGGGCGCGTCAAAGCGCAACATGTCTTCGGCGGGGTCGTATTCAAAAGAGCCAAATTGCTGATGCTTTTTATTGAGGATCACAGTCCACTTTTCGCTTCCCGGGATAGTAAACAGGGCATATTTTCCTGCTGGGACTGGATTACCGGCAACTTTGACGGGATGGGTGAAGCTGATGGTGGTCGCTTGGTTAGCGCCAGTGCGCCAGACTTCCCCAAAGGGAACCAATTCTCCCCAAATCGCACGGCTGCGGACGCCGGGGCGGTGGTATTCGATGGTGACTGTGCATATGCCGACGACCTGGCTGACGCTGGCCCTGGGACTTCTTGAGGGGAGCAGCAAGCTGGCCCCCTGCGCGGCGAGCCGCGTCACAGCGCAACATGCCGTCAGCATGAACAATAAGGCTATTGGTTTGTAGAAATCGCGCATAAGCAACACCCTAAAAGTATCCAGGTTTCGAAAAGGCGGACATCAAACCGCCTTCGCCATTGTCCATTGTCTATGCCCAAATGTCCATTTCATTTTTGTGAAGTATAGTGATTCAACTTGAGAAGCGTCTTGCAGTATTCAAGATACGTCTGCGCTTCCCGTTTCTCTCCCCGCCTGTCGGCGGCTCGCTACACTATCAGCGCAGTCTGCGCGCACCGCGCG
>JAISSN010000031.1 GCA_031273105.1 Holophagales bacterium | reverse complement strand
AAAAAATGAGGCGGTACTCAAGGCGTCTGCTGCCCGCTGTGTGACGCGTTATTCTTTACAGATATGTTCTAAAATATCTCTAAAGTCAATGTAGTCCATGCCTGCCAGCCTCAGCAATTCACGGGCGATGGTTTCGTGAATCGCCAGCACCTTAAATGTTTTTCCCTTTGCCCTCAGTAATTCCAGGGGCCTGACAAAATCTCCGTCGCCGCTGATAAGTACCGCCATATCATAGTTGTCAATGGTATTAAACATGTCAAGAACAATTTCAACATCCAGATTAGCCTTTTGTTTAATTGGATTTCCAGTCACTACGTCATGAATTGTTTTAAGGGGCTTAGTCACAACAGAGAAGTGCAGGTGCGGCAGCTTATCTATAAAGCCCTGTTGTTTATTATCTTCAGCCTGAAGATCCTGTCCCGTGTAAAAACAAGCGTAAACAACATCTCCAAATCGTCCAATATATTCAAGAAGTTTTTTAAGGTCAAAACGTACATTTAATTTGGACTTTTGCAAATAGAATAAATTTGAGCCGTCCACGAAAACGGCTATCCTGGTTTTTCGTTCATTTTTTTCCAAGGCAAACCCCCTTTCAATTTGTCAGCAGAAGTATAGCACAGACGCGAAATGCTATAAATATAAATACGGCCGCAGGTACTTCCCCGTTATGCTCCCGGGGTTTTTAGCCACGTCTTCAGGCGCGCCTTTAGCTATGACGCGGCCTCCCTCGTCGCCGCCCTCTGGCCCCAGGTCTATTATCCAGTCGCAGGTTTTTATTACGTCAAGATTGTGCTCTATTACTATCACCGTGTTGCCCTGGGACACCAGGCGGTTTATGACCTCCAGCAGCTTTTGGATGTCTTTCAGGTGCAGCCCCGTGGTTGGCTCGTCCAGTATATACACCGTTCTGCCTGTGGCGCGCTTTGAAAGCTCCTTAGCCAGCTTGACCCGCTGGGCTTCGCCGCCCGACAGCGTGGTGGCCGCCTGTCCCAGCCTTATGTAGCCAAGGCCAACGTCCATGAGGGTTTGCAGCTTGTTGGCTATGGAGGGTATGGGGCCGAACAGGTCAAATGCTTCCTCAACTGTCATGGACAGGGCGTCGGCGATGGACTTGCCCTTGTAGTGAATTTCGAGGGTCTCCCGGTTATAGCGCCTGCCCTTGCACTGCTCGCAGGTTACATAGACGTCGGGCAAAAAGTGCATCTCGATCCTGATGACGCCATCGCCCTCGCACTTTTCACAGCGCCCGCCCTTCACGTTAAAGCTGTACCTGCCGGGCGCGTATCCCCTGGCCCTGCTCTCCGGCAGCTGGCTGAATAAATCGCGCAGGTGGGTAAAAAGCCCCGTGTAGGTCGCCGGGTTAGACCTTGGCGTGCGGCCGATGGGCGCCTGGTCTATGTCAATCACCTTGTCTATTTCTTCCAGGCCGATAATTTTTTTGTGCTTGCCAACGACGTGCTTGCCCTGATGGAGCCTGTTCGCCAGAGCCTTATATAGTATCCCGTTCACCAGCGACGACTTGCCGGAGCCTGAAACGCCCGTCACGCATGTAAAAACCCCGATGGGAAAGTCAACGGCGATATTCTTTAAGTTGTTTTCAGTCGCGCCTGTCACGGAGATATTGCCCCTGGCGGGTATCAGGCGCATTTTCGGCACGGCTATTTCGTCCCTGCCCGCCAAAAATTCTCCCGTTATCGAACCCCTGGCCTTTGCAACCTGCCCTGGCGTACCCTGGGCTACAAGGTAGCCGCCGTGTTCCCCCGCGCCAGGCCCCAGGTCAATCAGGTGGTCGGCCTCCCGGATGGTCTCCAGGTCGTGCTCTACAACCAGAACCGTGTTGCCTAAATCCCTCATCTCTTTTAGCGTATCCAGCAGGCGATGGTTGTCCCGCTGGTGCAGGCCGATGGAAGGCTCGTCCAGCACGTACAGCACGCCCTGGAGCTTTGAGCCTATCTGGGTGGCCAGCCTGATGCGCTGGCCCTCGCCGCCGGAAAGCGTGGCGGCGGAGCGGTCCAGGGTCAGGTAGCCAAGGCCCACGTTGTCTAAAAAGCCAAGGCGTTCGTGGATTTCTTTTAATATCTTTTCCGCCACAACGGCGTCATTGCCCTCAAGGGAGAGATTATCGAACCAGCGTCTGGCCTCCAGGACGCTCCTGGAGACCACCTGGGCGATATTGGCGCCGCCTACGCTGACGGCTAATACTTCGGGCTTGAGGCGCTGGCCGCCGCAGGCCTCGCAGGGGATCACGCGCATGTACTGTTCCATCTCCGCCCGGGAGTCTTCGCTGACCGTTTCGCCGTAGCGGCGCTCCAGGTTGCCTATCACGCCCTCAAAGCTGTGGGTGAACTCATGGCGGCTGGATTTATTCTGGTAAGTAAAGCGCATGGCCCTCTTTGTCCCGAAGAGCAAAACCTGGCGCGCGCTCTCGGCTAACTGCGCCCAGGGAGTATCCAGGCTGAAGCGCATGGCTTTTGCTATTTGTTCCATCATTTGCGCCCGCCAGCCGTCGTCGCTGACGCTCTTCCAGCCCGACGCCTGAATCGCGCCCTCGTTGATTGACAGCTCAGGGTTTGGGACTATCAGCTCCTCGGCAAACTGTCTCTTGAATCCCAGGCCGTCGCACAGGGGGCAGGCGCCGAAGGGGCTGTTAAAACTGAACGAGCGCGGCTCCAGCTCCGGCAGGCCCAGCCCAAAGTGGCCGCACTTTTCGTGGTTGCAGGTCAGCCTGGTGGAGAGCAGCCTCTCGTCCCCGTCTATATCAACCAGCACCGCGCCCTCGGAGAGATTACAGGCTATTTCCAGGCTGTCCGCCAGGCGCGGGCCAAGCGTGTTTGTAACCTTGAGCCTGTCAATAACCACGCTGATGGTGTGTTTTTTCTGCTTGTCCAAATCGGGAACGCCGTCCGTGAGGTCAATGAGCTGACCGTTTACCCGGGCGCGGATGTAGCCCCGCTTGAGCATATCCTGGAGTAGTTTTTTGTATTCGCCCTTGCGGGAGCGCACTATGGGGGCCAGTATCTGCACCCTGGCGCCATCGCCGCAGGACAGTATCTGATCCGCCATCTCCTGAATGGTCTGGTTGGAAATGGGCTTGCCGCAGGCCATGCAGTGGGGCTTGCCCGCGCGCGCGTAGAGCAGGCGCAGGTAGTCGTAAATTTCTGTAACCGTCGCCACCGTTGACCTGGGGTTGCGGCTGGTGGTCTTCTGCTCTATGGAGATGGCCGGAGACAGGCCCTCAATGCTGTCAACGTCGGGTTTTTCCAGCTTGTCTAAAAACTGTCTGGCGTAAGCCGAAAGGCTTTCCACATAGCGCCGCTGCCCTTCGGCGTACAGCGTGTCAAAGGCCAGGCTGGACTTGCCGGAGCCTGAAAGCCCGGTGATAACGACCAGCTTGTTGCGGGGTATCGCCAGGTCAATGTTTTTAAGATTATGCTCCCTCGCGCCCTTTATCGTGATGTAGTCCATGAGTTAATTGTACAGTTGATAGCATTTGAGAGCACGTGCGGGGGCTAAACTAACTGCCCTTGTTTGGCACAAATGCAGAAATGACGGTTCCATTTCCCATATAAATTTCAACATCATGTGCATCAAAAAAAACATGAGCCATGTCATGCAAAATTATGCTCGTCAAAAACGATTGGCCTTCTTTAGCGGCAAAGCATTCTTTGACGGCTTCTTTGTTGAATACAAACGCGGCCACAATGTCCCTGCCTAGTTGTTCATCATATCGCTTGCGGTGTATGCAAACATCTTCAACATCGTCCGGCATGGCTTCCATAACAATAGGGATTGGACACGGCACAAGGCTTAAAGCCTTCTCTACAGCGGCATCAAAAAACTGTTGTAAGTCTTTCATGTTTGCCATTTTATCACGCCTACCATTTTTTCATTAACATAGCTATAAGTTTCCTGGTTAATTTTTGGTGCATTGATTCTCCGCCGCTTTTGGTTTCATGCGGCCAATACTTGATATGCGTTATTTCATGGGCGATTGTCATTGCTATTTGCAGGTGAAGCCGAAGACTGCGTTGTCAGCAGAAGAACCATTTTCGACGCCGTGCGCCGCCATGGGAAAAGGCGCAAGGCTGTTTTGAGGAGTGAAGAATGAGTGACATTAAAATTGAGGGCGAGGTATATTGCCCCAGTTGCTTCCACAAACTGAAACGCATTCTTGGCGGGTATGGTTGCGAAAACTGCAAGCGTCGTTGGTATTTGTGGCCGGAAGAGTTGATGCCGCAGTTACCCACGAAGAGGAGTGAGAAATGAGTGACCAAAAAACATACTGCCATATGTGTTTATCAAAGCTGATACGCACGCCGTATGGCTTCGCTTGCAAGAAGTGCGGAATAAATTTACGTGACCCTGAGCGCGAGAGGGCCTGGAATTATCTTTTTGAATTGAAAGGCGCTGACAAACAAGACGGAGAGGCTATGCAAAAACCCAAAACGCACTTAATAGTCCGCATTTGGCGCTGGCTGACTTGCAAGGAATAGGAGTAATCATGCCATACATAATTGATGCCACAAGGCTCAAAGTAATGTCGGAGACAATGTCGGAGACCGAGCTATTAGAGCTTATACAGGAAGGTGATTCAAACTCAAAACTAGCGCGGGCCGCTTTTGTGGCGCTACTAATCAAATGCACAGAGCCGAAAAAGCCGCATTGGCAAGTAAGGGCTACGCCTTGGCTGGCATTGGCAGCTTTAATCGCGCAGCTTTTGATTATTTATTACC
>JAISSN010000026.1 GCA_031273105.1 Holophagales bacterium | reverse complement strand
AAAATCCGGCGGCGTCTCTTTTTCGCCCTTTGCGGTTTGATAGCTTTCAGGTTACTTCATTCGTGGCTACTGCTGTTTTGAGCGGTAAGTGTACATTTTTACCCCTCAATCTGTAACACGATAAGCCCATCCTGCTTCGTGCTTGTGCCAACAACTGGCACAACGTCGCCGACACGGTATGGGCGTTTCCTGCGCCTGAAAGCGTCTGGAAAGGCAACGGCTTCAGGGTTTACTAAAATGGCCGCATAGTGCCAGTGTAGAAAAGGAGATGAACACATGGATATTAACACTGATTGGCGAATAAGGAATCAGATGAATTACCTGAAAGGAGTGCGCCTTGTTCACTCCAAGTATATTCAGCCCCGGGAAGATTGGGACCATGACCACTGCGAATTTTGCACCGACAAGATAGACGCATCCACAGGAATGGCGTATTACACAAAAGATACCCACCACTGGATTTGCGAAGAGTGCTATGCAGACTTCAAGGAGTTATTTGAGTGGAAGCTGGAATGAAAGGCTCGGATGTAACTGAATAATGGAGAGCCTCTTGGCTCATGCTGCGTGATGTAGCCATAAGGGCGCATTCCTGGCCAAGCAGGGGGGGTGTAAATACTTAAATAAAATGGTATAAACTGACGACATGAGCGACCAATGTATTTTTTGCAAGATCATCAACAGGCAGATTCCTTCCGACATCCTCCATGAAGACGAGCTTGTGGTCGCGTTCAGGGACATCAACGCCCAGGCGCCTGTGCACTTGTTGATTGTTCCCAGGATTCACATACCAAACCTGAATGAACTATTGCCGGAGCATTCCGCGATTCTAGGCCATATACATCTGGCGGCTAAGTCTCTTGCCAATGAGTCGGGCCTTGCTGAAACGGGGTGGCGTTTGGTCATAAATTGCGGCCCTGACGCGTGTCAATCGGTGCTTCATTTGCATGTGCACCTGCTTGGCGGGCGGCAAATGTCGGGCCGGATGGCGTAGGCAGCCGGGCAATGATAAAGCGCACATTGCTGACAGCCGACGAGATGCGGGCGTGCGAAACGCAGGCCATCCGGGATTGGGGTATCTTTTCGCTTATCTTGCAGGAACACGCCGCTATTGGGGCGCTGGCCCTGATTCCCAGCGGTGAACCGATACACGTGCTGGCAGGGCCTGGCAATAACGGCGGAGACGCCCTTGCCCTGGCGCGCCTTGCGGTGTTGCAGGGCAGGCAAGTTGACGTTTGGACGCTGGCCCCAGGCCAACCCCAACAATTTCCGCAATCTCAACAATCTCCACAATCTCCGCAGTGGAAAGGCGACGCCGCAGTGCAGGCCAGGCTGTGGGAAGGACTTGGCAAAGGCTACAGGCAAACCGACGCGCCGTGGCGGGAGGTCTCATCCTGGCGCGGCTGGGTGGTTGACGGCTTGTTCGGTCTGGGAATCAGGCTGCCCCTCAGAGCGGACGCGCTGTCTTGGGCAAACGCTCTTGGCGTGTCCGAGCGGCGTTTTAAGGTGCTCGCGCTGGATTTGCCGACGGGCCTGGACCCCAGCTCAGGCGATGTAACCGGCCCCGTCATACGCGCCGATGTAACAGCGTGTTTCGGCCACCTGAAGAGATGCCATGGCCTTATGCCCGCTAAAGACACGTGCGGCGAGGTGATCCTCGTCTCCATTCCCCTTAACGCGAACCCCAGCGGCGCCCTAAGCGTTTTATGCGAGCCTGCATTTGCAAAGCCCAAGTGGAATGCCCATAAGTACGAACACGGACACATAGCTATTCGAGCCGGCACGAGGGGCATGAGCGGCGCGGCGGTACTTGCCGCCAGTGGCGCCCTGAGGGGCGGCGCGGGCCTGGTGACCGTTCTGCCTGACCCTAACGCAGCGGATATTATTGCCGCCCAGATACCCGAAGCCATGGGTGTACCTTGGGAAGGCGCTCTGCCGCGTAACATTGACGTTTTGCTGGCTGGCCCCGGCGGCGTGGAAGATGTTCCTGATTGGGACGGCCCCCTGGTTTTGGACGCCTCAGCCCTGAGAGCCGGAGACGGCCCCAGGTGGATGGCCCGCCCTCAAACAATTCTAACGCCCCATTCCGGTGAGTTCTCGCGCCTTTTTGGACAAGAGGCCCCCGTGAGCACACAGGAGCGTTTGGAAGCCGTTGAAAGCCTGAACAATGAATTAAATGAATTAATGGGGGAATCGGCTGGCGAACCGCCAGGCGTGCTGGTATTAAAAGGAGCGCAGACGCTAATCACGGGAGGCGGGTCGCGCTGCGTCTATGTAAACCCCACGGGCCACCCAGGACTTGCTACAGGCGGCGCGGGCGACTTTTTGGCGGGGCTGTTAGCCGGCAGGTACGCCAGGGATTTAGACGACCCCTTGACGGCGGCTCTGGACGCGGTTTGGCTGCACGGCGCCGCCGCAGACAGGCTCGGTCAAGGCCCTCTGGTGGTCAGCGACCTGGGGCCTGCTGCTTCCAGAATCCTGAGAGAGATGTACGGTCAATCGCTTGAGAAGCAGAACAAGAATGCGTGATTGCGACCATATGGAGTGTGAGCTTTATCTGGCCGATGAGCAGGCGACCGAAAATTTAGGGGCGGTCCTTGCAAAACAGACGCCGCAGGGCGGTACGTGGCTGTTGAATGGCGGGTTGGGCGCTGGCAAGACCACTTGGACCAGGGGCTTTGTCGCCGGTTTGGGAGGCTGCGCCGAACAGGTGTCGTCTCCCACCTACGCGGTACTGCACCGCTATGACGCGCCAAAGGGAAAGGTATTCCACCTGGATTTGTATCGCCTGGGAACTTCCGGCGTGTGGAGTCTGGGCCTGGAAGAATGCGTGACGCAAGGCGATTGGCTGGTGGTCGAGTGGGCCGGCGTTGACGGCCCCTGGGCTTCTGACTGGGTATCCTTTTTGGAGCTGAGCCAGGTTTCGGATGGCAGAAACGCGGCTTGGCGCGGCGCCATAGTAGAAAAAACGTAAAATAATCAATACTGTTGTTTGATCAATTTAATTTTATATAAATTCATGTAATTATTATTAGTTATTGCAAATATTTCTTTTTTTAATGAGACGCATCGTTATAGTATTTTTCAAAAAATTGTTGAATCATGCAGTTTTTGTCATAGAATTGGATCTGGGTGGTTTAACCTTGAAATTTTGAACCGCCCCGCAGGAAGGGGTCAGCCGACGTTGCTTACCGCGCCGCAGTGATAGCGTTGCATAATCCTTTCACCATAAGACAAGAAACCTTAGTGGAGGCCAAGATGCCAAAGATAGAAATCAGCGCCCAGTCTTGCAAGGACTTTACGGGCGATGCCCTAGTGATCCCAATTTTTTCAGGCAGGGAGCGACACCGCCTTCCGCTGGCCGTTAGCAAGGTTGCCCGCCAGGTGATGGATGAGGGCGACTTCAAGGCTGACTTCCTGGAAATAGCTCCCCTGCATCACCCAAACGGAGTCAAAGACTGCCGCTGGATGCTCCTCGTCGGCTTGGGAGATGAAGAAAAAATCACGCTCAACAAAATCCGCAAAGCCGCAGGCGCGGCCACGCGCTTCTGTCTGAAAAAAGGGTGGAAGGCCATTGGCTTTCTGGCGCCGTCCACTTCCAATTTTGAACACGACGAAGTTCAGGAGTCTGTACTGGAAGGCGCGTTATTGGGCGACTATGACTTTTCGACATATCGCAGTAAACCCGATGTCAAGCGCGCCGAGCGAATCGAAGTGTTTACAAACGGCGACGACACGCGCAAAGCGCGCCGTCGTCAGGCAGTCATTGAAATCGGCGTCGCGGCAAACCATCTGGTGCGCGATTTAGTCAACACGCCCGCCGCTGATCTATATCCCGAAGCCTTCGCCGCCAAAGCCAAGGCGCTGGCCGCTGGTAACGGGGTCGCGGTTGACGTGCTCTCCCCTGAGGAATTGGAAAGAGACGGGTTCAGGGCGCTATTGGCCGTTGGCAAGGGGTCTTCCCGCGCGCCGCGCGTCGTAAAACTGGAATACACGCCCGCCGAAAAGCCCAAAAAGCACATTGTTCTGGTGGGCAAGGGGCTTTGCTTTGACTCCGGCGGACTTTCCATCAAGGACGCCGCGAACATGGAAACCATGAAGTGCGACATGGCGGGCGCGGCCATAGTACTCGCAACTCTGATAGCCTGCTCCAAAGCGGGCATTCCCGCAAAGGTCACGGGCATTTGCGGCCTGGTTGAAAATATGCCCGGTTGCTCCGCCTATAAGCCGGGCGACATTCTCCGCTCCAGAAGCGGAAAGACCATTGAAGTTCTCAACACAGACGCCGAGGGCCGTCTCGTCCTGGCCGACTTGCTACATTGGGCCAGCGAGATGGGCGCTGATCATGTTATTGACCTGGCCACACTCACAGGCGCTTGCACCGTGGCTCTGGGCGACGGAGTGTCGGCTGTTTTGGGCACAGACCAAAGGTTGATTGAACGCATGTTAGACGCCGGCGCGCGCGTCGGGGAACACCTCTGGCAGCTCCCGCTGGTTGAGGAATATAGAGAAAACCTGAAGAGCACAACCGCGGATATCAAAAACATCACCAGTAACCGTCAGGCAGGCGTAATAACAGCCGCGCTGTTCCTGAAAGAGTTTGCAGGCGGGGCCTCCTGGGCCCACGTTGACCTCTCCAGCGTCTGGGCGACAGCGGAAAAAGACTACCGCACGCCCGGCGGCACGGGCGAAGGCCCCCGCTGGCTGCTTGAGTGGATTGCGGGATAAGTCTTTTCATCCTTTTTCATCCGGGTCGTATAACTTTGAAAGTCATACGACCCGGATGAGTTTGTAAATGTCAGATGGGATTGATGGGATCGCCATATTTCGGCTTCACGCCTTTATGCGATTATGCCTTTTTGCCCGCACTGGCGTCGGCCGTGTTGTCC